>JAEYNY010000014.1 GCA_023412275.1 Bacillota bacterium
CAGGTCGGGGGTTCGATTCCGTCCGCCAGCTCCATATGGAGGGGTTCCCGAGTGGCCAAAGGGGGCAGACTGTAAATCTGTTGTCTCTGACTTCGATGGTTCGAATCCATCTCCCTCCACCACAAAGTCTTGTGCATTCGCTATTGAAGCTGTGTGCAGGGCTTTTTATTTTGTTTAAATATAAATTATACCTGTAAATAAAAAAGTAGTAAGCATATTTATGAAAAATATACTTACTACTTTTCTAGCGTTAGATTAATACCTGAAACTCCAACCAGGGAACAGTTGCAGCATACTTGCGTACCATCTGGGCACAATCATACCTGATAAGATTGGAAAATACATAATAAATATTATGGCTGTCAATGCTAGATAAATATATACAATCTTTTTTGTATTGCCTCCAAGCTCCATGAATACTTTGATTAAGTATACAATGACAATTATAAGAAAAGGAACAACAGAAAAGTAATGATATATAAATGCCATTCTACGCACTACCATCCAAGGAATATACTGAAATAAAGCACCGAAAATAGGAACCAACATATATTTGTCTTTTCTTTTAATTGCGACAATTATTCCTGTAATTAGTGACGGTATGCTTATCCACCAGATTAACGGATTTCCCATACAAATAATACTGGAAGTTAAATTTTCGGCTGCAAGTGATTTTGAACCGTAATACCATATAGGCTTAGTCATTACGGGCCATTCAAACCACTGTGAAGAATAACTGTGTTTAGCATGCAAATCGTTGTGGAAACTATACATATATGATTGATTATTAAAAAACTCTTTTATACCATTTTCAGGTACCTGCATTATGGATGTATAAGAGGCAAAATAAATGATGCCTGGTATTATAATAAAAAATAGAATACAAAATAACGCAGTTTTAAAAAAGTACTTACTCCAGAATTTGCTGAATAAATCAGATGAAAGACCACTCTTTTTATATGCCATGTAATAAACAATCTCATCGAGCTTTGCAATAACAAGTATAAGGAAAATCCCCACTGCAGCGTACATTGCTATCCATTTAGTTGCAATACCTATACCAAATATCAGGCCGCAGAGAAAAAGTGGTATAAGTGACTTCTTAAAGCCTGCTTTGTATGACTTTTTGACAAAGTAGTCGTAAATGTAGTAGTACATTAAAATAACAAAGAAGGTAACATAGACATCTATTGTAGATATCCTGGTTTGAACAAAATGCATAAAATCAAACATCATTAAAAATGCTGTGCAAAATGCAAGAAATCTATTTTTGAAAATTTTATAACCAAACAGGTACATGAGAGGAATCATAGCTACTCCAAATAATGTACCGATAATTCTCCAACCAAATGGGTTTACTCCAAAAATAAGCATACCAATCATAACGAAATATTTTCCCAGAGGTGGATGTGTTCTTTCAAAGGGATGGACTTTATAAATGAAATCAAGGGCAGTCCTCGGATAAAATACTTCATCGAAATAGGTGTTAGTGGATGATAAAGTATAAAAATCAACTCTATCTTGTTCGTCAAGAAGATTACTTAACTTATAAGCTTTTCTGTCAGGACTTTTTATAGTATTTTTTATTAATGGATCAACTGGTGTTATGTTTTTAACTTTGAAAGGCTTATTTGAACCTTTCTCAAATACAGCAAGTTCGTTAATTGCAGCACCGGGTTTATCAGCAATAATCTGAATTTTACTTGTCTTAAATTCCTTGGTAGATACCTTCCATGAAAAAAAGCCCGATTTCTCAAGAGCCTCAGAAGTTGAATATGTACCGTTGGAATTAAGAAATTTGATATTAAACTTGGTACCGTCATATTTTTCTTCATTATATCCCTGATAAAGCATAACTTTTGTAACTTCTACTTCACGTCCGAGATCTACAACAAACCCGTCATTTGTATTAGCGGGAGCCCATGGCGTCTCAGGTATCTTAAATCCTCCCAGATTGTATATTGCCGGAATCGCATATAGTAAAGTCATTACAATCATAATAATATAATCTTTTTTAATAAGCTTAATCAAAGGCTTTTTTTCTTTTTCATCGTTTAGTAATCCGTATTCGGTAATTATCAGATTACCTTTTTGAATATTGCGGATTCTTAGAAAACCCCATATTCCTATACCAACAAGAAATAAAAAGATTACACTCAACATCATTGTCGCAAAGCCGGGCATTTTAACATGTGAAAAAAAATCAGAAAAATTCTTAAAATACGTTTTCAAGAGTATGCCTCCAATTACGGTTTATTTGAAAAGTTTTACCATAATTATATTATAGTATGTAAAACAATACAAATAATAGTTGTTAGAGTATAAGCATTGATTTCGTTGTAAAACTTAAAAGGTATGTTATAATATGAACAAGTTAAATTAATAAAGTAAATGATTCGATTTACATAAGATTATTGTGAGTTTGGTGAAAGGAGAAAATGAAATGAAATTTACAAAAATGCAGGGACTTGGGAATGACTATATATATGTGGATTGCACGAAAAATATAATTGCAGATCCATCAGCAGTTTCAAAAAGAGTAAGCGACAGACATTTTGGAATAGGATCAGACGGGTTGGTACTTATAATGAGATCAGATATAGCTGACTTTAGAATGAGAATGTTTAATTCAGACGGTTCAGAATCTGAAATGTGTGGAAATGCTATACGCTGCGTTGGGAAATATGTATTTGATAATGGACTTACAGACAAAAGGAACCTAACAATAGAAACCTTAGCGGGAATAAAAGTACTTGACTTAAAGATTGAAGATAGAAAAGTAGTACAGGTAAGAGTCGATATGGGTGAACCTGTTTTGGAGCCCAAAAAAATACCTGTTAACAGTGACAAGGATAGATTTATTTCTGAGAGTATAGAGATTGACGGTAACAACTACAAGGTCACAGCCGTATCCATGGGTAATCCGCATGCCATAACGTATGTAGATGACACTGTAGACTTTCCTTTATATGAAGTGGGACCCAAGATGGAAACACATAAACTGTTTCCAAGAAAGATAAATGCTGAATTTGTTCAGGTTATAGACAGAACTACCTTGAAAATGAGAGTATGGGAAAGGGGAGCAGGAGAGACCCTTGCTTGCGGAACAGGTGCCAGCGCTGTACTTGTAGCTTCAGTACTAAATGGTTTATCTGAAAGAGCTGCCACTATAAAACTCCTTGGTGGAGACTTATTTATAGAATGGTCCGAAAAGGACAATCACGTGTATATGACAGGTCCTGCGGAAAAGGTATTTGAGGGAGAAATAGAAATCTAACTAAGAACAATATTTTATATTATATAGAAGAGAGGAATAAGAAAATGGCAATAGTTAATGAAAATCATTTAAAACTGCCTGGAAATTATTTATTTGCAGAAATTGGTAAAAGAGTTGCAGCATTTAAGGAACAAAACCCCAGTGCGGATATTATAAGGCTTGGTATCGGAGATGTAACTCGTCCGCTTCCTATGGCATGTATAGATGCAATGCACAAGGCTGTTGACGATATGTCCAGAATAGAAACCTTCAAAGGCTACCCTGAGTATGAGGGATACGATTTTCTCATAAATAAGATAGTTGAGAATGATTATAAAAAAAGAGGAATCACAATTGGATTTGATGAAGTATTTGTAAGCGATGGTGCTAAAAGTGATACAGCAAATATTCAGGAACTCTTCGGTTTAAATTCAAGAATAGCAGTTACAGACCCTGTTTATCCTGTTTACGTGGACTCTAACGTTATGGCCGGAAGAACAGGAGACTACATTGATGGAAAATGGACTAACGTAACCTATCTGCCATGTACGTCTGAAAACGGTTTTGTTCCGGAACTACCAAAAGAAAAAGTAGACCTTATATACCTGTGTCTGCCAAATAATCCTACAGGAACCACACTCACAAAGGAACAGTTAAAAGTTTGGGTAGATTATGCTGCAAAAAACAAGTCGATAATATTATTTGACTCTGCCTATGAAGCTTTCATTAGCGAAAAGGATGTTCCTCACAGTATATACGAAATAGAAGGAGCAAAGGAAGTAGCTATAGAATTCAGAAGCTTTTCGAAGACTGCAGGATTTACAGGCACAAGATGTGCATATATTGTAATACCAAAAGAATTGAAAGCCTATACTACCGATGGCAATGAAATTGGACTCAACAGACTTTGGTACAGAAGACAAGCAACTAAGTTCAATGGAGTATCCTATATAGTTCAGCGTGGTGCAGAGGCTGTATATTCAGAAGAAGGCCAAAAGCAGGTAAAAGAAACAATATCATATTATTTATCAAATGCAGCAATCATAAAAAATGGTTTAGAGAGCATTGGGATAAAGGTCTTTGGAGGAGTAAATGCACCGTATATCTGGATGCAGACTCCAAATAAAATGGATTCTTGGGCGTTTTTCGATAAGCTTTTAAGTGAGGCTAATATTGTAGGGACTCCCGGAGTAGGTTTCGGGCCTAGCGGACAGGGATATTTCAGACTTACTGCATTTGGAAGCAGGGAAAATACACAGGCAGCAGTAGAGAGATTTAAAACAAGGCTCAAGGTTTAAAAAATAAAGTTTGTTATATTATAGTTAAATAGTCGGTTGGCTTATGATAACCATCTTGAAATATGGTTACAAAAGGCTGGCTGACTATTTTTATATAATAGATTATAATGTTATATAGTTGTACTATAAAAACTGTAAAAGGATGAGTTAATTTGTTGAACTGGGATCAGCTTAATTCTACTTGTGCTAACTGTAGAAATTGCGACCTTGCCGGAACCAGAACAAATATAGTGATAGGAAGAGGAAATCCAAGTGCGCCGATAATGTTCATAGGAGAAGGACCGGGCGAGCAGGAGGATATGCAGGGATTACCCTTCGTTGGCCCGGCGGGACAGCTTTTAGATACATTACTTGAAGCTTTGCAATTCAAACCTGATGGATACTATATTGCTAACGTAGTGAAATGCAGGCCGCCCAATAATAGGGTGCCAAATGAAGATGAAGCAGAAAAATGTTTGCCCTATTTAAGAAATCAGGTATCCTTGATAAGACCCCGTATAATTGTATGCCTTGGAAGTACTGCGGCAAAATATGTAGTTGCCAGGGATATTAAAATTACACAAATACGCGGACAGTGGATTGAAAGAAAGAAATTTTGGATTATGCCGACATTTCATCCGGCAGCATTATTAAGAGATCAAAGTAAAAAAGAATTACTATTTAATGATATAAAGGAAGTTAAAAAGAAAATAAACCAACTTGAAAGTGAAGAGTCCGGAGGCTAATTTGTTTATGAATACAATACAAAACAGCTTAGAACAATTGTGCTGTGAATATGTACAAGAGTTTAAAGATAAAGAAATAGTGCTTGGCCGTGGTTGTATTGACAGTCCTATTGTTATAATCGGAGAAGCACCGGGCAAAGATGAAGTTAAACAAGGGAAGCCGTTTGTAGGTGCAGCAGGGAAAAACCTCAATGAATTTATAGAAATATTAGAAATAAGCAGAGACGATTTGTATATAACAAATGCAATAAAGTACAGACTTGGAAGATTAAATCCCAAAACACAGAGGGTAGTTAACAGACCTGCAACAATGAAGGATATAAAGGAAAATCAGATATGGCTCCACAAAGAAATACATTTATTAAAACCACAGATTATTGTTACCCTTGGTAATGTGCCGCTTAAAGCTATAACAAACAATTTTGGAATTTCAATTGGAGATATGCATGGTACATTAAATGAATGTAATCTGTCAGGAGAGGTATATAAGATTTTTCCCTTATACCACCCTGCAAGTATCATATATAACAGATCACTTAAAGATGTCTATAAGCAGGACATGATTAGCCTTAAACAAGAAGTTAATAAAGTAGATTTAAACCTTAGTAAATAGGCATTAACATTGGACAAAAGTGTGAATAATAAAGAAAAGGATATCTAAATTAAATTTACCGGTTTATACAGAATTATTAGACGTTGAAATTAAACAATTCCGGTGTTAAACTAAACAAGCTGTCGGCGAGGAAGACACTAAAAAATAATCTCTTAGTTTAAGTGATAAAAAGTGTTGACAATCAGATAGCAAACATGGTATTATAACCGAGCTGTCACAACAGGAAATACTTTATTTTACAGTTTTGAAGTAATAAGTATTACCAAAAACTTCTGACAAAAAAGTGTTGACATGCTTGAAACAGCGTGGTATTATAATAAAGCTGATTGCGTTAAAACAAACAGCAAAAACCTTACAAAGCAGTCGTAAGAAGGCTTTATGGACTTTGAAAAGTAAACAGTGATAAACATGTAAAGGAACTCGAAAA
>JAEYNY010000023.1 GCA_023412275.1 Bacillota bacterium
ATTAACATTAATAAAAGACATTTATAAAAGTTGGGTGGTTGAAATTATGGCAACTAAGGTAAATAGCATTGAGGTTAAAAAAATAAACAGAAATGCCATATATAACTTTCTTTACAAACATGAACCCATATCTATCCAGGAGATTGCTTATACCTTAAATATGAGTCTGCCTACAGTAACTCAAAATATAAAGGAACTTCAGGAACGTGGGTTGGTAATAGAAACAGGTCTTTTTGAATCCACAGGAGGCAGAAAGGCTAAGGCTATTTCATATAATAGTTCTGCAAAATACGCAGTAGGTCTGGACATAACACGCAATCATGTCAGTATAGTAATAATAGACCTTAGCGGTAAACTTTTAAAGAATTTCAGAATACAGTACCCTTTTAAAAATCATAAAGAGTATTTTAAGGGTGTAGGCGATCTTGTTACAAAACTGGTAAGTGAAGCTGGAATAAATGAAGCAAATATACTTGGGGTCGGTATAGCATTACCTGCCATACTTTCTGATGACCGTCAGACTGTGAGCTATGCTACAGTTATTGACTTTCAGGGTGGTAGCATAAGTGCTTTTCAGGAATTCATTCCATACCCAATAATTTTGAGTAACGATGCCAATGCTGGCGGTTTTGCAGAAATGTGGCGTGAAGATTCAAATGAAAATGTGGCATATCTTTCTTTAAACAATTCAGTCGGAGGCTCTATAATAATAGCCAAAAATATTTATGACGGACAGAACCAAAGAGGCGGAGAGTTTGGGCACATGACCATAGTACCAAACGGAAGAGAGTGCTATTGCGGACAAAAAGGATGTGTTGATGCATATTGCTCGGCAAAGCTTTTGTCAGATAGTACCAACGGAAATATTGCAGAGTTTTTCAGATTATTAAAGTTAAATAAGGAACCGCAAAAAAGTTTATGGAATGAATATATATCACATTTAATAGTAGCAATAAATAATTTACGTATGTTGTTTGACTGTAAAGTTATATTAGGTGGATATGCCGGAGCTTACATGGATGAATATATAGGTGAGCTAAGGCAAATGGTGGCAAAATACAATACGTTTGAAGTAGACGGAAATTACCTTCATGCATGTAAGTATAAACTTGAGGCAACTGCTGTAGGTGCTGCACTTGCTCATGTTGACCAATTTATAAAGAACGTTTAAAAGCTATTCTTATAGGGGCAGTAATATGTAAAAGCATATTACTGCTTTTCATTTTTAGATACAATTTTCTATCTTTTGTACAAATGTACTAAATATAAATTAAAAAAAATTCATTTTTTATGTTGACTTTTACTAAATATACGATATAATCTTATTAAAAGTAATTTATAAAAGTCTTATATAAATCGATCGATGAAAGATGGAAATATTAGTTATAAGTATTAAGGGGTTTTTATACAAGAAAACTTATGGGGGAAGGAAATGGACAATAACATTAAGCTAAGAGTTTCGCAAATTGAAAAATCCTTTCCAGGGGTTAAAGCTCTTGATAAAATCGATTTTACTGTAAAAAAAGGTACTGTGCATGTATTGTGTGGGGAAAACGGAGCAGGGAAATCAACATTGATGAAGATCATTAACGGGATATATCAACCTGATGGTGGTGAGATATTCATTGATGAGAAACCTGTAAAAATCAATAATCCCATACAGGCTAGGAATCTTGGTATATCAATGATTTTTCAAGAAATGAACTACGTGCCCGAAATGACGGTAGAGGAAAACCTGTTTCTAGGCAACCTGCCAGTCAACAAATTTGGCAATGTAAACTGGAAAGAAGTTAGAACACGTACAAAGGAATTATTAAAAAAGGAAAATCTGCCTTATTTACCTACCACACTGTTAAAGGATCTGACGGTTTCTGATATCCAGATGTTAGAGATTTTAAAGGCAATATCATACAATTCCGATATTATAATCATGGATGAACCGACCTCGGCCATCACGCAAAAAGAAGTTGAGAAGCTCTTTAAAAAAATTGAAGAACTGAAAGCCAGAGGAGTTTGCATCATCTATATTTCTCACAAGTTGGATGAAATATTCCAGATAGCTGACGAAATAACAGTTTTCAGAGACGGAACAGTTGTTGAGAGTCATCCAAAGGAAGAGCTTGACATTGAAACCGTAATCGCACTAATGGTTGGAAGAAAATTGACCAACACATATCCAAAGGAAGAAATCAAAATCGGAGAAAAGTTACTTGAGGTTAAAAAATTAAGTAACGGAAATGTTTATCATGACGTAAGCTTCCACCTGAAAAAAGGTGAAATCATTGGTTTTGCCGGACTTATGGGAGCAGGAAGAACTGAAGTTATGAGATCGCTCTTCGGGCTGGACCCTATTTCATCAGGATCAGTTAATATCAAGGGAGAAGAAGTCAAAGTCAAAAATGTACAACAGATTATTGAAAAAGGACTGGTAATGCTATCAGAAGATAGAAGAAGATACGGTATTATTCCAGTCAGATCAGTAAGGGAAAATACAACATTGGCATTCCTCCAGAAGGTATTTTACAGATTCAGGTATCACAAGAAAGTTGAACAAAACATTGTATCAGATATGTTTGAGAAAATGAGGGTAAAAACTCCTACTTTAGAAACACCTATTGCTTCATTAAGCGGTGGAAACCAGCAGAAAGTATTATTGGCAAAGTGGATGATAAGAAATCCTGATGTTCTTATACTGGACGAACCTACCCGTGGTATAGACGTAGGTGCTAAATTTGAAATATACAAACTAATGACAAATTTAGCAAAGGAAGGTAAGGGGGTAATAATGGTTTCATCGGAGCTTCCTGAGCTTATAGGTATGTGTGACAGGATTTATGTAATGTCAAAGGGTGCAGTTACAGGCGAAATTAAACGAGAAGATTTTTCCCAGGAGCTCATTATGAAATATGCTACTGGAACTTTAACATCAGATGAGGTGAGATAAAATGGATTTAAGAAGTAATAACCTATGGAATACGGCAAAAAAGAAATACAGTATTTTTATGGTACTGTTTGTACTATTTATAATTTGTTCATTGGCAAACCCAAACTTTTTAACAACCAGCAACCTGACAAATATCTCAAGACAGCTGGCAGTTACAACAATTCTTGCTTTTGGTCAGACAATATTAATAATCTCAGGAATGCTTGACTTGTCTCAAGGTTCCGTATTGGCTCTCTCAGGTGTATTTGCAATATCAGCATATAAAGCAACCGGATCACTGGTTGTTGCGGTGTTGGTAGGTATAATTACCGGTGTTGTGTGTAATTTTATAAATGCTTTGATGATCAGTACTTTTAAAGCTCCTCCATTT
>JAEYNY010000126.1 GCA_023412275.1 Bacillota bacterium
GCTCAGGCTTCAATACAAACATCTCATTAAACTGCTTAGCCCCTTCCGAACCATATCTAAGCATGGTTCCCATCGCAGTGTCTCCATCAATATTAGCATTTTCGCGCTTTATGTTATTGTCCTTTGCTTCTTTGAAAGTCAAATCCTCATAAACTTTCATAAGGCGAGTATTCATTTCTCTGATTCGTGTCCGCTCAGCCCTGTACAGTATGTATTCCTTTGCAGCCTTAGCATATCCAGTTTCAATTAAGACCATTTCAACACTATTCTGGATTTCCTCTACATTAGGAACTCTTTTATCTGGATTTTTCTCCAGTTGATACACTACTTTTTCTGCCAAAGCTAAAGCAGTTGCATAATTTTCTTCTCCTGCTATGCTGATTGCTTTGAATATTGCATTGGCAATTTTCTCGATATTGAAGGGTGCTTCTCTTCCATCTCTCTTCTTAATTTTTGTTATCATATAACTTTGCCACTTCCCTTTTTTTTATTTTTAGTTTTTTAAAATTAACAAAACCTCTCGACAAAGCGTCAAGAGGCATCATAAATACAATACTCATAAAGTACCCGACACCCCCTATCACTCGTAGAGTCTATGGTGCAATTCCTACAGGCAGGTCTTCTGACTCAGGTTCATAGAGTTTCCATCCCTTCCCGGTTTTACCCAGTGGTTTTATCCGATGAAACCCTCCCCCATTACAGCGGCGGGACCGTGCAGGAGTTTCACCTGCTTCCCTTTTAAACTGTTGCAAACAGTCACCCGTATTTTGCTATATCTAGTTGTCTTTATGCTACCACATACAATATATTGTGTCAATAATTGATTACCATAACGAATTACATAAAAGTCTAAATGGTATATGTGAAGTTTTATTGTGTTTCAAAGAGGCAAATCTATCATAATTTTTTATCTTAGAAGACAAAAAATGTCGTAAGTGAACTATCTCACCGACGGCATTATAATATTATTCTTTATTGTCCTACTAATTATTTAGCTTATATATTTTTTTGTCTTTATCTAGTCAATTCACGTTTCTTCTTGTTTTTCTATCTTTAACTTTTAGAACGGAAAATGTCTTGACTTAAATTTGCTCCAATGCCTGCTTCAGGTCTTCAATAATATCATTCACATTTTCAATTCCGACAGAAAAGCGAATCAAGTCAGGAGCTATACCGGCTTCTCTCAACTGTTCATCCGTCAACTGTCTATGTGTATGACTTGCTGGATGCAACAAACATGTTTTGCTATCGGCAACATGTGTAACGATTGATGCCAATTCCAGTTTATCCATAAACTTAATTGATTTTTCTCTACCCCCTTTAAATTCCGAATGCTAATACTCCGCAGGATCCGTTAGGGAGATACTTTTTAGAAAGTTTACTAACTGCCTATCTTATGGCATCGGACACCTACGCTGAGATCTTACCGCTAACAGCAAACTTAGACAACATCATCATTTTGAAATCTCGCATTAGTGAATTTTTAAATTCAGAGGTGGAAAAACCACTATCTGTCATTTACAAAGTAAGTAAGAAATCCATCACACCATAAAAATTCCTCTTTTGAAGTACTCAGAGATACCTGAAGCAGGAATTATCAAGGGTTATTTTTTAAATTCAGGCTTCGGATCAGTAGTTGAAGCTGATAGCGGAAGAATTTTTGTGGTAATAGGAGAAAAATAATCAAAATCCTACTTAAATTGTCCCGGACGGTACTTGGATTAACGTCGCTTTGAGAAATATTAAGTACTGTTTAGTAGTACAACCAAATATGAAATGCAACCTAAAATTTGGGGACTATAATATGATTTTAAATTTGTAGGGTTGATTTTCTATATCAAATCAACACAAGGTCAAGATATCTTTTTTGGCCTCATCTCCTAGCACAGGATTTTCCTGGGTAAACCCTCACTAATTGGTTAATTGAATTATATTTAATAGAAATTACAACTATTTGCTACAAATTTTTCAGTAATTTTTGATTACGCCTCTATCATATCTTTTAAATCAAGTTCTATCTTTGCCAATACCTCTTTGAGTTCAATTACCGGTATAACCTTCTGTGTACCATACTTTAATATCCATTCATCTTCTTCCCTCATTAACGTCAAACAGCAACCATCTATTAATCTTTTCTTTTCGTAAGCTT
Organism: Bacillota bacterium; assembly: GCA_023412275.1. Lineage (GTDB taxonomy): Bacteria > Bacillota > Clostridia > Acetivibrionales > DSM-1351 > Ruminiclostridium. The sequence continues at coordinate 2,150 of JAEYNY010000126.1, forward strand.
CTAAATCAACACTCCAGCATACAACGTAATCAAAGGTATCATACGGGTGATCATGTTTAAAAAGATTGCTGAGTTTATACTCGATTTCTACTAATACCTTGTTATTTTCTTTATCTAGGCATATCATATCCGTTGATGTATGGTGTGAATAGTGTCCTATTTTTTCAATATACCTGATGTATTTTCGTGTTATTACGTTAGATATTAAGGATGTCAATACTACAACAACCTGGGATTCACAATCCGGCCGTTTCACTACTGGTAAGTCATGCAAAGCTAGGTTATCAATTTCATCAAATTTTTCAACACGTCTCTTCAATAAAATTTGTTTATTCTTTAAGATGTTCTCTATCTCTTCTTGTTTTCTAAGTCTGAAATACCCTTCCTCTGCTAATGGTCTGATATCCTCATTTAGTATCTTTTTTGCTTCATTAAAAACCCATTTTACCTTGGGGTCATCTTCATTAGAAATATTGTTTCTATCAGCTGTAAGCTCAAAAGCTTGGGAATTAATTAGGATATGGTAATGATGATAATTTGGATCACTCATTAGATCAGGCATTCTGAAAAACGGAATAAAATCCTTACAAAGATAAACTCCAAATCTAGATTTGAGTTTTTCAGCAAATTTAAGTTTGCATATTTTCTTTCTACAATTTACACCTGACACTGTTCCATAGATTTGGAATGAGACATACTCTCCTTTTATATTTGTGGCTCTATGGTAAGGGCCGAAATGTCTACAATAATTAACTGATCTTTTATAAATTTCTTCTTTTGGATCCTCAGCAGGTTTTTCTTCAGGAGGCGTAAACTGATGTGTACCAGCTATTTCCTCTTTTATTCCTAAAATCCTGTCCTCCAGAAATATTCTAGGTGCAATCTGCATGTTTTGTATATATTTATGAAGCTCCATATAGTTTGCAAAGTAAGTCTTAAAACTACCACCTGCGGAGAACCAAAGTATATAATCTTTTATTGTATCGAAATTGAAATACTTTTCAGGATTATCAATTATATAGCCCTCAATAAGTATAGTTGTACCGCATTTACCAGTTTGAGCTGTTATATCTTCGATAGTGTATTCAGGAATAGTATCAGTGTTTAAAGAATCCCAAGGATTTTTCATAACCGCTTTATACGCTTCACCATCCTTTGTCTGTGTATATACGGTTATCCCATCACTTTTAAAAAATGTTTTTGTTCCTAGACCTTTTTCACCAATGCCAATTTGCGTTTTATTTGAATCACCAAGATTAAAAAATTTTTGAAGAATATTAATGTTCATGCCTTTACCATCATCCTGAATTTCTATAACAAACTTTCCTTCGGAATCCCTATATACACTAATTGAAATCTGCTTGGATTCCGCATCATGAGAATTACTTATGGCTTCCCTGATTATTTCAAGTGGATTAACAACATTTTTTGCAATTTCTTTAAAGATAGATATATTTTTTACGATTGGAGTAAATACCTTCATTCGAGTTCACCCTGCCTTAGCTAAAAATTTTCCGATTGTGTGATAATCACACAATTTATTATTAACTTTTTATTAAAATCAATACATTAAATAAGGATAAGGATGGTTTTAGTGGAACCAAGATATATTATTGGTAAGAAAATCAGCCAAATACGGAAGAAAAAAGGCGTTACTCAAGAAGACCTTGCTGCCAGGTTAAATGTACAAGGTATTAATATAGACCGGCCTATGATATCAAAAATTGAGAATCAAGCCAGAGAAATACTGGATTTTGAGATACTAGGTTTTGCTAAGGCCTTAGGGGTAAGCATTGAGGAGCTATTTAAATAAGTAATGTGCTTTACAATTATATTAAATTATAGATAAACTCCACTAATCAAAGGTTGTCTCTTTATTATCTTTCTCCTATACCATCTAACATCTTAAACGCATCTATTAAATATCCATTCATAGTTTACATAATCTGTTTTATTGTGAAACTATCACACGGAAGTCTCCTTGTGTTGTGGTCTTCAGAAAAAGTTCTGTCGTTCCCAAGAGTTTGAGAATGTCTGTGCTAAGAGCTTCTTTTGATCCTCCAGGCTGTACTATAATCACCTCGAACTGAAATTTAGAACGCCTGGATTTCTCCTTGAAATATGAAAGATACTTCATATCACCTTTAAGAAATCTCGAATAACCTTCTCTAGCCCATATTTCATGACGGCGTTTGAGATCATTATAAAGACGTGTCATGCCCATATGTTTGACGGTTATGCTTTTCTGAGCCTGCCCACAAAGCGTGTAGAAATTTCCGATGTCATTCGAAATCTGACCACCAAGAGCTCCTTTACAATGAACAAGGCAGAGCTTGATTGTACTCTCATCAATATCCTTCAAGCATACAAGATCACCAGCCTCGCCTTTCCCATCATCATTAAAAACAACATCATACTTATCGGAAATGGTCAGAAAACTTCGGTACTGGATTGTATTTTTATTACCTGTTTTACCGATAGATTCCTTGTTCAGCGGAATAGATGACCAATCCCAGACTTCTATTCGTTCTCTAGGATACTCGCCGGCTTTTAGAGGAATCGGTATATGATAGCAGTTATATGAATATGTACCGTCGACATACCTTACTATCACTGGATCAACCACGAAGTACTCACACAATTCAGTTTTTGTGTTAGTACCTTTTGCAAAATAAACATCTGGTCCAGATATTTTTTTATAGTAGTATCCTGACTCAGAGTTGTCATTAATCTGGAAACTATACTCTGAAGAATCTGTATCACTTGATAAACGAATAATAATTTCACCGTTATCTCTAACTTCGGATATTTGAAGGTCAACTAAGTATAGAGGAACTTCCGTTGTATCAAAGACGATGGCTTGATTATTACTGAATGAAGACTGTACCTGTTCTCCCCATTGTACACTTATTGGATATTGATTGTATGGTTGACTAAGTTTATGGGGACGTAAAAATTCATTCGTAATATTTGCTACGTCAATATTATCTTCAGTGGAAACTTTTTCCCAAGTATGTACTGTCCAGTCAATCCACTGTGATATTGTCCCTGATGATTGTTGCCATATTTTCCCACGTCTTTGTGTTCCTCCCCAAAGAACACGCTCCCCATTCTCGTAGCCAACACAGGCAATATTATTTAAAGTAGATTCAGCTCGTTCAATTAGTGCTAAACCCTCTGTTACATTTGGCCCGAAATACGATGTAAAGCTAATTGCACCTATTCGTGATGAACCAAGATTCTTTACGAGAGGAAGCTCAACATTGTTCAAAATATTAAAAATAACCGGCCCCTGTAGAAGTACTGTCTTATCGTTTGTTATTTCTTTAGCCAAAGTAGTACTCTTCAGCTCTTCATAGTCACTTGCGTGAATAAAAAGCGCACCATTCTCTTTGTCCCATCTTGCCATTAATAAATGATATTGTCGATCAAACAGGTTCTGGTAGTTACCCCATCGTACGCGTGCTTTACGGTGGACAACAGCAATCAGAATGTCATTGTCTTTGCTTATGGCATGCCAGCTTTTCGAATCTTTTGAAAATACATTGGAATAGTTCTCAGGGCTCCAATTTTGGCATTGAGTTTTGAATACCTGCATAGATAGTGAAGGACGAAGGTTCCACAGTGAAAGAAAAGTATGTAAATCTCCACTTTCTCGTAAACTATGTACTATTTTTTGTAGACAGATTTCTTGATCAATTCGGTCCTCACTTAATCTTTTTATCAAACTATCCCAATCAGCACCCTCAGCGTATAACGCTTCTAATTTTGTCTCTGTTTCAGAATCAGCAATATTTACCACGACAGTGGCTTCACCAATTTGTTCCCAATTACCTTTACGTGTAAACCGACCAATGAATTGTAAAGTAATCGCTAGTGACTTATGAGTATCGTGTAATGCAGCTACTTTTAGGTTTGGTAGGTCAAAGCCTTCTCCTAACATATCAACACAAACTACTATGTGCGCGGCGTCTTTGTTCCTCTGAATCAGTTTCTCTAGTGCCTTGCGGTTTTTATGTATTCGACCAGATCCAGAATATACAAGTTGCGGTAACATTTCTGGTGCAAGTTTCTGATATAGCTCAAACACATTTAATGCACGTTCCTTACTTTCGCATCGTGCCATAAGTATGTGATCAAGGTGGAGCTCATTGCGATCCCGGCGAAGTGCAGCCAGAGCCTCCTCTGCTATACATAAGTCACGTTGTTCTTCATCACCAAATTCTTCTATGGTTTTCAAATTGATAGGTCGATAATAATCTGCATCCTGAGCATCGCCTAATTTATAGTTAAAGATGATTTTTCCATCTATACGCTTGTTATCACGACGAAAAGGAGTAGCGGTAAACTGTGTAATCCGTTTATCTGAAAACATTTGGCGCACGAGTGACCATTGAGATGCCGGGATATGATGTGCTTCATCTACAATAAGATCTGTGCAGTATTCAGTAAGAACTCTAAGTGCTTCTGGATCTGATGCACTTAGAGTTTTGGGTAAAGCAATAATGATATTCGATTTTTCAATTATTGCCATTGCTTCTTTCTTAGAGCGAATACCAGTTACAAGTCTTGTGACATTAGGTCCTATAGTTTCAGACGGAATAACTTCAAGATCGGGGAGTACCCCCAATGTTAAGAATTTGCCGGAGATCTGTGTTCGAAGTGCATCGCTTGGAACGATTACAAGAGTTCTCAAAAGCCTTTTGTATACTTGCATTGAAAGCATAGTCTCAGTTTTGCCCGTTCCAGTAGGCAGTACGACTGTCGCAGGTTCAAAGGTTTTCCCTACTGCAAAATGTGCAGCTAACGCATGTAAAGCTCCAATCTGAGGTGGGCGGAGACCTTTCGTCCCAGTCACATTGTCCTCCTCCCGAAAAGAGAATTTACCCTTCCAACTCTCGAGTATTTGTTCTGGGTTCCTAAAACACCTAGTCAGTAATCCAAGATCATCCCATTCCAGTCGTGTATCTGGGCCGAGTTCATAGATTCTTTTTAGTTCCGGAGCTAACAGCACTAAATAGTTGGTTTCTATATGCCTTGTCCCTTTTCGGCGAAGTAGCAGTTCATTAAATGGGAATAACAAACGTGTTTTAACAAGATAGTAGCCTTCATTATCTAATGCCTCTGCCTCTGCAATTGTGTCTCCTCCACGAAAGGCTTGCTGGCATACTACATTTCCACCTACCACCTCTCTTCTTATTGGACTTGGAGGTAGTGTAATTTTACCTTGCCAATCAGGAAATAGCTTCATCTTCAGTTTCCTCCATAAACGCATAAAATTGAAAAATTCTGTCTATCCCGAATCGAACGATGATATCTTTTACAGGTTTATATTGTAAATTGACTTGTTGTTAGCGAGAACTCATAATGTAGTTATATTAAATGACTACCCAGTTTTAAAAATTATATATTATATTTTACAACTATTTCCTTTATCTTTCAAATAGAAATAGGAAGTGTTCTTTTTACTTAAAATTCAATTTTTCCTTAAGTAAAATTATTTCTTCAGTCTTTTGATTTATTATACCAAGATTCCTGTTATTTTCGGCTTGCAATTCATTATATTGGGACTGCATTTCTAAAAGTTTCATTTTATTGTCTAATTCAGCTTCATGTTTTGTAGTTCTTTCAATTTCTTTAAATTCCTCTTGTTTTCTTTCCGAAAATTCGTCTAGCAGTTTACTTAGATATTGTTCTTTTTTTGATAAAATATCAATTTCAATGTTTTTATCTTTTAATATAATATTAAGCTTTGCTACATATCTGTTTATTTTTTCATTTTCTTGAATAAGATTATGATTCTGACTTTCAAGAGTCCTAAGTGAATTTATTTGTTCCAATAGTTCTTGGTTCTTTGAATTTAATTTATTAATTTCAGAGTCATTAATTGAATTCTTGGACTGAATTTGGTCTATTGTATTTAGAAGTTTTTCTCTCTCAAGATTATATGAGTTATTTGTCAATTCAAAGAGATTGTTCCTTTCGGTAAGTTCGGATATATTGCTCCTAAGTGCATCTATTTGACTATTCATATTAACTAGTTTCTGTTCATATTGATCTTTGACACTTGCCAGTGTATCCTGACTTTTGTTTGCAATAACTTTAAATATTCTAAAGATCTCATCTATGTTAGTAGATATTAAGTTTATTTCATTAACGAAACTAATTTGCTCTTCTCTACTTTGTTGTGAATCATCCTGGATAAAATTTGAAATCATACTTTCCATTAACTGCTTTTTTGTGATTCCTTTTTCATTAATTATTTTATTAAATATTTCTTTGTATTCAGCATCAACCCTAACACTTAAGGGGTTATTATTTTCTATTTGTATATTTTCAGCTTCATTATTCAATGAATCAGTCCTCCTGGAACTATATTTTACTATTATAAGATAATAGTAATTTTCCTTCCTGCAAATGTCAACATTAAATATTAATTTGTATACATATAATTCAATGTTGACTAGTATGTATACAATATATTTAATGTATACATTATGTTTACACGGACTAGCAATTTCGAATGTTACACAACGTGCTTTTGTAACATTCGAAACGGCTTAAAAACAGGGGTTTGAGGAAAACTAAATATTATTCTTCTATTGAATGTTACACAATATTGATATATACTGTATTTAGTAACAATTACTATTTTTTCGCATAAAAATGGATTCGGTTTCCAAAACTCGAAAAAACTTTGTGGTAGAGATATATTATAAGGAGAAAAAATGAATACTGTAGAGCCAATCCGTGAAATTAAAATAATAAAAAATATTCGTTCAATATTAAAGAGCCAATCAATCCGAAATGAACTGCTTTTTATACTTGGTATAAATGTAGGCCTTAGGATTAGCGATATTTTAAAACTTAGATTTTCCGATATTTTAAAACCAAACAAAACACCCAAGGATCACGTTGTTATTACCGAGAAAAAGACAGGCAAAACTAAAAAATTTTACTTAGGTGATATTGTTAAAAAAGTTATAGAATCGTATGTTAAAGAAAATCCATCAATTGAAATAGACAGCTTTGTTTTTGTAAGCAGGAAAGGTGATAACTCCCCCATTACCAGGCAACAAGCCTACAGGATTTTAAACGGAGCTGCGGAAGCATTAGGCTTAGTAGAAAGAAACGATTGCGGTATTATTGTCACCGGTGAAATTGGAACGCATACCTTGAGGAAAACCTTTGGTTATCATGCATTTCAAAATGGTACTTCACTGGAATTATTAATGGATATTTTTAACCATTCTTCTAAATCTCAAACCTTAAGATATATTGGGATAACTGAAGAACAAAAAAAAGATGTCTATTTACAGTCAAATTTGGGATGACCTTTTATTTTATTGCAAAAGTTTATTAGGACAATTATTATTCTTATGTTCTTGAGTATCCCACCAATGAAACTCAGCTTTATAATTCTTCAAATCAATATAAGCGATATAAAAAGGAATATCTATTTCGCTTTCCTGTAGAGTTATTTCGTATAAGTTATTATTAAGGTGCATTTGTGCAACATTTAGTCTATTTTGGTAATCTGATATTAAATAGTGACTATAAATTCTACACATAACCCAATTTAGTATCTCAAAATTTTTATTATTTATATCAAAAATTTCCCACATCAGATTATTTTGTGTATGTATATAATGATTGTTATATATTAATTCTTTAAAATTACTTTCCTTAAAATGTGATTTTTTGCATTGAGCAACTTCAGGAAAACGTGAGTATTTATGTCTTTCAATGTTTTTTCTCCAAAAAACAAAAGCATATGAGAAAGGACAGTATTCATCGCGAATGAATGTACTACTATATAAGAATTTGCTCAAGCACTTTTTATGGTCTTTATTTAATTTCTCAAGATTTTTTTTCAATTGCTTATAATATATTGATTTAAGGTTATTAAACAAAGTTTCGAGATATTGATTTTTGCTCGGGGATTCTAATAGACGTAATTTACTAAAGCTTTTTTTATAAATATCTTTTTGAAAACTACTTTTTACAAGATAATGTTTTGTTTCAGTTTTCGCTATTAGTGATACAATATTATTTAAAAAATTATCAAAATGTCGAATTAATAATTTTTCAGAATAATAAATATTACTTAAAAAATATTTTTGATTTTTATTAACATTAAGTAATACATTTAAGTCATTTAAACTTATTTTAATATTACTCGCTTCAATCCATTTTTTAATAAAGCCATAATCCATTTTATCATTACATAAGCTGTGCCCACATTTACATACAAAAGGGCTTTTACCCCAATTATCATCTAAAGAGTAAACTATTTTACTATGACAATTAGGACATTTACTTATTAACTCAATATCATGGTACGGGCACTTGGTCAAATAATTAAGTTGATGAAAAATACTATGATACCCTAATTGAATACACTTTGGACAGTAATGCACATCTTTTCGAATAAACAGATTAACATCATCTCCACAATTAAATATTTTTACAAGGTTGTTAATATTTTTATAGTTTGTAGATTTAATATCATTTCCTAGTATTCTCTCTAATAGTGCGCTATCCAAAAAAGTAAGATTAATTAGATCTCTCTCCGACTTTTTCCAATTATTTTTACTTTTAGATTTTAACCTTTCATCTCCAAAAATTCTCATTAAATCATTATTATTTACCACATTTGCATATTTAAATTTTTCAAATATTCCCCAAGGTGATTCAAATTTTGATACAATCCATTCAGGTCTCCAGGTATAATTAGTTATTGGTCTCATGATTTAATCCTCAAGTTTATTTTGGTACAGTTCTGCATTTATATATCCTGAATTTTCAATAGCTACTCTCCAGTCAGATTTTGTAAGCCAGAATAAATTATCACCGTTAGCTCCAAAAATTCTTAAAGCATTTTCAATAGTTGATTTCAAATATTGCATTGGTATATCAAATTTCTTTCTCATTAAATTAAATTCACGTCTGGTTTCAACATAAACTTCAAATAATTCATCTGCACATTCTTCTAACTTATGACCAGCTGTATACGCTTCTGGGAAGTAGTATTTTGTATATGACCAACCACTATTTATTGGGAACTCAGCATGGTCGTACCCTATTAAACAATTTTTTATGTCTACTGCATTTTCGGCACCTTTAAACTGGTATTCATTGACCATAAAACGTCCTATAATCTGTGACTTTTTTGCTTCAAGAAAAGCTGTTCGCTGAAACTTCAACTCTTCTTGGCCTACTAAAATAAATGTCATATTTATATCAAATCTATTAAGTTCGTTATGTATATCCATAAGCCATTCATACTCTAAGTCTGTGAATAATTGGGCCTCATCAACAAAAATAATTAATTTGTTTTGTCCCGATGAATCTACTTTATCAATTAAATAATTTGTTAATCTCTCCCTTTTGGCATATGCTGGCCCTTGAGTTGTGATGTTGTGTCCAACTTGATTAAGAAAATGAGAGAAAAATTTATCCTCATTAACCGTTTTATGCTTCCTAGATGTAACATGAAAAATCTGTATATTTGAACCAAATTTTTGAGGAAGAATTAACTTAATATATTCAATAGCTTTTGTTTTTCCAAGGCGTGGTCTGCCATAGAACATCGCTCCCGGAGTTCGATTATCTATCCATAGACAAATTTTTCTATAAAGATCAAATATCATGTTAGTAGCTAAAAGATACTTTCCTGTTTCTACAGGATGCGATCCTAAAGAAATCTGCGGCCTTTCAAAGTTAATGTTTCGAATTACTTCTTCATCTTCAATGGTTGTAACTGGTTCTAATATTTTTTTTTGTCTACCCATACTTTCTCCTTAGTAAGTAAATGTCTTAAAAAGATCTCGATATTTGTTTAAATCTTCTTTATTATCCTTAGTAATATTTGAGTTTGATTTTTTTATACTATTAATTTTTTTGATGCATTTACTTTCTGATTGTGTTTCTGAGATCATATGATCATCTTCATTAGCAACACTATTCTGAATATCTTTCTCCATTTCCTTTTTACTTCTATTTAAATTTGCAAGTTTATTTCTTTTATTCTTATCACCAATATTTTTAACAAGAAACTCATTATAGACGTCAATTGGATTTTCATTAGAAGTAAAATAAATTAATCTTTTGGCTTTTAATTTATTTATTTCCTTTCGAGTCTTAAGAGAATGAGGACTTGTTCCCCATTTCCCACTAGCTCTAAGAATACCAATTTCACTCCCGTCAGATAAATATGCTTTTATCGATCTTAAATCCTCGATATTTACTAATAATTCTAATTTTTTCCCGATGAGGCTAGGGGTTCTTGAAAGAATATCATTGTAATATCTAACACCTTCATAATTAATGTAAGGCCTTTTACCTTTTTTGATATTTCCAAGTACTACTCGTTGTGTAGAAAGTCTCAATATAGATAGGTTATTTCTGTCTTCTTCCTCAAGATACCTTGGTTCCATTCGCCTATCCCTTATTCGATGTTCCATACACTCTAGCGGTGACTTATAATCCAAACTTGAATGTGGACATAAATTATAAAAAATTATCAATGCTTCAGTTATTTCAGCCAAATGCTCCTCAGTTATGAAATATTTTTTAGCTTTTTCAGAAGAATTTTCATTTCTTTTATCTGTTATTGAACTTCCAGTAGTGCTGGGTAGTTTGTGATACCCATATTCCTCCAATATTCCAAAAAATCTTTCAATAAGCACTCTTCTTTTAGGTACTTTTACAGGCCCAGCATTAACTGCACACTTTATTGTTTGGGTTAATCTAGGCCTAACTATATTTGCCAAATTTGCTTTAGCATTATCAAAATACAGTTCATTCCATACTGCCCATTCAGTTTCCTTAATATATGAAGAGTGAAAACCAATTTTTTCAGGATATTTTAGACCCGGAATTGTAAATTCCATAAGCCTTTTTGGTACAACCGCATTTCTAACACATTGCAGTACATCTTCTGCTGAATATTCACTATTAAGGCAAAGCCTATAGCCTAATACCGTTCTAGTTGCAACATCTAGAATTGTTAAAATCCATAATCTACTCAATTCATAATATTCTTCGTCACCAGTAGGAGTTTTCATTTTCATAACAAATTTAGCATCAATTTTGTGCCCATCAAATTGTACTTGCTCAAAAGGTCGAATTGGTAAAGGTGATGTGGCCTGATTATTATATGATAGTACCGCATTTCTTTGAACCTCCTCCCCATACCGGCCTGAAGCCACCTCAAAATGGGTATTATGTATATATTTTAAATACCTATAAAGAGATCTTCTTGCTAAATCATATGTGTTTAATGGATATTCTGAAGATTTTATTCCAATATCACGACATGCATTTATAAATTTAATGTGTATATCGGTTGGACTCTTTGAAGGCATATCCTTCATTTTCTTATCTTTTTTTAAATACAGGTTTGTAATTAATTCATCAATTTCTGGATATTCTTTTAATAATTGCGAAAATGCCCCCTGAAAACTCTTAGGAGAATTGGTTTTATCAAGCGAAGTACTTTTTTTGCGATTATAATTCATGACATGTTTTTGGGGTATAAGTGCTCGGAATCCCCATATTTGTCCATAGTTATCAAGCATAAAGCAACGTTTAATTAATCTTCTAATAGTATATGGAGCTATTCCAGTTTGATTCTGGATATCCTTTAAATTACAATTATCTTTTAGGTATAGAATTATTGCTTTTTCACGTCTGAGATATAAATCTCTATCAGTATCATCAAGAGGTAATGTATTGGCTTTTGGCCATACACTTATATCTTTATATTCGTCCCCAATATTAATTTTTTCAATTAATCTTCTCGTCATTTTGAATCCACACCTTCGTATTAGGACTTAATGATTTTATATTTATGTCTGATAGTAATCTTCCTTTAAAAATCAACCAATAAATTGCTTCTTTGACTCTATATTTTGGAATTTCAGATAAGAATTGCTCTATTTGAATAATAGTATCTAAGCCTTTATATACTGCTTTAATAACTTTTCTGGTGTCAATTTCTACTTCATAGGACTTATTCCGTGTAAATGAAATAATATGCTTTAAATTTTCGAGAAGTACAAGGTTACATTTTATTTCATTCTCTGTTTTAATAGAAAATTTAAATCCATTTTCTTTACACCATTTCTCTTTTAGGTTAAGTATCTTTAATGTACTTTCGTATGAACTATTTATATGATTTAAATCACATAATCTATGTATTTTTATAAATTCTTCAGAATTATCTTCCCATAAAATCCATGCATCAAAATATGGCTCTCTCTCTTTACCGAGCTTTAAATATTTCGGTACAATTGGTGATTCACAAAAATTCCTTATCTTAGGATCTGCTTCAATTAAGATCCAATAATAATATTGAAGATCACCATACAATTGAATAATTCGATTTTCCTTTACACTAAAAACTTCCCAGAAATTACTACCAAACTTGCTACTTCTCTTGATTTTTAGAGGTTTGAACACTTTAATTCTCCAAATAAAAAATATATACACAATTATACTACACAAAAACGGTTTACATAACAAATATTATAAGATTGTAATTTTAATTTAATATGAAAGTAATTCACCATGTTATTAGTTTCATGTCGCATATTCACAAAGGTACTAGTTTTATGTCATAATAAAATGACATAAAACTAGTACCTTTATTTTTCTCTTTTTAATACTAAAATTTTAAAACCGTTAAAACTACTGTTTTTCACTATATTTAATAGTAGTAAATTAAAATAGATTAATGGAACTACTTTTAAGTCATCAGACAGTTATAGAAAACATTAAAGTCCAGTATTTTAGCATGATACCATATTTACTATAACTTCCCAAAAAGATAATGTTATAGAAAAAGCATAAATTATTTAAATCATTTATATATATTCAATTTCTTTCGCTATATTTGCATTTTTTTACTTGCATTCAATAATGTACTTTTACATATACCAGTTAAATCTGCTATCTCTTGAAAAGTATAACGATCGCGCAATTTCAAGGCTTCGCTTAGCTGTTTTATAGAGTATTTGGGAGCTCTTCCACAAGTATTAACTATCATTTGCAGTAAGCCTATAAAAACATCCAGTTTGATATATAGCTATATAATGGAAACATCTGTTCGAGGAAACATATCAAAGCCTTTTGTGGTGTTTTTTTGAAAACGCCGTTTGTTCTAGATGCTATTAAATTAAAACATTTAATAAGAATCCAATTAAAAGTGCAAAAATTATAACATATGATAAATACAGCACGAACCGTCGGGTACCCAATACAATTTTCACAGCACCCAAATTGGTTATTTTCGTGGCTGGCCCTGTAATCATAAAAGCGGCTGCAGATCCCATGCTCATACCGTCAAATAGCCACTGCCGCAAAAGCGGTATTGTTCCTCCTCCACACATGTAAAGTGGAACACCTATGGTGGCTGCCATCAGTACACCGAATCCCTTGTTACTGCCGAATAGATTAGCAAATGCATTTGCTGGTACATATCTCTGAAACAGAGCGGACAATAAAATTCCCAGAAGAAAGTACAGACCGGTTGCTTTCACATTTCTTCCCAAATTTTTGAGGAAACGTAGTAGAATGTTAGGATCTGTATCATGGCTTTTCATTTCATAAAAACCGCTGAAATTAAAAAATGATTTTTCCCTGTAGAATATATTTATTAACAACCCTGCTATAAATCCACATAGTAAGCAGGCGACAATTCGTACAATCAATGCCGTAGTTCCCAATGCTACGCTGTAAATAATCAGCTGAGGATTCAATAAAATCGATGACATCATAAAAGCAGCCAGCCAGTCGTCTCTCATACCCTTCTCCGAAAAGGAAGCGGCAATTGGAATCGTTCCATACATGCAAAGCGGAGAGACTATCCCCAGACAACAGGCTAGGAAAATGCCTAATACCCCAAGCCTCTTATTCTGCAAGCCACTAAACAGCCGATGTATCCGTTCCTTACCAAACACCGACACCGCAGACCCTATGATCATACCTAACAGCCAATATGTAAAAATCTGTTCCAACTGAACACTAAAGTAATAAAATAAATATATAAACTCACGATGCAGTATATTAATCATTAATATTCACCAATTTATAAGTGCGACAACCAAGACCAATTTTCTCTGCGTGCTCCAACGTATGTAATCCATTCAAATCTTCAATTCTTCCTCTGAGGGATTCACTACCTTTTGCAGCATATACTAGATCGACACATGCCTGGTCCAACGCCACCGGGTCAGTGGATGCAAGTATTCCAATATCATCAATCTCCGGTTCTGCTGGATTGCCGTTACAGTCACAATCTATGCTAAGATTATTCATCACATTGATGTAAACAATATTCTTTCCGTTTCCCAGGCTGTCAGAAACTGCCTTACCTGCATCACCCATGGATTCCAGAAAGTCATCCTGATTTTCGCCATATATGGTTGAATTATATTTTCCGGCTGTATGGATCAGACATTTTCCTTCGCTCGAACCAAGACCTATGGAAATATTCTTAATAGCCCCTCCAAATCCTGCCATTTCATGTCCTTTAAAATGAGATAATACCAGATAAGATTTATATTTGGAAAAGTGTGATCCTACAAGATCTTCTTTCAGATGGGCTCCCCCTACTACCGGCAGACTCATGGAACCGTCGGCATCCAGAATATCCACCTCTGCAATCGCCGTAAAGCCATGATCCTTCGCAACCTGCATATGCATGGCTGTACTGATTCGGGATCCTCCATACGCTGTATTACATTCCACAATTGTACCTTTGACTGACTGCACCAGTTCTTTAATCAATTTCGGATCCAGATAGTGACTAGCCGGCGGCTCACCTGTGCTGAGCTTCACTGCAACATCACCTTTCGGTGTCCAGTTAAGCGCATTATAAGCCGCTATCAAACCCTTGGAGCTGATGTCAGTGGTCATATACACGATTGGGGTTTCTCTCGGTGAATGGGTTACTGATGGGGTTGATGGTGAGGTTGATGATAGGGTTGACGCTGAAGTTACCTCAGCAACTTCATTAACACTTTCCTTAGCATTACTGCATGCTACGAGATAAGGCATGATCACGATGCTTAAAACAATACCTATCATAATTTTAATATTCATATTTCTTATCCTCCCACTTTTTCAATACTGTAGGTCAGAAGCAATATTGAATTCATGAAATTTATCCCAAAATTTACTCTAACATACAAATCTAATCCGAGTCAAGATTGTTATGTTAATTTTAGTAACTACTTCCAAAATATGTATAAAGAAAGACGAATATGCCGAGCTTAAGTTATTTTTTGCATTTCTTCTGCACTTTGTCTGACCAAGGCATCATGTCATCCACAAGCTCAGGATATTTTTTCTATAATTTAGATTCATCAATTTAGTAAAATTTATAACCAAGTAAACACCAGTAATTCAAAAATATAATATATAATATGGAGCATATAGCAAAGAATGTATACCAGACCTTCTGCTCGATCCTTAGGTATTTACTTTCTTTTAAAATAGTAGCTATGAGCAATATAATACTAACTATACAAATAAATGGTATTGTTAACCAAGCTCTGACGAATAATGATCCGACAATTCTAGGTGTCCCTTCTTCTTCAAATAAGAAGTAAGGTGGCAATGTTAAGAAATATGACCCTAATCCTATTAGAAATGATAAATTCAAGCTACTTATGATTAATGCAATCCTACGAGTTTTGTTAGGCCTTACATTCAGATTGAATTTAGTTAATATCTTTCTTACACTAATTATCCATTGTATTAAAAAGATTATTAACAAAGTTATTAGAAAAATCAACTGGATTGAATTCTGCTCATACCAGTTAACTTTTTCCAATGAAGTCGTACTATCAAGTTTTAGATATTTAATTCTGGTATTTTCATCTGGTACAAAGTATATGAAATTATTATATTTTAAACTATAAAATTCATTCGATGCTACACTAATATATTCTCGTGTTTTTATATTGCCCGTTAACACTAGCTTGTCATTTTTATTAGTTACCTTAATCTCAAAGGAGTTCCCAAAAAGATCCCCAATTTTATATAATGCATTATGTATTCTTTTTGTACTTTTATAAATTCCTTTGTATCTAGAAAGTTCTTCTTTCTTAATTATGTATCTGGTGATTTTATTTCCAGTTTTTTGGGGCAATAGAATATTAACTAGTTTCTTTTGAAAATCTAGAAAAATAGATGCTATAGCATTGGCATTTGCATCTTCATTAATAGTTAAAAAATATCCACAATTACTCTCTGGAATAAGCACTAAATGACTTGTGAAACCAGGAACAATTCCATCATGTTGGAGAATTCTATATCCATTAATATACGCTTCCTTGAAGGCATAACATATGCCACCTAAGTATTTCCCATTTTTAATATGTGTTGATTGCATATCTGCCATACTACTCTCATTTAATATCCGAGTGTTATTAAATTTACCATTTTGAAGATTAGCAAGTATAAAATTCCCCATATCTCCTGCTGTTGTATTCAATCCTCCTGCCGGGAGATCCGGTATTCCATAAATGTTTATTTTATTAAAAATTCCATTCGACTTATAATAGCCATTCGCCATAGCTTTAATTATATTAGGACCCAAGTCAAAACTACTTTCTTTCATATTCAGTGGTTCAAATATATTTTTGTTCATGTATTCACTGAAGGTTTTTTTGCAGATTGATGAAATTATATACCCTGCTAATGACATTCCATAATTGCTATATGATGACACTTCTCCAGGTAACCTGACAATTTTGGGACTATACTTAGTCACAGACTTAACAAAACGCTCGTTCATATCAACCCCATAACCAGAATCACCATGATAATATTCTTCATCAAAACCTGCTGAATGTGTTAGGAGATTTTCCATAGTTATAGGCTTTTTATATTTGTTATGTATTTTCACATCTTTTAAATATTTATTTATGTCAACATTAAAATCTATTTTCTTCTGTTCCTTAAGTTGCATGGATGCAATACCTGTGAAAAGCTTGGACATCGATCCTACACGAAAAACAGTTTTATCAGGATCCACTAGTATCTTTTTCTCTACATCTGTGTATCCATATCCTTCTTTATGTAGCACCTTTCCATCCTTTATGATAATTAAGGCGGCTCCTGGTATATCCCCTTTTTTTATTATGTCATTAAAGTACTTATCAGAAAATTCAGCAATTTTTGTATTATTAATATCAGATATAACTTGAGGTTTTCCCATGGCATAAGTATTTATCGGTATAATACATATTAATATACAAAGAACAATACTAACTATCTTACATATTAATACTCCCTTTTTAGTCATGTTATTAACCTCCTAATCCCATTGTTAATTATCTATAATATCTATTCTTTTTCATTCTCTAATCGAAATTTTATTGGCATAAATATAAAATATCCAAACACTAGTCCATAAACTATTGAAAGTAGTGATATTGATATATAAGGACCTATCTGATTTGGCGCTTTGAGATTACCAAGCATCGCAATTATTTCAATAAAAAACCCTATTATTCCCCCACCAAACGATGCTCTTATTAGTAAATCGTAGATTTTTATGCTCCTGTACATATCCACAATACTTACACTATGATTCTTTATTAATACAATCTTTAATCCATTGATAAAGTCTCTAAATGATTTAGTGGCTATTACAACAGATATAGTAGCTATTAGTATCATTAATAAACTAGTAGCCGACAAAAATGCCACAATCTGTGTTCCGCTAATAGTAATAACAATGCACGATGCTATAAGAAAAAACAGTACCCCTATTAAATACATTTTTACATCCATCCTCCCATTAAACTTATTATTTTTAATTAAACTATGTTTTAACTTATTACTAATTTTCAGTTCCTTTGTTATTTCTTCCTTTAAATTATTCTCTTCACCAAATCTATAAATTGCAGATGAAATACTTTCATCCGGACTTTTGCCTTCAATTATTAATTCCTTTACAGATTCTAATAAATGATATTTCATTTCTTCTCCGAAATCTTCTATATCCTTTGGATCACCATCAATATTCTTACAAATCCTATTAACATAACTGTCTATTCTATCCATAACTACACCTCCCTGAAAAAAGTATCTATTATATTTTTAAAGAATGCCCATTCATCTTTTTTCCTTACCAAGTATTCCTCTCCTTCTTCAGTAATCCTATAATTTCGCCTCCTCCCCCCACCACTTTCACTATCGTCCCAGTATGCTGTCACTAGGCCATTGTTTTCGAGCCGTTTAAGTACAACATACAAAGTACCCTCCTTGATCTCAAAGGTATTTCCGCTAATATTCCTTACCCTTTTTGAAATTTCATACCCATATAGATCTTCATCTTTAATTATGCTAAGTATAATACTTTCAATATATCCCTTTATCATTTCTTTATCTAAAATCAATACATATCACCTCTTTGTAAATACACTATACAGCAGACTACTCTATACTGTCAAGTAGTTTATTTCATAGATGCGAATAGCTATTTACTGAGTGAGTTTTTTATGAATTTGTATAAATATATACATTAAATTGGAATAATGTTATAATTTACACACATTTAAATGTATTATATATTGGATTGATTATATGTGAGGGTTCTATGAATAAGTATGAGAAATATAGAAAGATTAGACAAAGGCTTGAATTTGTATCGTTTTTGATTGCAATTATAGTTGGTAATGGAATAAGTTCATACTTGGGTATATATGGTAAGAAGTTGATTTCATTAGAAACTGCATTAAACTTGGCTATTGTAATAGGAATTTCTTTTGTATTAAATATTATTGCTGTAAGAATTGCAGATAATTGGTATGATAAAAATACAGATAAGTGAAATAAATGAGTTATAATTAAAGGAACTCTATGCAATTATAATTACACAAAGTTCCTTTAATCTCTCAAACGAAATTTATCTTTTGTAAATTTATTTATTGGCTCTAACAAAAATTGGATTTGAATAAAACCAAAGGTCTGCATAAGCTTTAGTAGCATTGTTATCACCGACTAATTCATCTGCAAGGGGATTTCCATCAGCATCTGTTTCATTGGGCGTATTTACTGCCAAGTTTGTTCCTCTTAATCTGAAGTACATATCCTTATTCACATTTTTTACTGTATACGTTATAACATTCCATCCGTCAACAACTTTCCAGTCACTGTTATTAAATCTCTTTATAACCTTTGTGGTTTCATTTGTATCTTTTGTGTAATTAGCCGTTTCTGGAACAGCTTTTCTTATAACATCTCCAGCAATTAGATCGATATGATTGACTTTTACAGCTTCATTGTTATTGTTTTTATTAGGACTTTTAAACTTAATAGTTATTGTAATATCTTTTTCATTTTTTACTATTTTTAAGGTTTCACCTATTTCAGCTACATTGGTTTTATTGCCTTTTATATTTTGACTGATTTTAAAATCAAGATTATTTATCAGGTCGCCCTGAACAGCAAAGGAATTTCCTGAACGCATACCATTAACAATTCCTTGGGCTGTATTTTCTTTTACATAAGTATAACTTTTTGCATATTCTCCGGGCCAGAAATCAGCAGTATCAGAACTATCGTGAAAATCTGAGTTTACAAATATCCAAAACCTACGTCCTTCTCCAAGCAAAGCATCCCAAACTCCGCCAACTTGTGCAGTCATGTAATCAGCACCTCCGTATGTTTCAGCTTTATAATCCGTGCTTGTATATCCGCCTCTTTCCACTTCTTTCTGGTGCCCGGGAAACCCCTCCATACCAAAGAATACATCTGGAGCAGCATCGTTAAAATCACGAATATCTTTAATAGAATACTTTAATTTTCTGGAAGGGTGATTCAGTATAAAATAGCTGGAGTTTCTATAATTTGTTTGAAGCCATTTGGCACCTGCCACTGCATCAGCATGTGTTTTGTTTACCTTTTTAATATTTTCAACAGATCTGCTTGTGTCCTTATCATTTTCGTCGAACATATATTCAAAATCGCTTATAGGGTTAACACTATTGCCTAATATTGCAACACTGGCGTGTTCATGAGTAGGAACATTCCATTCTAAGCCTTGAATCAATACTTTATCAGAGTACTGTTTCTGTAATTTTTCAATGATTGGAAAGGAATAATCTTTCAGTGTAATCCATCTCCATAGTGAAGTAACTGTTGTATTGTTTGGAATTGTAAAAGAATTTCCCAGCGGATCTCTTGATGAGGTTCCACCGTGTTCAGAATTTGCCATCCAATCGAGCCCATAACTTTTAAAGGCTTTTTGTACTACTTCTGTCTGTGTTTTGTTCCCATCTGTCAGGTAAGTGTGCGTGTGAAAATCACCTGCTACATATCCCCCATTATATTTTTTCGAATCAGCAAATGTATTTGAGCTTTCAAGCCCACATATAGCTAATGCAAGAACTAATATTATTGTTGCGAGTTTCATATTATTTTTTCCCATTTAGAACTCCTTTCTTTGTATTAAATATCTTATTGTATTAGTGATTAATTATTAGCTGTAAAATTACCGAAGAAAATATGGCAATTGCCATCCCTGCAAGTACGTCTGAAGGATAGTGTACGCCTAAATATAGTCTGGAAATACCAATTATAATTGCGATAGGAAAACAAATTACTGCCAGTATAGGAAAGTTTAGTGCCAATGTTGTAGCGATAGCAAAAGCTGCAGTTGTGTGTCCTGAAGGAAATGAATAATAGTCCAGAGAAACATCAAAAGTATTAATATTTAATAAAACATCCTTAGGTCTTAATCGGCAAACACTATTTTTTAATAACTGTACGAATAAGTGACTTAAAGCTAAGGCAAATAATGCCTGAATCCCCATCTTTTTGACTACTCCATCACCCATTATAGTAATCATTACGCAAGTAGAAATTGTAGCTGTAGCACTACCTAAATGAGTTATCCTTGGCATTACTATATCCAGAACTTTACATCGAATTGAATTATTAAAGATTAAAAGTGTATTTAAGTCTGCTACGTGTAGTACTCCTTTTATTCCACTCATTGTATAATCCCCTCCCTTATATTCATTTCAACCAATTCCTTTATTGTTTTTTATTATAAAGGGTTAATATTAACACATTATTGAGTTTATGTTATATTTTGTAATTAATAAGAAAAAAGATTTGTTGTGAAATAAATTAAGGCTGCTTGAATACCATCAAATGGTATTAAAGCAGCCCATAAACTACATTTATTATCTTATTCCGCAGCCTGCACCGTTTCCTCCACGGCCCATTCTCTGTCCAAAGCCCATACCGTTTTGCCTGCCAATTCTTCCACTTCCTGTTCCATCACAGGTTGCCTGTTTATTTTTTAAGTTATTGTATATTTCATCGGCTTGCTGTTGAGTAATTTGTCCACTTTTAACTTTCTCATCCAGAATAGCCTTTTTCTGCGCTAAAATTTCAGCTTTAAATTCGTCCAGTTTTCCGGCTTCGTTTGCTATAGTTCCATAAGTCTTTCCTCCTTCCCTTTCAGTATATATTTCGTTTACACTTTTTCCTGTCAAAGCTGCAGCAACCTCTGCAGGAGTTTTTAGATCTGCTGCATAAACCATTCCTGCTGCTCCAACCACCAGCACTGACAATGTTACCGCCACAAGTTTTTTAATATTTTTCATATAAAACACTCTCCTTTATTAAAATAAGTTAAAAATAACTTTATGAGCACATTATAATAAGTAATTGTGGCAAAACTTTGACAAAAGTTCGAAAATATTGTGTCAAGTACACAGATTTGTCACAAACAGCTTTTTGGCCCATGATATAATTAGCTTGAAACGGAGGGATATAGTCTGGATAAATACATTCTTATTGCTGATGATAATGAAGGAATTCTTGATATATTAAAAACATACGTGGAAAAAGAGGGCTTTACGCCACTTATTGCACATGACGGACTTGAGACTATAGATATTTTTAACAAATATCATCCATTATTATTGCTCCTCGATGTTATGATGCCAAAGAAGGATGGGTTTGAGGTTTGCCGTGAAATCCGTCAGAAATCTAATGCTCCCATAATAATGATTACCGCAAAGGGTGAAGATTCAGACCGGATTATGGGACTGGATATCGGAGCTGATGACTATATTGTTAAACCCTTCAGTCCCGGTGAGGTAATGGCACGAATCCGGGCTATATTAAGGCGAGTGGACATTTCTGTTGAAGATAATCAGAAAATAATTCAACATCCGGGACTTGAAATTAACATAGCCGATTACGAAGTAAAAGTAAACGGTTATCCGGTTAATCTTACAAAGAAAGAAATAGAAATTCTGTGGCTTTTGTCAACAAATCCCGGGAAAGTTTTTTCAAGAGATAACCTGCTTGATAGTGTATGGGGTTACGAGTACTTTGGAGATGCGCGTACGGTAGATACTCATATCAAACGGTTAAGAGCGAAAATAGATATTACAGATAAAACAGCTTGGGATATAAAAACAATTTGGGGTGTTGGATATAAATTTGAGGTGAAGTATGTTTAAAAAAACTCTTGCATTTAAGTTAACCATAGGTTTTGTAGTAATAGTATTTATATCAATGCTGGTAATCGGTGTGTTTTTTATCCATATGTTCAGGCAATATACATTTGACACAAAAGAAAAAACAATGTTGGAAAAAGCTCATAATATTTCGGATGTAATAGCTGAAAATACTCTAAGTAATGGCCAGATGCGTGGTTTTGGAGGATTAATGCATTTTCTTAATACCATGACAGAAGCTGATGTATGGATTACGGACAGTAAGGGTAATCCCGCCGTTTTTTCCGGAATGGGAATGATGGGACAAAAATTCAATTCAGAACCCATTCCCGATGAATCAAAAAATGTTATTCACGAAGTACTTTCTGGAAAAGATTCTGTCAGTCAAAGTTTTAGCAGTGTTTACAAAGAAACTACCTTAACAGTGGGAGTTCCTATTTTTGACACAAACGATAATGTAACAGGTTCAGTGTTTCTTCATGCCCCAATTACAGGAATTACTCCAACTCTTAATAAGGCTGTAAGTATTCTGTCAGTGAGCATAATTATTGCTTTATCACTTGCAATTGCACTGGGACTCTTCTACTCCCTTTTGTTTACACGTCCTCTGAAAACTATGAATTCAATTGCCATAGAAATGGCAAATGGTAATTATTCCGTCAGGACAGGCATAAAAAGTAAGGATGAACTTGGTCAACTTGGAGGCTCCCTTGACCTTTTAGCATCAAAATTAAGCTATACAATTAATCAGCTTTTTCAGGAAAAAGGTAAAATGAGTGATATTATTTCCAGTATATCAGAGGGCCTTGTAGCTTTTGATCTTGAGCTTAAACCATTAAGCTATAATAATGCACTTTCTGAAATTATGAACCGTTCTCAACCATACAATACAGAACTATTGGTAAAAGACTTTAACTCTTTAGAAATTAACTTGTTGCTCAATACAGTTATTAATGAAAAGAAATCCTTTCAGATTATTAAGAATTGGATGAATAAGAAGCTAAAGTTTACACTTTCACCTATTATTGATAATGATGAAAATGTTACCGGCTGTGTAGTTTTAGTTCAAGACATTAGTGAAAGTGAACGATTAGAACAGTTGCGAAAAGACTTTATAGCAAACGTTTCACATGAATTCCGTACTCCACTAACAGTAATCAAAGGATCTATTGAAGCTCTCAATGATGGCACTATCGAAAAAAAGGAAGACATTGAACGTTATCATAGTAGAATACTATCTGAAACTAAAATTCTTCAAAGGTTGGTCGGTGATCTTCTTGAACTTTCACGTCTTCAATCCGGTAAAATTTCCGTCAATGAAGAAAAAGTTCATATTCCAAGCTTGCTGTCTGATGTAACTAAAAGTATGCAGACAATTGCAGTAAAAAAGGAAATAGCTATAGAGTATACTCCTATCGAAGATGTCCCCCCTGTATTAGGTGATTATGACAGGTTGAGGCAATTATTTACTATTTTCATTGATAATGCCATTAAGTATTCGCCTGAAAAAACAAAAATCCAAATTGGAATTACTGTAAAAAATAATCTTGAAATAACAATTGAAGATAATGGATATGGTATATCTGAGGAGGAACTGCGGTATGTATGGGATCGTTTTTACAAGGCAGATAAATCACGAAAAGGAAATGGCACAGGGCTTGGGCTTGCAATTGCAAAGCACCTTATTCAACTTCACGGAGGCAATGTAATAATGCAAAGCAGTCTTGGCAAAGGTACAACCGTAACAGTATATCTTCCCTATATTGAATAGAATATACCGCCTGTTTTATGCCGATTTGTGTATACACTTTATTTAAATCAATTTGTTTAGTATATAGCTATTTAGGGTACTAACAACTTAATAATAAAAAAGTAACTTTACAAAGGAAGGTGATTTTGCTGTCTCCAATATACTATTTTCTAACATTTACAGAGGGAATTTTAACCTTTATATCACCCTGTCTACTACCCATGCTTCCTATATATTTTATCTACCTTGCCGGTGGAACTGAGAAAAATATGAACTCCCAAAGCAGATTAATTAAAAATTCTATTGGGTTTGTTATTGGATTTTCATTGGTATTTACTGTACTTGGTGCAACAGCCACCTCTCTGGGCCATTTTCTTTCCAACCACAGAAGCTTATTAGAAAAGATAAGTGGTGCAGTAATGATTGTATTTGGTCTGAACTTTATAGGTATACTAAAAATAAGTTTTATCAATATGGAAAAAAGAATTAATTTTCAATTTAAAAGTCTTGGATTTATAACCTCCATAATATTCGGTATGGTTTTTGCTTTTGGTTGGTCACCCTGCCTGAGTTCCTTTTTAGGCTCTGCTCTTGCACTTGCCGGTAACTCAAAAACCATTTTTGAAGGAGTACTTTTACTACTATGTTTTTCCATGGGGCTTGGTATTCCGTTTATAATTACTTCAATTATATTTGAAAAGGTTAAAGGAGCCTTCAAGCAAATACAGAAACATAGTAGAACTATAAATATTGTTTCAGGAGCACTTCTTATTATTGCAGGAATTTTAGTATTTACAGGCAGCTTAAAATATTTTAATTTATTTGGTCTATAAAAGTATACTACCGGAGGAAAATGTTATGAATAAGAAGGTCACAATTATTATATGGACTATAGCAGCATTTGCAATTATAGCAGCAGCTTACACCTTCTACACAAATAATAAATCCCAAGGCTTTGTAACACCACCACAAGATACTGCTCCACAAAGCCAATCCGCCCAGAGCAGCAAAATTATGGCTCCGGATTTTACATTAAAGGATATTGACGGAAAAACCGTCAAACTCTCTGATTTTAAAGGGAAAATTGTTATACTCAATTTTTGGGCAGTCTGGTGTAAATATTGCTTGATTGAAATGCCTGATTTTAATGAACTTAATAAACAATTAGCTAAAGAGAATAATGCTGTAATTCTGGCAGTAGACGTTCAAGAATCTAAAAAAACTGTTAAGGAGTATCTCACTTCAAATAATATTGGACTAAAAGTTCTGATGGATACAGACGGTGCTGTTTCACAGACCTACGGAGTTTCAGGATTTCCGACTACCTTTTTTATTAATAAGGATGGTTCTTTATATACCTATATTTCAGGAAAGACGGATAAGGAAACTGTATTAAAAATTCTTGACAAAATGGAAGCCTAAATTTTATTGAATTTTATAAGCAAATGCTTAGCCCATCTTATAGATCCGCATTTGGTTTTATGAGTTGGGCTAATTCAATTTTTGCACCTAAGAATCTATCAGCAAATTGGCAAGTTCTTTAAAACTGAGAACTATTTTTCCATCGTACTGAACATTTCTGCTATTAAATAGTACAGTGTCCATGCCCAGTGATTGTGCAGCCTCTAAATTAAATCTTCTGTCATCTACATAAATGCAATCAGATGCCGAGAGTCCAAGTTTATCAAGTGTATGCATGAATATTTGAGCATCAGGTTTTTTTATTTTTAAGTCACCGCTTACTGTTATGACATCAAAGTAATCATTTATTTTAAATTTATCACGTAAATATTTGCTCCATTCACTTAAATCGTTTGATAAAAGCGCTAAATGGTAATGTTTCTTTAAAAGTGGAGCAAATTCGTAAAAAGCATCATCAATTTCTATTGTATCTAAATATTCTTTTTCAATCTTACCTAAATCGCCTTGAAATCCTAGATTTCTGAAAAGTTCTAAAGAAGATAATTCGCCAACATCAGCTTTATTCCAATGGAGGTATACATCATCGCGACTTAAATTGGGATATGTGCGATTTATAAATGGTAAAAGTCCTCCTTCTGGGTCTTTAATAATTACTCCATACATATCCAGAATTAATGCTCTCATACCAAAACCCTTTCTTCTCATTCTATATTATAAAAATTTTACCACGGTTTGATACTATTGGTAAAATAAATAAATTGAATTCAAAAACTTTTCTTCTAATCTCAAATTATTTTATTTTTCTTTTAGGTAAAATCTGTTGGTTTGTCAAACATGCGTTACACAATTAGTAAAAAAATAATGGAGCGTCTCATTAGGCGATTTCCAGCCTAATGGACGCATAGGAAATCTGTTATATTTCCAATTATGTATGTAAAGCTGCCTTTTGAAATCCTTAAAAGAATAGAATTTATGTACTGCATAGAAATACTCATTATCCTTGCGGTGGCTTCGCTCTACTTTGCCATTATGTCTTGGTGTATACGGCCTGATTAATTTATGCTGTATGCCCAACTTGGCGAGTTCTAGTTCAAATAGGGTTGGTTTGTTTTTGTGTTGATTTAATCTATTAGTAAATTCAAATCCATTATCTGTTTGGACACATTCAACTTTAAAATCAAATGCTGCAATCATATTCCTTAGAAAAAGCATTGAAGTGTATGTGCTAGCTTCCTCAAAGGCTTCAACATACCTGAAGCGAGAAAACTCATCAAGTGCAGTGTATTGATAAAGCTTTTGCCCCTGAATTTCGCCTACTATACAGCTGGCCGGGACATGTTTTACATCTATTTGAACCCTTTGCCCAGGGTAAAGCATTTGCTCATACGGCTTGGGAATATATTTGGGATTGGGTGGTTTTACAGCCATAAGTGAGCTTTTTCTAAGGAACCTGAATAAGCCCGGAATGGATCTGGTATATCCTCGTTGTCTAAGCTTTACCCAGAAAACGACCAACCCTTCATGAGGGTTTCTTCTCCTCATATCTGATATGAGCTTTATTTCCTCTGAAGTATGCTGGTTCGGGTGG
>JAEYNY010000209.1 GCA_023412275.1 Bacillota bacterium
TCCATATAAATAAGAAGGAGGACGAAGGTTTATGGCAAGAGTTAAAGGTGCGGTTAGAACCCGTGCAAGACATAAAAAGATACTAAAGCTTGCAAAAGGATATTTTGGTGCAAAGAGCAAGCTCTATAGAATGGCGAACCAAGCTGTAATGAAATCTTTGAATTACGCTTTCAACGACAGAAGAGCAAAGAAGAGAGATTTCAGAAAGCTTTGGATTGCAAGAATTAACGCTGCTGCAAGAATAAATGGTTTATCATATAGCAAATTCATCAGCGGTTTAAAGAAGTCAGGAATAGAACTTAACAGAAAAGTTCTTGCTGATATAGCAGTAAACGATGCGGCTGCATTTGCTAAGCTTGCTGAAACTGCAAAAGCTGCTAAATAATAAATTTGACATATGCAGTATATTATAAAATATAAGGAGTCCTTTTTAGGGCTCCTTTATTTGATTTAAGACATTACCGGACAGTTCCGTTTGAAAGGAGAATGGCAGATGGACAGAGTAGTTTTCCTAGTGGATATGAACGCATTTTTTATAAGTTGTGAAATGTCCAGAAACCCTGAAATAGTCGGTAAACCGGCTGCTGTTGCAGGCAATCCCAAAACAAGAACGGGGATAATTCTTGCTGCAAACTATGAAGCAAGAAAATTTGGGGTTAAAACTACTATGGTTATTCATCAGGCGTTGAAACTTTGTCCTGAAATGTTGCTTGTCCCGCCGGATCACAGATTCTATGAAAAAAAGTCCATGGAAGTAATGGGGATACTTGAAAGATTCTCGCCAGTCATAGAACAAAACAGTATCGATGAGGCTTGGCTGGATATGTCGGGTACTGAAGCACTTTTTGGAAGTCCTCTGGAAGCAGCACGTCAAATTATGGATGCAATAAACGAAGAACTGGGCTTATGGTGCTCTATAGGAATTTCCCATAACAAGCTTTTGTCAAAAATCGCATCCGAAATTAAGAAACCTATGGGGATAACAGAACTCTGGCAAAGAGATATTCAAATAAAATTGTGGCCTTTAAAGGTTACTGACCTGTACGGAATTGGTAAACAGACAGGGCTAAAGCTTAACAATTTAGGAATTAAAACTATAGGTGATTTGGCAAATTATAATTCAAAAGCCTTGATCAGCTTCTTTGGCAGGCAGGGGCCGGAGCTTCAAAGAATGGCACACGGGATTGATATGTCTGCGGTTACGCCTCACGTGTCAGGAGAAATGAAGTCTATCGGGCGGTCAACAACACTTGCGTCAGATATAACAGATATTGAAGAAGTGAAGACAACATTTATTGAGATGTGTGAGGAAGTTGGCTATGAAGCCCGGAAAAACAATAAAAAGGGGCGTACAATTCAAATAACCATAAAGTATTCGGATTTTAAGACAATAACAAGACAAACAAGTATAGAACCCACCTATCTCACAAAAGACATATATGAGACAGGTTTCTCTCTCTTAAATAAAAACTGGAACAACTTAATGCCTGTCCGGCTAATCGGAATAAGCATCAGCGGTTTTGAAAATGAAGGTCTTTCAGGACAAATGTCACTATTTGATGCAAATGATTTTTGTGACAATTCGTCCCGAAAAGAAGAAAAGCTTGAAAAAGCTATTGATTCAATAAGAAGTAAATTAGGAACAAACTCCATAGGCAGGGCCATACAAATTAAGAACCCTAAAATAAAGTAACTATTTTTTAGATAGGAGATTGTTTTTCAGCATAAGTCGCTGTTTTTGGAAAATGAACTTAGTTAGTGTGCTTGAATCCTGCGGAGAAATATAAACAAAATTCATACCCACTTCATGTTTCTTGTTATCGATACTTATGGAGCGGATTACTTGCGCCAGTACTCGTATTTGCCCCATGCCTTCAAGGTCTACGGAAATATCTGACATCATACCCGAATCAACAGAATTATCCATAATCAGGCATAAACCGCTACCACTTATATTTTTGGTGAATGCACTTTTAAAATCACTTGAGGATATTTCTTGAAACTCGGGCTTTCCTCTGGTTGACGGTTGGTCATCAACATGAACATACTTGCATTCCAGAACAGTATTCAGTCTGTAGTTCATTCTTCTCTGGATTTTGGTCAATTCGCTGGTTATTGATACATCGAAGGTTTCCATATGCCCTGATTTTTTATATTCTTTTACAGTGGCATTAAAATGCATCAACTCTTGTCTCTGATTTAAAAAGTACACAATAATGTTCAGCCCGGCTGACAGATACTTGTAACGACCCTCACTCATTGGCGCAGCAATAGTTATGTTTTTTGCATCTGCCACATCCAGAAGTTGACTTATATAACTGGAAGTCTGGGAGGGGAAACTTTTTATGTACTCCGGTATTTCGATTTCTAATTTGGTCCCGATAATAATGTCATTAGCATTCATTAGAATTCTCCATAATATTTCTTATTTAATTTTATATCTGATATTTTTATTATATTCTAATTATTATAAATTTTAAACTGCTAAATGAATGATTTTCCGGAGAAGTGGACATGGAATTAATTGTGAGATATAATTATCACTGGCATTATGGGTCCATAATTTTATAATAAGCGGAAGTGATTGATATGAAGAGATATTTTACAGGAAACAGATATGAAACTACAGGTGATAAGAGAAATGTACTAGACAAGCTTTTTCTGAATACCAGATGGTATTTTGTTTACGGCTATGGAAAAGTAGTTGTAAAGGCACGGAACCTTGCAGTTAAGAATAAGTACGATTCGGAAAAATGGGCGGCTTCCAGTTATAATATTGTAGAATGTATTGAAAAGAGCGGTGGCAAACTTTTTATTGAGGGCTTGGATAATATTTCAAAGGTGGACGGTCCTGTTGTGTTTATAAGTAATCACATGAGTACATTGGAAACTTTTGTATTTCCATCCATTATTGCACCTATAAAGGAAGTTACCTATGTTGTAAAGGACACTCTTGTAACAATGCCGATATTCGGGCCAATTATGCGAAGCAGAAACCCTATAGTAGTATCCCGAAAGAACTCAAGACAGGATTTACTCAATGTTATAAACAAAGGAAAGGAAATACTGGCTGAAGGAAGGTCTATTGTTTTATTCCCTGAAGGAACAAGGCAGGAGCAATTCAGCCCGGAAAAGTTTAATTCATTGGGTATAAAGCTTGCAAAAGAGGCTGGTGTACCCGTAATACCTGTTGCAATAAAAACCGATTTCTGGGGAAATGGCAAGCTAATAAAGGATATTGGGCCAATCCGAAGAAAAGAACCGGTTTGTATGTCTTTTGGTGAACCCATAACCATAACCGGAAATGGTAAGGCAGAACATAAGCAGGTTATAGAGTTTATAACTGAAAAAATAAATGAATTTAAAAATATCAAAATTTGAAAAAAATCTCATTTTAGTATTGTAAAATAAATTACTTCCGAGTAAAATAATATAATGAGATTCGGGGTGTGGCTCAGTTGGTAGAGCGCGACGTTCGGGACGTTGAGGCCGCTGGTTCAAGTCCAGTCACTCCGACCA
The DNA here is from genome assembly GCA_023412275.1 of Bacillota bacterium. Taxonomy (GTDB): domain Bacteria; phylum Bacillota; class Clostridia; order Acetivibrionales; family DSM-1351; genus Ruminiclostridium. The sequence goes on from JAEYNY010000209.1 coordinate 3,520, forward strand.
TAAAAGGACTTGCTGATAGTACGTTTGCAAGTCCTTTTATATTTTATTCACTCCTTAGTGCTTCCACCGCATCCTTTCTGGAAGCCATTTTAGCAGGAATATGCCCTCCGAGTATGGTAAGGACCGTACTTAGAACAACAAGCAGTAATGCATGGATTATTTGCAGTTGGGCCACACCTTTGAGCTCAGTCATATTATATATAATCTTATTGATTGGCATAGTCAAAAGCCATGCAATTACAATACCAAGGATGCCGGAGAACACCCCTATAATGCAGGTTTCAGCGTCAAATACCCGGGCAATATCCCTTTTTCTGGCACCCAAAGAACGTAGTATGCCTATTTCTTTTGTACGTTCCAGTACTGATGTGTAAGTGATAATACTTATCATTATTAGGCTAACTACAAGAGAAATGGAAGCAAAGGCTAAAAGTACAATAGTAATACCGCGCATAATTCCTCCTGTCATCTGAGACATAGTTCCCGCAAGGTCGGTATAAAATATCTTATCATCCAGAGATTTGCCTTCATTATATGCATCCAGATAAGCCGTAACAGCATCCTTATCACTGAAATTGTCCGGATAAACCATTATCATAAATGGAGAGGCAGTTCCCCCTAAATATGCCAGAAACATAGATTTTTCGGTTTTATCCATATCCTGCATGGTAATGACATTTTTACTGCTGTTCTCCTGTTCTTTTACGATGTCGGAATCCTTTGAGTTGTTTATTATCAACTGGGTAAGCTTATCACTGTATGCAATACCCGGAGCAAGAATCCCGATTTTGACGTTTGGCTTTTTTCTCACTACTCCTGTAATAGTAACTGGAATACTATTTTTAGAAGAATACATGGCTTCATAATTATCTCCGGGAAGGTACGTGCCAAATTCGGTTTTAACATAGTAATCATCGTTTGATATTATCTTAAACTGTGTATCTACAATGTCATCAAAATTAATAGATTTCTTATTGTCGGTTAGGAAGCCCATACCTTTTAATATAGTATAGTTTATGCGGTTTTTAGAATCTACTACAAGTACCATATCCGTGGGTTTATCGGGATATTTACCTGCCATGAGTTCATAATTCTTGGATAGATATGATTGGTCACTTTTTTTTAATTGCTGGGGATATGAAGAAAGACCGACTCCTTCCATACTGGACGTATTTGCTTTTTCCTTCAGGGTTTCCATTGGGTTAAACAACGATACAGGAGAGGCTTTACCGTTAATTTTCCGAACCAGATTAATTCCTACTATTCGGGCATAACCTATACTGTTACAGATTTTAGGATCAATTTTACCGATATATTCCAGATAATCGTCGGTAAAAATATTTCTATGATTAAATATGCTTTTTGAGGGATCGTATAGATATACCTTGTCTGAATTAGCATATTCAGTAGTTTCAGTGTTTGTTTTCTTGGTCTCGCCTTTGAAAGATTTTATATTTTCTGAGTTCATATGAGAAGGAGTTTGAGTCAGTATTATAGGAAATTCAGCGAGGGCATCACTCTGAAATTTGTCAATCTGCTTTTTGAATCCGGTAGAAAGACTCAGAATAACCGCTATTCCAATGATTCCAATACTTGAAGCCAATGAGGTAAGAAAAGCTCTCCATTTTTTTGTCTTAATATTGTTAAATGACAGTTTAAGGACCGTAAAAAAGCTCATGCTAGTTTTCTTCAAGTGAAAGCCGGTTGACACCTGAAGAGGTTCACATGGATTACTGTCGGAAATAATTTTGCCGTCTTTAAAATTAATGATTCTGTCAGCGTATTTTTCAGCAATAGCGGGATTGTGTGTTACCATAATAACCAGACGATTGTTAGATATATTTTTGATTAAATCCATGATTTGTATACTTGTAGCTGAATCTAAAGCTCCCGTAGGTTCATCGCATAATAGAATTTCGGGGTTATTGGCAAGGGCTCTGGCAATGGCCACACGCTGCATTTGACCGCCCGAAAGTTGGTTTGGTTTTTTATGAAGATGTTCCTTAAGACCAACTTCATTCAATACATCCAGAGACTTTTTCCTCTTTTCTTCCTGGGAAATTCCACTTAAAGTCATACCCAGTTCAACATTATCAATAATACTCAGATGGTTAATCAGGTTGTAACTTTGAAATACAAAGCCTATGGAATTATTTCGGTAAGCGTCCCATTCTTTTTCCGTAAAATGAGATGTTTTTTTACCGCTTATGCTCATTTCACCTGAATCGTATCTGTCAAGCCCTCCGAGAATATTCAAAAAAGTTGTTTTACCTGAGCCGCTTGTGCCCAAAATTGCAACGAATTCTTTTTTTCGAAAGCACACACTTATTTCAGACAGTGCAATAGTGTCCACATTTCCCACGTGATAAGTTTTATTGATTTTATTTAATTCAAGCATAAATGTTTTGCTCCGATTTTCTAAAAATACTTATGATGTATAAGAATATTTTGGTCTAACGCTGAAAAGATATTCAGTAAAATTTTAACGGAATAATAATAAATTCTTATTATTGTATAAATACTATAAAAGAATTGTTAAAAATGTATTACCATATGTACTATGTTCTGCTATAATATTTTTTGGTACTCGAAAGATTATTTTGGTAAAAATCGGCTTTTGGCTGTATTAAATAACCGAGTTCTTTTTTTTGCTATTTATAAATATTAGATATATCGGAGGAAAAAATGAGTGTTAAACTGTCGGATGCGTTATTGAAGAGTGTTGAGAAACCATCTAGATATACCGGTAATGAATGGAACAGCGTCATAAAGGACCCTAAAAGTGTTGATATACGTTTCGCATTTTGTTTTCCCGACTCTTACGAAGTAGGCATGTCCCATCTGGGTATGAAAATACTATACCACTTGTTAAATGAAAGAAATGACTGTTACTGTGAAAGAGTATTTGCCCCATGGACGGATATGGAAGAAAAAATGAGGCAGAACAATATTCCGCTATATGGTCTTGAATCTAAGGACCCAATCAAGGATTTTGATTTTGTAGGCTTTACACTTCAATATGAGATGAGTTTTACAAATATAATAAATATGCTTGATTTGGCAGGTATACCTCTGACCTCGGACAAAAGAAGTGACAGTGATTCATTTGTTTGTGCGGGAGGCCCTTGTGCATATAATCCTGAACCTTTAGCTGACATTATTGACTTTTTTATGATGGGTGAAGGCGAAGAAATAATCAATGAAGTAATGGATGCATATGCAAAGTGGAAAGGAACAGGGCGTTCAAGACAGGAATTCCTTGAAGATATAGTCAAAATAGAAGGTATATATGTACCGGTATTTTATGATGTTTCATATAATGAGGATGGTACTATAAGAAGCTTTGAGCCTAAAAAGCCGGATTATCCCGTAAAAATAAAAAAGAGAATAATTAAAGATATGGACAAGGCTTATTTTCCTGAAAAAATAATAGTTCCATATACTGATATAGTACATGACAGAATAATGCTTGAGGTATTCAGAGGTTGTACAAGAGGATGCAGATTCTGTCAGGCAGGATTTATATACAGACCTGTACGTGAAAAGAGTCACAAGAGATTACTTGAGCTAGCTAACAAGCTTGAGGAAAGCTCAGGATATGAGGAAATTTCCCTGACCTCACTTAGTACAAGTGATTATACAGAGCTTCACGAACTGACAACCGGGTTGCTTGATGAAATGGAAGATAAAAAAGTAAATTTATCTTTGCCATCACTAAGAATTGACTCATTCTCACTGGATTTAATGGAAAAAGCCCAGAAGGTAAGAAAAAGCGGACTTACATTTGCTCCGGAAGCGGGAACTCAGAGACTAAGAGATGTAATTAACAAGGGTGTAACTGAAGAGGACTTGTTAAACGCGGTATCTATGGCATTCAATGGCGGATGGAACGGTGTGAAACTGTATTTTATGCTTGGACTTCCTACAGAGACAATGGAAGATGTTGAAGGAATTGCAGATTTGGCTTACAAGGTGGTAAATGCTTATAAAAACGTTCCAAGGGAAAAGAAAGGAAAATTCCTAAACGTTACCGTAAGTACATCATCCTTTGTACCAAAGGCCTTTACTCCATTTCAATGGGAGCCACAGGACAGCAGAGAAAATCTCAATGAAAAGCAGATGCTTTTAAAAAGTAAGATTCGTTCCAAACAGATTACTTATAACTATCATGAAAATAGACTCAGCCTTCTGGAAGCCGTGTTCGCCAGAGGAGACAGAAAGACCTGTAAGGTGCTTCTGAAAGCTTGGGAGATGGGTTGCAAATTTGACAGCTGGGGTGAACACTTCAAGTTTGACGTATGGATGAAAGCTTTTGAAGAATGTGGCGTGGACCCATATTTTTATGCAACTCGAAAGAGAGATTATGATGAGTTGCTGCCTTGGGATCATATTGATATAGGAGTTTCCAAGAAATATCTTATAAACGAATCAAAAAAGGCACTGGAAGAAAAAATTACGCCCAATTGCCGTGTAAACTGCGGCGGCTGCGGTGCTACAATATTTGATAGTGGTATTTGTGGAGGTAATTAAATTGAGTATTATACGTGTAAAGTTCAAACGTGGCGATGAAGTCAAATTCATTTCACACCTTGACCTCATGAAGGTATTTGAAAGAGCTATAAGAAGGGCAAGACTTCCCATAGCCTATTCACAGGGCTTTAATCCTCACCCGGGTATGGTTTTTGGTCTGCCCTTGGGAGTGGGAGTTACTAGTGAAGCAGAGTACGGTGATTTTGAAATTACCGATGATGAAATGCCAGCCCAGGAGTTTGCAGACAGGCTGAATTTACAGCTTCCTAAAGGAATTGAAGTTTTGGCTGCTAAAAAGAAGGTGTCCAAACAAAATATAATGGCTACTATAGCTGCATCCGAGTATATTGTAGTTGTAGGTACTCCCGCAGAATGTAACCAAAAGACCCTGAAAACCTCTATTGACAAATATTTATCACAAAATGAAATTGTCATTAAGAAAAGAACAAAAAATGGGGTAAAGGATACCGATATCAGAGGTATGATATTCGATTTGAATTTCGAGCTTCAGCCTTGTGGAAACTTCAACATAATTAGATTTACGGCTCTTGTTAGTGCCGGAAGTAAAGCGAATTTAAAGCCCGACCTTCTGATTGAGTCTCTGTGCGGATATCTCGGATTTGAATGTGAGATTGACAGGATTCACAGAACAAAGCTTTTTGTAAGGTCTGAGGATCAGCTTCTGGACCCTATGGAAGAAGTAGTTTGAGGTGATTAGATGGTTAATGAGATTATAGTAGATGTTAGTCCGGGTGAAATCAGAGTTGGTATTCTGGAAGATAAGGAACTGGCTGAAATTCATATAGAAAGAACAAATCATCAAGGGCTGGTGGGCAACATATACAGGGGAAAAGTAAGTAGTGTGCTACCCGGTATGCAGGCCGCCTTTATCGATATCGGATATGAAAAAAACGCATTTTTGTATGTGGGTGATGCCATTCCCAAAAAAGAATACTCCGATGATGAAACAGATGTCTCCAGTAACTACGAAGAATATAATATTACTGATATCCTCAAAGTAGGACAGGAGATAACGGTGCAGGTTATAAAAGAACCTATTGGCACAAAGGGCCCCAGGGTTTCAACTCATATAACTTTACCGGGAAGAAACCTTGTTTTACTACCAAATGCAGATTACATCGGGATATCCCGAAGGATCGAAAACGATGCGGAAAGGCAGAAACTAAAGAAAATAGCCGAAAAACTAAAGCCCCAAAACATGGGGTTAATTGTTAGAACCGTATCTGAGGGAAAAGAAGAATCTGACTTTGTAGAGGATGTTTCTTTCCTTTTAAAGCTTTGGGCAAAAATAAAGGAAAGTGAAAATAAAGGCCCTGTACCAAGGTGTATCCACAAAGATATAAACCTTATATACAGGTCAGTGAGAGATTTGTTCACATGGGATGTAAACAAATTTATCATAAACAATGAGAAAGAGTACTTAAAAGTACTTGAACTAGTCGAAATGATATCTCCACTGCTCAAAAGCAGAGTAGAACTGTTTCAGAAGGATTACAAGATTTTTGACTACTACCAGATAGAAACAAAAATCGAGCGTGCTTTATCCAGGAAGATATGGCTCAAATGCGGTGGTTATATAATTATAGACAAAACTGAGGCTCTCACCGTAATTGATGTTAATACAGGCAAGTTTGTAGGAGAGAGTAACCTTGAGGAAACAGTACTTAAAACCAATGTTGAAGCAACAAGAGAGATAGCAAAACAGCTTCGACTTAGAGACATAGGCGGTATTGTAATAATAGATTTTATTGACATGAACAACTCCGAACATCAGCAATTGGTATTGGATTCTCTAAAACAAAGTTTAAAGAGTGATAGAACAAAGACAATAGTACTGGGTATGACAGAACTTGGCTTAGTTGAGATGACCAGAAAGAAGATTAGGCAGGAGCTGTCAACCGTTATGAGCTGCGATTGCCCTGTATGCGATGGAGCAGGGAGAGTTTATACCGGGGAAACCAATGCAATGAATATACTCAGAGAGGTACGGGAGCATATGAATTGTACATCTGCAAAGAGATTTAAGCTGGAAGTACATCCTACCGTGGCTCCTGTTATTGAAGATAATATCGAAAGACTCGTAAAGGAATTTATGGGGAATAAGGATAAAAAAGTAAAAGTTACTGCCGTAAATGATATAAGACCCGCAGGCTATAGAATTAAAGACATTGACATGGATTAGTCCTTGTGCTAAAATATATCGGTAGCCGCACGGCCAAGGCTCCCTAAATATAATTCAATTGAATTATTGCCTGTGATGAATACTCCTGTTGATGTAGTATATACGTCATAAAGCCGGCGAGATTGATATTAGGAGGTGTATATATGTACGCAATTATAATGACTGGTGGAAAACAGTACAAAGTTCAGGAAGGCGATGTAGTTTTCATAGAAAAGCTCGCTGCTGAAGAAGGATCT
>JAEYNY010000152.1 GCA_023412275.1 Bacillota bacterium
TGACTGTCATAAACTCTGCCCTCCCTACAAACACACAAGACCTTCGTCAATATATCCGCAGTTTACTTCCCGTATCAGGCTTTCAAGCTCACCGACACCATACTCCCTGATAAGCTGTTCTTTAAGAGTTTCAATCCAGTATTCAGCCTCCAGTATTTCCTTGACCATCTTCCGCATACGGGACATATCAGTGTTTGTGACACTCTGGTATGCAAACTCCTTGAGACTGTTCACATGCTCCTCGGCTTCCTTCATATTCCTGACAGTAATAGCAGTCAGATTTTTTGGCATCTTGTTTGGAAGTATGAAATTAAGTCTTCTTCCTATAGGACAATTACATTTGCAATGTACATTCAGCAGAGCAGGTTCATTGTAAAGCCGAGCCATATTGAAAACATTCTGAGGATCAGGCATTGTTTCGCCATTCTCCATATTTGAAAGAGTCTGCCGTGTGACGTGAAGCTTTCCAGCTGCATCCTTTGTACCAAGCCCACAAGCGATCCGAGCCTGTCGTGCAATTTCTCCAAACTTCATTTTACTTTCACCTCCTATTCGTAAAGTAGAAATGTACCAACTGAAATAGACTTGCAATGTAGCTGGTAATATAATGGCATTGTCAAACCACTTCATACCAAGCCTTCACTTATCAAGCCCCTTCCGCCCGGTGTTCCAGTCCTTGGGGAGTTCTCTCCCCCTCCTGCATCTTTAAATCCTCAAGCATCTTGCCAACATAGCGGTCAACATCTCCGACCGTAGCTCTCAATAGCTTGTTGGTATGTTCCTCAAGTGTTATTTCCGGCACTTCCCCATACGGCTCATAAGTCTCGGAAAGCTTTTCCCCTGTTTTCCTGTCAACCGATACCTTATGGATGTACTGTTTAACCTTCATATTTGAATCAACTGCCACTTCCATCACCTCCGGCAATATAGAATACTTCCCCCAGCTCCTTACCAAAGAATAAGCAAACTTTCTGCATAAGACCCGGCCCGGGAGAAAACCTCTGGTTTTCAAGTTTGGATAAATATGTACGGGTCACTCCCAAGACTTCTGCAAGATCCTCCTGATTAAGTCCCCTGGACTCCCGTAATTTTTGAATATTGTTTTTGATAGGAATGTTCATATTTCCCTTGCCTCCTATGCAGATTCTTCAGCTACTTCCGCTTGCTCTATACACGTTTCGTGTTGTGAATAAGTAAAAAAAAGAGAATCAGTATCAGCATTTTTAAACTTTGTCTTAAACTTATCGATAAAATTAAAACTTGGATTTCTTAAACCAGACTCAATCTTTTCATAGTAAGACTTCGATATTCCAACAGTTAACGCCATCTCTCTTATTGTCAAACCAGAACTTAACCGAAAATCTAATAATTTTGTGTTCTTTTTCATTTATTATCACCTCCAACGACTACACGTTTTGTGTGTTGCTTAGTGTTTTAAATATACTACACGTTTTGTGTGTTGTCAATATGTAATTTCACATTTCGTGTGAACAAATATAAGGTCACACACTTTGTGTTATAATTTTTACAGGAGTTGATATTATGACTTTTGGCCAAAGGCTTACCAATTTAAGACAGGAATTAAAACTCACTCAAAAGGAACTTGCTGAGAAATTTAATATTTCACCGAGTTCTATAGGTATGTTTGAGCAAAATAGACGTTCACCAGATACTGAATTATTGAATCAATTTGCTAACTTTTTTCGTGTTTCCGTTGACTATCTTCTCGGACGTACTGAAATTCGTGATTTATCAGAATCAAAAGTTGAAACCAGAGCATACCATAATCTTGACGTTTCTGGCCTGCCGGAAGAAGCCATAAAGCAGGTTGAGGATTATATTGAATTTGTAAAGCAGAAGTATAACCCGGATGGGACTTTGAAAAAGTAAATTATATATTTTTCATTTAGTTATAAGTTGTTGTATTTATAAAGATACTTATGTCCATAGAAAGAATAATTTCAAACGAAAGTATTACTGATTCAAATATTTTATATGAGCAAGCCCCGTAATTTTTGAATATTGTCTTTGATAGGGATGTTCCTATTTCCCTTGCCTCGGATTCTTGCTTTTCATAAAAAACTTTGTCTATACCCCAAGACCTCAGCAATCGTTTTTGCTGTATCAGGTTAAGGTCTCGCACTTCCAGTTTCAAATTTACTAATCACCCTTCTCTCGGCAATCTTTCCCTGTGTTAAGTCTGAGTTTTCTCTAATTTTTTTATACCGCTTCATTTCTCATTTACTTCCATATCAAATGAAGGGTAATGTTCACATTTACAAGGTTAAAATAATTCACATACAATAATATAGAGGTGTACTTATGGAGGAAAAATTACTTCGTAAATTAAGAAAATCAAAAAAATTAACCCAAGCAAATGTGGCTTCTGCTCTTAAAATTGGAAGAAGCACGTATACAAAATATGAGTCAGGAAAAAGTAAACCAGTCTCTGAAATGCTAATCAAAATAGCTGATTATTTCGGTGTTTCCGTTGATTATTTACTTGGCCTTTCAAATATACAGAATTTTAATGAATCCAAAGTTGAAACAAAAGCCTATTACAATCTTGATGTTACTGGCTTGCCGGATGAGGCTTTAAAGCAAGTGGAAGAATATATCGAACTTATAAAGCTAAAATATAACTCGGATGGGAGTTTAAAAAAGAAATAACGTTTTACAGATATAGATAAAATTGTTAGCCCATTTTTGATCTGTCATTGATCATCTTGTATATGGGGCTAGCCTCTGTAATAGAGAAAAGTTTAAACTAAAATTAGTATTGACGGCCATCCAGATGAAGCCGTTAAGAAGGTTGAGATCATATAGAATTTGTAATCATTGAGTTTACTCATACCATTATATACAATCAATGCTTATTTCGGGAAAAGGCACTTGCAACCAGCATTCCCATAGGCTTTAACTGTATACAAAACCTCAACTCTAAAGTTTAATTAGATATTTAAAGCATAAATTCAAATTTCTTTCTGCATTTTAATACATACTCCTGCAATCTTTACAATTACTTTGGTCTCTTTGTCCGTTGGCATATCTTCCACTATAGTCAAATCCCTCTATTCCCTTAATTTGTTTGCAATTGGGGCACCATTTCAAGATATTATTCCCATCATACCCCACTAAATTGGTAACTCTCACCATTTCATCATCGTCAATAAAATATCCTGATACATATCCGTCATCAAAAGTAAAAGCAGAATGTAAGTGTAGGCCGGATAAATAATCTGAAACAGTAGTACTTCCATTTTCGTATCTTAAAGTTATATTTATTCTGTTTCTTGGCACTCTCCAGTCAATTCCCCTACCTTTTTTAGTAAAATAAATAGGATAAATAATGTCCATAAGCAAAATCCCCTTCTTGAATTATTTTTATTCTTGTGACCAACGATTCGTTTCTCTAATATTCGGAATTTCTTCATTTTCATTACGACAAATCGAGTTACTTACATCAGGTAACCCCTGTCTTATCCTCGCAGCTTTTAATACTGGAAATACCCTTCCGCAGATAATTCTAGATCTCCCTTTCTTGTCCCCAGCTAGTACTTCCCACCAATTTCTTCTTGTCTTTTTCCCTTGACTACTCCACTCATCTATCAATCCATCAATTAAATCTGCTATGTCTGCATAATTATTTTCTCTTAGCCATATTCTAATTGCTTTATTCATATGGTATCAGGCCTTCCTTTTTGGAAATCAAGTTGACTCTACGCGTATTAATGCCAATGAGTAATTGAAGATAGTTTGTCTTAACTTTTAATAAAATTCTATTTACTAAAGTAATATTTCTTCAAAGTTTTTATCTCTGTGTTCCTTATTTATACAAATTTTACACTTTTATTATAACATTAAGTTGAATATTGTGCCACAATATGTTACATTCTTACTAATAAAAAAAGACCAAGAAGAGTCTTGGTCTAATATATTTACACTAGCAGATTACATAACTATATCTTTATATTTTTTCTCAAGTTCTCTTAACGTTTTTTCATCTCCAATAAGTTCTTTTAATATTCTTTTACTTAATGTTAGCTGTAATCCTTGACCAGCAGATTTTCCTTCACTCATAACACTAAAATCTGTTACTTTTTTTATTTTAGCTAAAAAAGGGACTAAATTAACCTTTTTAAATTCAAGCCCATTTACATAATGGAATATATATATATAATATAAAGCTTTCATAAGTGCCCCAAAGCCAGTTGTTCTTAGCAAAACATAATTCTCTGTATTATCCCAAGCACCTTCGAATACATGCCTAACAGAAATAAAATAACTATGTAAAATTCGGATAATTTCTACATTTTCACGTTCTCTAAGGAAAGACTTATAAGCAAAAGCTGGTTTTCTTTTTTTTACATACTTTTGTAATTCATCAATAAAAGCAGATTGAGAAATAGAACCATAACCAGTACCCAGCATTTTTATCTTATTTTTTAACGGGGACTTTTCTTCTTGATTAAACCATTTAGCTATAGTATGGCACCTCTTAATATCTTCATAATTGTTTTTTCCAAATTCTTTTAAATCATATAGTAAAGACTTATTTACAGGTTTTTGTTTACCATTAATTACGCCAAATACTTCTGCTTGTAGTGGAATTTGCATATCTAAAAAAATAGTAACTACTAACTCGAATTGATCAATCAACTCTTTAGCATATTCAAATGACCCTAATCTGTGCTGACCATCTACTATAAAGGCATCTACCATATTAGACTTAATACTCAATTGTTTAACACCAGCACATTTGGTTTGGTCAATTGTAAACCCTTCATCAGAAAACAATCGCTCTCTATCATCTGATTCCCAATTTATTTTATTGTTTATTGAAACTATTAAGGATCCTGGCAATATACCTTCGAAATCACTATCTTTCAAATATTCAGAAATTTCCCTTAACCTTTTTAATTGCATTACCCTTTGTATTCCGAAATCTGAATCTTGAATACTTACTGTATCCGATAGTTTATCTTTTACTTCATTTAAATATTTATTTTCCTCATCACTTATACTTCCTCTTACGTGAACTGTTGCTATTTTAATTAAATCCCGAGCTTTTATCTTGCCAATGTAAAAAATATTTCCCTTCTGCTCAACTTCAATAACGTTAAGAACAATCTCATTTTGGAGGTTTAAATTATTACTTTCATTAATTTTGTTCATTATTTTGACCCCCTTCATTTACATCATCTTCAAGAACGATTTCATTTAACTGTTTTTTTATTTTCTTTTCCTGTAATCTCCCATTTTCTATGACTTCTTGATTATAATCTTCTTTATTAACATTATTTAGTGCTTCTATTTCATTCGATAAAGATTCTATTTCTTCATAATATTCAACTGCTTTATCATCTGAAACTAAGGATAATATTCCTTCTAACTTTCTACCTAAATTATAAACTACATCTGAGTCTTTCTCAATTTTATCTTTTAAATCAGATATATGTTCAATGGCATTCCTATATGCTTCCATTTCTTCAACTAAATCCCCCGCTTTTTCAGAAGAAGCTGAAACTTCACTAAATTCGGCTTGTGCTTGAGACAAAGTTGTTTTTATATCACATTCAACTTTCAGTATTTCTTGTAATTTCCGTTCAATTTCTTCCGTCGTTTTTATTGCTTCATTTTTTATTCTAGTAATTTTTTTATTTACAGTAAATCCCCACACTCCAAGTACTGTACCAATTAGGGCAAATATAGCTGTCACAAATGTAAAAAAATCAATTATAAAACTAGTGTTACTGTTAGCTTCTTCAGCATTAGCTTTTAAGTCATCGAGAACTTTTTCATACACATTATCTTTCTGAGTAATAATTCTATCATATAAATTACCGTCATCTTTAGCTTTATCGTTCTCAAGTAACGATACTCGTCCCACTATATCATTTATTTCATTTTTAAGAATGCTAATATCTAATTCCTTTTGGGAAGTTTCTTGTAGGTTAGGCTGAGCGTATATTGTAGTATAAAAAGCTAGATATAGAAAAACGGATATCACAAATGCAGTTGTAATTTTTTTTATCATGCTAATATCTCCAAGCTTAGTAAATTATATATATTAAGTATACTATATATTTAAAATTTGTGCCATAAAATGTCAATATATATAATTAATGTCGAAAATCATTACAAATAATATAGCTTAATTCCAATTAATTATCAAATATGTATGGTCAATGTAATCTTACAAGAAACCTTATGTAAATATCGTATTTAAACTGTATAATAAAATAATTATTTATTCATCAACTAAATTCAATAACCATTCTATCCAACTTAATATTGTTTGAGATCTCCTATTAATAGTACTTTCGCTACCTACATTATATAGTTTGCAATCCCTCATTATATTACAAACTAAATCTCTGCTTGGTGGATAACCTAATTTAAAATAATTATCCAATACTTCATGAAAAACTTTATGTTCCAATATACATTTTACAAGGGAAAGATATTTGTTTTTATACCTTTTATTCATAATACCTTTTCCTCTGTCGGTTAATGTATACGTTATTTCACCAGTTGTAAAGTCTGTATACTTCTTAGCAAGATCTAGATATATTATTGCATTAGTATAGTAATCTGTCTGTCTACTATCAAATTGATAGTTCTGTGTTATCTCTTCTTTTGTTAAAGTAGTATTTACTAGTAATCCAAGTAAATCAACAATTCTTTCAAATTTATCTGCCTGTGGAAATGGAACATTTGGTTCATCTGCTAAAATAACGGAATTAAATATTCTCCATATATCATCCAATGAAATACTTTCCGGTGCTATCACATAATTTTTTTGCTTTAGTAAGTGCAATGAATTGTATTCCAGCGGATTCTTGAATTCAAAAATAAAGAAACTAAAAATGTCATTTGAATACGTCATAAATACAGGTATAATTGATTTTGTAATCTTTTCACGCCATAATCTATAAGGATAATATAATTGTCTTATTAGGAAGTCATCCACAGTAATGTTTTTTGCTTCAATTAAATAAAGACTACCTTCGCCCTCAAAACCCGCATCTATTTCTATTTGAGAATTTCTAACGTTAATAGGAAACATCGAATCGTTTGTAGAGCTTCTTATACTGTAATTGAAGCTGTTACTTGACATCCTTCCGGAAATAGTTAACATTGCCTCCTCATTCATTAAGTCACTTATTATTCCTGTTATATTTGCACAATGTAATGCTGCATTCTCGGAATACAGGTTATTGCAATCAATACTCTCTATATGGTGGGGAAGTGAAACAGGAACATTTTCAATTGTTTCATCATACTCGACTTTATAATACGATGAAAAAGTACCAATTAAATATTCAGAACGAGAAATTGGAAGGATAGAAAGTTTATGATTTTTAAAAATCCTTGGTAAATTGACATAGTGATCAAATTTTGCCATTAACCTGCTTTCTCTAAACTCATTTATCATTCTGGATTCTATTTTGTAAAATCCGTTGAGATTTATATTCTCTAAGATATTATATTTTTCAAATAATTTTTCCCAGGCATTATCATTTAATGTCCCATAGGTTGTCATAAATGTACCGCCATTCTATAATTTTATATCATAATTCATAATTAATAGTTCGTCAATTTTTCCTCTACCTGAAGCATTTGAATTTATATTTCTACTAGCCGTAACTTTAATTATTTTAAAATCAGAATATAAATCCATTATAAAATTAGTTGCTGAATTGCTTAATAGTACCTTGCAACCCTTTGAATCCAATTGCTTGAATACATGGAATAACCTTTTTTGTTCATTTCTATCAAACCCGTTGAGGCTATAGCCTGTAAATGAAGATGTATCTGATACTGGGTCGTATGGGGGATCTAAATAAATAAAGTCCCCTTTTTTTGCAGTTTCTACTGCTATTTCAAAATCATTATTTAATAGTGTAATATTATTTTTAAGTAAATAATTACTGTCGGCTCTTAAAACTATTTCATCAACAATTTTTGGGTTTTTATACTTTCCGAAGGGAACATTAAACTGTCCCTGGCTATTAACTCTAAACAGTCCATTAAAACAAGTTTTATTTAGATATATTATCCTTGAAGCTCTTTCAATTGTACTTAAACCGGTATATAGCTCAGATCTATCTAAATCCCTTGTTTCATAATAAAAATTCTCATCATTTCTATACCTCTGCAAATCGTTTATAAGTTCTTGAACGGAGTCCCTCACGACCGTATAGCAATTGATTAGTTCAGAGTTAACATCATTAATTATTGCCTTTTTAGGCTGTAATTCAAAGAGTAAGGCCCCCCCACCAATAAAAGGCTCATAATATGTATTTACCTTTTGTGGAATATATTTCTTAATCTCGGTTAGTAGCTGTCGCTTTCCACCTGCCCACTTTAAAAATGGTTGAGCTAATTTGTTCCTTTTCATTTTATCCTCCGAATTTTATTGCCACTATGTACTGATAAAATTATACCAATGTGGTTGTTATTCTACAACCTTTCTATTTCCCTATAGAATGTTAAATAATTAGGTTATCTTTATCTTTCCTTTGATATCTTTATGTGATATAATTCAGAACATATGTTCGTCAAAATATTCGAGGTACCATATGATATCAACAGACAAACTAGAAACTATTTGTAGAAAATGTCACATTATCAAGGAGTTTGCCCCCTTGCCGAAATCAATACTGGGATACTATTATTGTGATGGGAACTACTATGTTATTTTGATTAATGAAAGTATCAGGGGTGATGAGAAGCTTTACCGCTGTGTCCTTGCGGAAGAGATAGGCCACTACAGGACCACCATTGGCGACATAACCCCGCGGAAATACATGCGCTACAGGGACAGGCTCACAGTGGACAAAATGGAACATTTGGCCTTACGGTGGGCAACAGATTTCATGGTACCTACAGGTATGCTAATTGATACGCTTAGAGAATGGTTGCAGCCAACAATTGATGGTCTGGTGGAATACTTTCAGGTAACTAATGAATTCATGCTCCACAAGCTGGAATTTATGTCAAAGCAAAATTGTCTCTGGGACATAGACGGTAAAAGAAGTTTGTACCTTGCCAACTTTCCGTCAGTACATATTTATGAAAGAATATAACATGGAGGTGTATATCATGATAGCTGCTA
>JAEYNY010000082.1 GCA_023412275.1 Bacillota bacterium
TTTCGAGTTCCTTTACATGTTTATCACTGTTTACTTTTCAAAGTCCATAAAGCCTTCTTACGACTGCTTTGTAAGGTTTCTGCTGTTTGTTTGTCGCAAGCAGCTTAATTATATTAACACTTTGCTATCCTGTTGTCAACACTTTTTTTACTTTCAGTTTTTGGTAGTTCATACTACCTTAACAATTTAAGTGTTGTTTTCCGCGACAGCTTAGTTATGTTAACACGCCACCACTTTTGTGTCAATAGATAAAGTAATAACAATTTATGGTATTTCTTATTCTACCAAAACATCATTGCTGCAGGAATAAACAGTGATGTTAATGCTAACAAAATTACTACCAATCCGCCAAACCAGTTTCTATTTTTCCATGTATATACTCCGAAGCTGAATGAATATATACATATCCAGATTAAAAATATTGCTATAATTATATTACCTGCCATTTTATTCACTCCCGATTATATTTATTGCTGACCCGATACCGTCGTGCTAACTATTACTTTGAAGACGCTATTGGGAAAAATTTCGTGCCATTTGACTTTCTCCCATTGAGATATAGACATGTAATTTTTCTTTGCTATCTGTCCAAAACCAAATATATCACTTTTGTACTCATAAGACGCTTTGGTAAGAAGATCATTCATTACATTTTTTATATAATCTTCATATTGCTTTTGAACTTTCTGTAATTTTGCAGGATCAGAGTAATTTATGTTGTTTTGAACTGCTTCTATATCGGCATGAAGATTGAATTTTATGTTTATTTGGGGTTTATTTCCATATACCTGTACGCTAGTTTTGGAGGATTTATCTTTCCTTATATTGCTTAATATTTTATATCTTTCGTCCAGAGGGTCTTTAACCTCTAGTTTTATGCTATCTATAGACCCTGTCATTAATGCATATATGGAGGTTTCTGCGGAATCAAGAATTCCTGTCATTTTGTCCCCATTAAATACAGCCAAACCCTTTACTGACATGTTCTTCTTTCCCTTATCTGCCTCTTCCGCAGGTTTGTCTGTTTCAGGCTTTTTACTGTCAATAACATTATTGTCCACATCTGTATATATTGTTACAGGTTGGGAACCTGAGCTGTGTGTTCTGTATAAATAGTCCCCCAGTTGAGAACTTGGAACACGAAAATCAGTTTGGTAGGATTTAAACATCATATCGTAAAATTTGGTAGGGCTTGCTAATAGTTTAGGTTGCAAGGACTCTATATAGTTTTTTGCTCCGTTTGCAGAAACAATAATATTTACGTTAGGACGAAGCTCCATGTAGTTTTGTAAACCATTCAGAAATGGTAGTAGCCCTTTTTTGGCTATTTCCTCAGAAACTACAATTATTTTTGTATGAGACAAATTTATTTTTTTACTTAGATATCTTCCTGTTTTCCTGAAGCCTGAAAGGAAATTATCAGTCTTGAAGGTTTTTATATCTGTTGTTTCCCCTTCGCCTTTGGTTACTGATTTTGGTACAGCAGTCTGAAATGTAAGATTAAACATATTGTTATCAGCTTCATCTATCCCGATTGCTACTACATATGCTAAGTCTTCGATTTCTCTGTTATCATAGCAGCCCGCCAGAGTTAACATAATTATAACTATGCATAAAATCATACAAAAAAGTTTGGCTATTTTACTCATAGTCTTGCCCTCCTTCATTTTCCAGATCTACTTTTTTATGGAACCAATAATCAGTACAATAATTGGCAGCAAAAGTGCTAAAATCCATAGTATGTTTGTCAATTGATTTCCCGGTAGGTGAAACGGAAGTCCTTTTTTAAAAAATGTCATAGAGTATATTATTACAGCTGTTGGCAGTATAATCGGCTGATGTCTATCCAAATCAAGAGTTTTAGCAATTATATGGATTATGAACGTAAACAAGGCACCCATGAATAATATTGATGATAGTGAAAATACCAATACAAATACTGATTCCACTCTTTGTATATAATCTCCGATTTCAATAAGTCTTGCCATCTGATATATTGGTATTTTTTTACCCACAGCCATTTCATACGGATATGTCAATAAAAATGATAATGTGGACCAAAGCATTATTAATCCTGATATGGTTATTGATAAATAACCTACACGGTTTAGATTCCTTCTCTTAAAAAAAGGTATCATAAAAAATATTAGCAGCAGCGGAGAAAATATATGCAAGCTGACAGTACTTCCGTTTATTATTGAATCAACACCTTTACCTAATATTGGGAACAGATTGTCTATACTATATTCTGGGATAACTCCTATTGTTATTAAAATAAATCCTATTATGCATATCGGTACTATAAAAGCACTTATACGTGCTACAACTTCTATTCCGTAATATGCTGTCGCAGCCATCCCTACAAGGAAAAGGAAAAGAATATATGCTAATGGAGATTTATCAAGTGACACTATTTTCAGTGAATGTGCGTACTGCCCCAAAAGAGATACTTCAAGTAATATAAGTAATAACGCTGCTAAAAGACCAACAATTATTTTAAATATCCTTCCTGCTGATTTTTCGCATATCTCAAGTAAGTCAAGATTTCCATGTTGCCTATAAAAGCCGGTGGCTATGGCAAAGTATATATAGGCGATTATAGTTACTGCTATAGGTATAATCCATCCTGCGCTCCCCCCCATACTTGCAGCATCTTTGGGATAATACAATATTACCTGAACGAAAATCATATTTATTAGTAAACAGATTGATTCCCATGAACCAAAGCCCTCGTTATTCCTCATTATCCTCACCTCCATCCCCACCTTCTTCACTGCGAGTCCAACCTCTGCTTATTTCAGGCTGCTTAATAATGTCCTTTGTGTTCAGATAGTCAGGTCTTTTTTCCTGTTTCCACATAGGCTTTCTCATTATCTTGTCTGAATATTTTCCGTTTGTAATAGGCCCGAATGGTGTGAGAAAAGGTACTCCAAAGGATTTTGACGATGCCAGCAACAGAGAATTCAGCAACAGACCTAAGGCTATTCCAAAAAATCCTGCTATGGACCCTAATATGATATAAGCAAATCTAATTATTCTTATTGAGAAGGACATAGAGAAACTTGGTATTGAAAATGAACCTAGTGCCGTAATAGCTACTACTATTATAAGTATTGGGCTTACAAGATTAGCTGAAACCGCTGCTTGTCCTAAAATCAGACCTCCCACAATACCTATTGTAGAGCCAATAGCTCCCGGTACTCTGATGCCTGCTTCTCTTATAAGCTCAAATGAAAATTCCATTATTATTATTTCAATAACAGTTGGAAAGGGAACGATTTCTCTTGAAGCTTCAATGGCAAATAATAGATTAGTCGGAATCATTTCCTGATGATAATTTGTCACAGCTATATACAGTCCAGGTAATAAAAGTGCTATGATAACACCAATTATTCTTATCATGCGTATAAAATTTACATATGGAAATCTTATGTTAATATCTTCAGGGGTACTAAGGTATTCTGTAATTGTTGCAGGCATCACAAGTACATACGGACTTCCGTCCAATATAACGGCTATGTTACCTTGGGCCAGCATTCTTGCAACAGTATCCGGTCTTTCCGTTGCAAATATCTGTGGCGCTGTCAGAAAAGTGCTGTCCTCCAATAGTTGCTCCAATTCACCGGAATCAAATATATAATCAACCTTTATACTTTTGACTCTCTTCAATACTTCATGTACAAGAGATTCATTTGCAATATCACGGATATACATAACAGCACAAGGAGTGTTACTTCTCATACCAACATTAAGCCCCTTGATAGTCAAGTCTTTATCCTTCAATATTTTCCTTAAAAGGGCTGTATTTGCTCTTATTTGTTCATTAAAAGCCTCCTGCGGCCCTCTTATGACAGTTTCGGAATTTGGCTCACCAACATTTCGGTGTTCCCATTTTTTTGTATCTGCAGTGTATGCATATTCCAATCCATCCACAAATACAGCACAACCGCCAAAATTAATATTGCTTACAACATCTTTGAAATCCTTAACCTTTTTTAACTGATTAAAAGGTATAAGTCTGTTAAATATAAATTCTCCTACATCCTTTACCTCTTGTTTAAAATCAAGGTTTGATAAAATCATTAAAGGCTGAAGAATGTTATTGCTTATAATACTACTGTCCGTCATTCCGTCAATAAATACTATAAAAGCCTGATAAGTCTCATCTTGCACTGTTATATTGAACTCCCTGTATACAATATCACTGTTTTCAGGTATGTTATATATTTTTTTCATTATGCTTTTATTATTATCTATATCATCTGACACATGCTCTTCAAGATATTCATCCTTAACAGGGCATTTATCAAAGTAATCCTTGAACTCTTCACTATCAAACGTATCCATAGAAGCAGGGTTTTTTGCCCTGTTACAATTAACCGACTTTGTTTCCTTTAATTCAAAGTCATGTTTTATACTTTTTTTATCATATATAATGTATTTTCTTAATCTCTTTACAATTCCCAATTTTAAGCTCCTTTTTTATAAATTATGCTTAGGCTTAAATGTATTATTTTATTTTATGGTTACTTATATGCATTGTTTTCATTTGTTGAATAACTTTATTAATTATTGTAAAATTTGTAACCTATTTTTAACTTTAGATTATTGATTTTTGCCTTGTTAATTGAGTCCCTATGCTCTATCATTATATTAAGAAATGAAATAATTACTTTCGACAGGTGAAGTTAATGAATAAAAAAATATTTTCGGTTATAGTGGCATTAATTTTTATATTAAATAGTATCCCGGTTTTTGCATGGACGCCGACTGAAAGACTTACTTCCAGCTCTGTAGTCCTAATGGATACCGTAAGGGGACAAGTTCTTTTTGAAAAAAATGCTTATAAGCATTTATCACCTTCGGTTATGTGTAAACTTATGACTGCTCTTGTAACGATTGAAAAAACAGATCTAAATGCTAAGGTTACTATCAGTAAAAATGCCGCCAGCTTTAATGGGCTCAATCTTGTGGTGGGAAATCAGTATACTGTTGAAGATTTACTTTATGCCGTAATGCTTTCACAGGGAAATGATGCGGCTGTAGCACTTGCCGAATATGTAGGTGACGGTGATATCAAAAAATTTGTCAGGTATATGAATACGAAAGCTAAAGAACTGTCTTTAAAAGATACATATTTTGTAAATCCAACAGGCCTTTATGATAAGGCTCAATATACTTCTGCCAATGATATTGCCTTACTTATAAAGGCAGCGATATCAAACAATACTTTTAATGTGATATTTGGAGCTAGAGGTTTTGGCTGGCTCAATGGAAATAATTCTTCCATTTTAACAAACCAAAATACCCTCTTTTGGAGTTATAAAGGCGTTGATGGCGGAAAATTAGGTACAAATACAAACCCTCAGAGCTTTTCTGCTGTTACTACCGCTTCTCAAAATGATAAACGTCTTATTGCTGTGGTATTTAACAGCAGTAAAGAAAGTGCTTTTTCTGAGACTTCAAAACTTTTTGATTACGGTTTTTCCAAATTTTATACAGGAGTACTGGTTCCCAAAAATATCCCTCAAAGAAGTATAGAAGTAGATAATGTTAAGATTGATCTGGCAAGTAAAATTGATGTTTATTACACTTATCCTGTAGGGGACAGTTTTATTAAAAGTATAAGCTTTATACCGAATGAAAAGTTGAAACTCCCGGTTAATACTGAAACTATTGCAGGTGTATTAAAATACACGCTCAATGATAATACGGTAATAGAAGTTAATTTATACTCGGATAAGACTGTTTCAGCGCCAGCGGATTACAGAACAAAAATTAAAGACATAGTTACCGAAAACAGGGATTTGGTAACTATCGTAGGTATTCTTGGAATCATTGAACTCATTCTGATAATAAAAAATATTATAAAATTTATGTTTAGAGCTAAAAAAACAAGAACCCAGCAGTAGCAGGGTTCTTATTTTTTTAATTCGAAGCCGGTCTGGCGTTATATTTGTTGTTGCGCTTTGACGACCACCTGTTATTATTTTCTATATAAGTTTTTAATACTTTTTCCAAATCAAGGACATCCTTCATTTCATAGTACCCGGATTTTTTATGAATAAATTTCGCTGCACTTACTGCCCCCTGTGCAAAGGCTTTTCTTGAAAAAGATTCATGACTGATTTCTATTTTGTCTTCCTGGCCTACAATCATTACTTCATGCTTTCCTATTACACCTCCGGCTCTTACAGAATTTATCGGTATGTCTTTATGTGAAACCACAACTCCTTTGTTTAATAGACCATTCTGAATTTCGCCGGCTATTTTTTTTGCTGTTCCGGATGGTGAATCCAATTTGTTTTTATGATGCAACTCTGTAATCTGAAAATCGTAATTACTTAGCAAGCTTGCAGTAAGATTTGACAGTAGCATCAGAACATTTACACCCATAGTTATGTTTGGTGCATAAACAATACCGTTTTTGAACTTTCTACAAATTACATAGAGCTTTTTAAGCTGATAATCTGAGAATCCAGTGGTTCCCACTACAATGTTTATTCTGTATTTTGAGAAAATTAAAGCATTTTTCAACGCCGATTTTGGATTTGAAAAATCAATAACAACGTCCGGTTTATTTCTGAATATTACTTCCTCCAGGTTATCAGATCCGGTAACCATAATTCCTGTTTTATTAATTCCAAGAATTTCTCCCAAATCCTTATTTAAAGATTTACTGCTCGGACTGCATATAGCAGAAACAAGCTGAATTTCATTTTGTAATAATATTGTCCTTGCAATTTCCTTTCCGGTGCGGCCTAATCCCGAGATACAAACTTTCATCAAATAAGTTCCCTCCCTTTCAAATTATAAAGTAAGATTTAAAATTGAATAATTAAATTTTGAAGAAAATGAATAAGGATAAACTTAAAAAATGCTACAGATAAACTGTAGCATTGGTTAGAAAATTACAAAAAGTAAAAATTCACTTTCTCCCCAACGCTTACGAAGTTAGCTCCCGGATTCGGGTTGTAAGAGACTAACCCTACCTGGTGACCCAGGATTCACCCCATTAAATGGTTCCCCCGCTTATAGCAATCAAACTGCTATAATTCAGCGATAAATTATTAATTTTTAAGACTTAAATCCACTGTTATTATATACCAATTTTATAAATAAGTCAATATTTCCTGATTTTTATTAGCATTCTTTCATTTAAGCCGATTTGGTTATAATAGATTCACTAATCTTACCGTTTCCTATCTTTACTAGGTACACGTCATAATATTGTTGTCCAAGCTCGTATGCGAACTTCTTATCTAATACTGCAAAATCAAATCTGTTTTTGCCTTTTATTGCGCTACCCGTGTCCATTGCAATTGTATATCCCAATCCCTTAATATAGAATATGGTTCCATATGGCCAATGTGTGTTATCTATTGCGATGGATACACCGGGTACTATTGGCTGACCGGAGCTGGTTATACCCTTGTTATTGCCACATTCCTCAGCAGATGGAGTATATGCCGTGCCAAGAAATTTTCCAAGATACTTTCGTTTTGTGTTATTTCCCAGATTGTCACCACTGTATATCTTGTATGATTGAGGTTTTACACCTACCGCTGCTGCCTTTTTAAGTGATTTCTGAAGCTGAAGGTTATCATCGGCTAGTTCCCTCTTTGTAGCTTCCAATTGCTTGTTTTGTTTTCTCAGTTCTTCAAGCTCTTTTTGTATCTGTTCATTTTGTTTCTTAAGATCGTTGTTAAGCTTATTGAGTTCATCACTTTGAGATTTATAGTTATTTGTGTTTGTTGTTAATGATTGATTTGATTTCATAATAAGCATGGATTGAACACATTCATTATCATATTTTTCTTTGTACTGGTTTACTACATTGTTTACCCGTATACAGAAAAAAGCAAGTAAAGTACTTGTCAATACCAAAGCTATAGTTAATACCTTAAACATCCAAATATCTGCAGACTTTTGTTTGTCTTTTTCGGTCATATATGCGAACTCCTTATTAAATAAATTAACCTATTATGGATTATTTTCCAAATCAGCAGTATTTATACATATAGAATAGTAATGTTTTATTTGGGCACAATGACTTTGGGTGATATAATGTTTAGTTTTTTTAAATCCAGAGAGCCTAAAAAATCAATACCTGCGGATACCAAGGTATCTGTAGATAGTCAAAATAGCAGTAATACTCAAATTCCTAAATCAATAGACAGAGTCAGAGGAGTGCTGAATGAAGAATTTTCCCTGTGCAGTGATTTGAATCTGCGGGAAGTGCATTTAGGAAAGCTTAATACAAGAATTATCATTGCTTCTATAGATGGTTTTTTTGACAAGGCAATCCTTGCTGAGAATATTATTGAACCTATTATAAACTACTCCGGTGAAAAGAGCTATTCATCAGTTTTTACACTGTTAAGTGAGAGTATATTATGTGTTAATGATGTTAAAGAGCTCTATTCTTTAAAAGATTGTTTGAACGGTATTCTAACTGGGGATGTTGTTTTATTCATAGATGGTCAGGACAAGGCCTTTAAAATAGGATTGAAATCTCCTGAAAAAAGAGCTGTTGGAGAACCTGATACCGAGATAAGTCTAAAAGGCTCAAGAGAGGGTTTTTCAGAGAGTCTAAAAACAAATTTAATTCTGCTTAGGAGAAGAATTAAAAATACTAAATTTAAAGTTGAAAGCCTTGTGTTAGGCAAGCAAACAAATACTGATATAGCAATTTGTTATATTCAGGGTATTGCCGCACCTGAAGTTGTGGAGGAAGTTAAAAACCGTCTTAACAGGATAGATGTAGACTCAATTCTTGCTACCGGATATATGGAGCAGTTTATACAAGATGGCAAAATGCCCTTTTTCCCCATGGTCGGGAACAGTGAAAAGCCTGATAAAGTTGCAGCTAAACTTTTGGAAGGAAGAGTTGCAATACTGGCAGACGGAACTCCCACTGTTTTGACTGTTCCTTTTCTGATTATTGAGAGCTTTCAAGCCCCGGAAGACTACTTCGGAGAATTTTATTTTGCAACCTTCATGAGGATACTAAGATTAATGTCTTTTTTTATATCAGTATACTTACCGGGTTTATACGTTGCGGTTACTAGCTTTCACCAAACCATAATACCTTTTAAGCTTATGCTTACAATGGCTGCTACCAGAGAAGGAATCCCCTTTTCTTCTTTTATAGAAGCTTTGATTATGGTAATTACTTTTGAAATTCTTCGTGAAGCCGGTCTCCGTATGCCAAGGGCTATAGGTCAGGCAGTTAGCATTGTAGGAGCTATTGTCCTCGGAGATGCCGCAGTAAGTGCAGGTATTGCTTCTGCCCCACTAGTTATTATTGCTGCATTAGCAGGGATTTGCAGCTTTATTGTACCTCCTCTTATGAAAGTAGGTGCAATTTTAAGGATTGCAATTTTAATTGCAGCTAATTTTCTTGGATTATTGGGAATAGGCTTTGTTACCTATATGTTTACTATTTACCTTTGCGGAAAGAAATCATTTTTTGTGCCTATCCTCTCCCCATTTGCACCTTTCCGGGGAGAAAGCTTGAAGGATTCCTTCATAGTAACACCTATTTGGTCCATGTATAACCGCCCCCGTTCGTTAACCAAAGACCAAAATAGAAAAAGAACAACCGGGAAAACTTTTGCTCCAAGGGGGCATAAAAAATGATTAAAAGAATAATTTTATTATTGCTATGTATCAGTATTATTATGACTATAACAACAGGTTGCTGGAACAACAGGGATCTGAGCGAATTATCTATTCTTACAGCTATGGGAGTAGACCGGACTGATGATGGTAAAATAACGGTAACAGCACAAATTATCAAACCTGTAAGTGTCGGCAGCTCAGGTGCAGGGGTTCCCGGAGGCGGAGGTGGTGGTGAAAAAAGTTTTGTCACTGTCAGCAATACAGAAAGCACTATTTTTGCAGCCTTAAGAAGCATGCTTGCCAAAATAAATAAAAAGATATTTTACAGTTCCTCACAAGTTATAGTTTTTAGTGAGGATCTTGCTAAATCAGGAATTAAAAATTATGTGGATTTTATTTTAAGAGACCATGAAACCCAGTTTAAGTCAATTATTGTGGTTGCAAAGGGTATAACTGCAAAGGAAATAGTAGAACAGGAATACGGGCTATCAAAAATTCCCGGTGATTATATAAGAGATACCATAAAAAATTCTAAATCCCGAGGATTTACTAAAGAAATACGGTTGTTGGACATGGCAAGAGAATTGGCAACGGAAGGTCGCGAGCTATCTATTGGCACTATAGAAAAATCTGAAAACTTAACCTCTACTGAGGGTTTGGCTGTTTTTCAAAAGGATAAAATGGTCGGTTGGCTTGACAAGTATGAAACCCGTGGATATATGTTTATAACAGGTCGTGTTAAGTCAGGGATTATTGAATTAGAAAGTCCTGATAATCCTAAAGAAATAATAGCAATTGAATTAATGAAGGGGGCTTCCAAAATTGAAGTTAAAGCCTCAAGTAATAATTCTATAGAAGTTAACGTCAAAATCAAAGCGGAAGGCAATGTTGGCGAACAGCAAAGTCAGTCGGGGCAAAGTCCCGATAAAGTGTGTAAATCCCTTAGCAAATGTCTTGAAAAACAAATCACTAAAGAATGTTATAGTGCAATTACTAAATGCCAGAATGAATATAAAAGTGACATATTTGGCTTTGGAATTCATGTGTTTGATAAATATCCTAAATACTGGCGAAAAGTTACAGATGTTTGGAGCGAGCAAATTTTCCCTACTATTAAAGTAAATGTAAAAGTAGATGCAAAAATCGACAGAACCGGGCTTTTAAGTAAAACAATAAAAATTAGGTAAGGTGAGATTATTTGCTAAAAGTAATAATAGGTATTTTAATACTTGTACTTATAAATCTAAAAGAACTGTTAACATCGACATCTAGGGGTAAAGTTATGGGTGTTTATTTTGTAATTGTTGGGATTTCTTTAATATTGGGTATTCTTATAAGTATCAAAAAAGCGCCTCCGAGCCCCTATGAAATTATAACGAATATATTTAACAACATGGGTTTGGGAGATGAATAGTATGAGTAAGGTTAAACTATCTAATTATCAGCTTGCAGTGATAGCCATAGGTTATTTTCACGGAAGTACTACCATTTCCAACCCTGCCATAGGAGCCAAAAGAGATGCCTGGATAGCAGTTCTTTTAGGAACCCTTGGCGGTTTTATAGTTATTACCATGCAGTTATATTTATCGAAAATTAGCAACGGGAAAAATCTTCTTGAAATAATTGAGTTTTGTTTTGGCAAAACAACAGGAAAATTTTTGTGTCTTATTTACATCTTGTATTTTATGCATAATGCAATACTAGATACAAAAGCTTTTAGTGAATTTATGGTAACTGTCAGTTATCCCGAAACGCCCATTATAGTGATAGTATTAGTGCTTATAATTATATCAGTTTATGCGGCCAGAGGTGGTCTTTCAGTAATTGGTAAAAGCTGTGAAGTACTTGTACCATTACTTCCTTTAGCAATTGCAATCGTTACTCTTTCATTAATAAACGTTACAGATTTTACGGGGTTTAAACCAATTTTAATAGCCATACCCCCTGTTATTAAAAGTTCTTATGATTTGGTGAGCTCTGTTTTTGCAGACTATATAGTTTTTCTTATGATTTTGCCGTACACAAACAGCGAAAAAGGAAGGTTTAAAGCAACTTATTGGGCAGTAGGTATATCAGGACTTATGCTTCTGCTAATCTCGTCTCGTAACCTTCAAATAATTGGGCCGGCGCTTATTGAGTATGTAAGGTATCCTTCACATATTGCAGCTCAGCTTATTCCTGCTATAAGTATAGACCCACTTGTTGATATGAATCTTCTTATCGGTGGAGGTATTAAAGTTTTAGTTTCATTATATGCAATTTCAAAAATATCTGCCGAAATATTTGGCATAGAATATAAGCCGCTTGTTCCGGCTTTCGGGTTGCTCATAATTGTACTCTCCTTTTGGGCGTTTCCAGATGCTATGGAACTATACAGTTGGGAGCATGGTATGGGAGAAACATTAATTTCACTACCACCTCAAATTTTGTTTCCAATAATATTACTAATAATTTCATTAATTAAAAATAAGAGAGCGCAGAATGGGCAGAAAAGTCAGTCTATATAAATACAGCTGAACAGGAGGTTTTATGAAAAAGAAAGTTTTGATTATATTTTTTTTAAGTATTATAATCTCTTGTCATATCAGTTTACAGGCTAAACCAGTAGATATTAGCCTTGCAGAGCAAGTGACAAGAGAATTTCTCTGTGCAAAAATTCAGTCTACTGTTTCTTATAATGTAGATGCTTTAGATAATTTTTTTGCCAATAATTCAGAAACCTCCCAAAAGAATCTGTTATTTGTAAAAAAACAGGTACTAGAGGATTATATAATTCCTTATGCTTTCAATGATTACGTAATAGAAAAGGTTAATCCAAAGGTTCAAATACATGAAACACGTTTTGATGGTACTTCTGCGAACATTAAGGCCACCGTGACAGCAGATATTTTCTGGAATGCTGCAAACTCTTTAGGAAATCCCATAATTGGCAGTAAAGCAGAGAAACATTTATTATTACTCTCAATGGACAAAGGTGTCTGGAAAATTACACAAGATAAGTTTCAATCAAAAAAGGGTGATTCCGATGATTTATCAAGAAATACCCTATCTAGTTTAAATGAACAGATTCTTACACTAAAATCCGAAGCAAAAAAAGTATTGGACAAAGCCAAAAAAAGCAAGCCTTCAAAGCTATTATCTGTTGTGCCTGAATGGAAAATTTCCCGTATGAGCAATGAATATAACAGAGATGAGGTCTACAACTGGGCATTCAGCCATTGGAACAATTACTCAAAGGAATATCTGAACTTCGGTGATGAAAAATGGAAAGGCGGAGACTGCACTAATTTTGTTTCCCAATGTCTTAGGGCCGGTGGGGCTGCCAATGATAAATCAGGAGCTTTCCAATGGTTCTATAATAAGAAGGGAACTCTGGCAACTCCCAATGATGATTATTCCTGGACCTGGAGCACCTCCAAAGGACTTAATAGTACCCTGTCAGGTAATTTTAAAAATAATGAATTTGGTCCAAAAGCTACTCAAAAAGTAATTATGGGGGATAATCAATATGACCCATCAATAGGAGAATATGTAGTTCCCGGTGATATTATACAGTACCACTGGAAGAATAAATCAGCCATCTCGCATGCAGCCGTTATTGTAGGAATGATTTACAATAGTGCAAAAGCAAGGTATGAGCCCGTAATAGCTGAACATACTGAAGATTCATGGTTTACTCCATGGACAAATAATGCATACAAGACATACTTTGTTCATATTACTGGTATAAATTAAGTCACTATTATCTCTCAATTCACAATTTATAGTATAATTAATTATTGATTATCCAAAGGAGATATTTACCATGAGTAAAAGAACTGATTATATTAGCTGGGACGAATATTTTATGGGAATAGCAGTTTTATCCGGGAAAAGAAGCAAAGATCCCTCTACTCCAGTTGGCTCTTGTATTGTTGACAGGAAAAACAACAGAATTTTGAGTGTTGGTTATAACGGATTCCCCTTCGGGTGTTCTGATGATGAATTTCCATGGGAAAGAGAAGGGGATGTTCTTTGTACAAAATACCCTTATGTTGTACATGCTGAACTCAATGCAATTCTAAATAACAGAGGGGTTTCACTTGATGGTAGTAAAATTTATACTGCCCTGTTTCCCTGTAATGAATGCGCAAAAGCAATAATTCAATCAGGTATAAGAGAAGTAATCTACTTGAGCGATAAATATGCTGATACAGATAATGTAAAGGCATCTAAAAGGATGTTTGAAAAAGCAGGCGTTATCTACAGGCAATTAAAAACAGATATTAAAGAAATAACCTTAACATTTTAAAGATTTGTCATTCATATTCCGGTAGTTTCTCATTTTTCTTCAGCAATTCAAGAATACTGTCATATAGTAGAAAGAACGTGGATAAGCTTAACAATAGACAGTTTAAAAACGT
Organism: Bacillota bacterium; assembly: GCA_023412275.1. Lineage (GTDB taxonomy): Bacteria > Bacillota > Clostridia > Acetivibrionales > DSM-1351 > Ruminiclostridium. Next base: position 14,028 of record JAEYNY010000082.1, read on the forward strand.
AAAATCCTGTTCTTTTAGATGGTTAAAAAAGCTGTATGTTGTTATTCTTCTGTTATCAATACGGCTTTGCATAGTTATACCGAAAAAATCCGGATGACAGTATTCTGATAAATAATTGTAATTCTCTCTGAATTCTTTTATACCACTTTTTCTTGTTTTGCAAAGATACTCGTCAGCCGCATCTACTAGTGTCATTACATTTACAGGTGAAGGAGCATTTTCAGATAGTTCCTCTGTTTTAGTGCCCAGTATTAACCTTTGAAGTGCTTCGTTGAGAATTTGGTAGGGTATTATATTATTATAATAATTGTAGAGTTTCTTCAGGAAAAAAGCTAAAGCCCCTGTTACCTCTAAATGTGCTCTTGCAGAAAGCATGGCCAACAGCGCATTTTTTGCATTAAGTGCGGTTATCACACCTTCAGCCAGTAATTTCGACCTGCACAATGCCAACTGAATATAATGCATACTGTTCCTGCCCAGCAGGTTTTTAGTATTTTCAGGCATTGGATACATCTTGTAAATGAATCTTGTAGAATATTCGGAAAAGTAATCTTCCAACTTCCGCATTTCTCTTTCAAATCCAAATTGTGTAAGAAGTTCTTTAGTTTCCTGATTTAACATTAGTTTACCTCTTTGAATTTAACATATATTTAAAAATGTCCCATTCAAATGTTTTTTATTCCCCTATAATTTTTACAAGTACCCTTTTCTCTCTCTTCCCGTCATACTCGCCATAAAAAATCTGTTCCCAGGTTCCAAAATCCAACTTTCCGTTAGTAATTGCTATAACCGCTTCCCTGCCCATTATTTGTCTCTTTAGATGTGCATCGGCATTGTCCTCATAGCCGTTATGATTGTATTGACTATAGGGTTTTTCTGGTGCCAGTTTTTCAAGCCATTTTTCAAAATCTGAATGAAGCCCATCTTCATCATCGTTTATAAAGACGCTTGCAGTTATATTCATTGCGTTAACCAAAACCATACCCTCTTTAATACCACTTTCGTCAATACACTGCTGAACCTGCTGTGTTATATTTCTATAAGCTCTTCTGCTGGGTATATTAAAAAACAACTCTTTTCTGAATGATTTCATATTACAAACCTCCAATAAAATTCTTATAATCTTGTAAATACTAAACCTATCTTTTTAGATAAACTTATTTTATATTTATTATATCAGTTAATATTTTTAAAGTACATTTTGGGAGGTGCATCTAACGGTTAAAGGAGGTAAAAGCATGTGGTTTGTATTTGCTCTTTTGTCAGCATTGTTTGCTGCCCTTACATCTATTCTGGCTAAAATAGGTATAACAGGAATAAACTCCAATCTAGCTACCGCTATAAGAACTATAGTTGTATTGGTAGTTGCTTGGGGAATGGTATTTGTAACGGGTTCACACCATGGTATTACAAACATTAGCACTAAAAGCTGGGTATTTCTTATTTTATCCGGAGTAGCAACCGGCCTTTCATGGCTGTTTTATTATTATGCACTGCAAATCGGAGAAGCTTCAAAAGTAGTTCCCGTTGACAAATTCAGTGTGGTTATAAGTATAGTACTTGCATTTGTAATATTACACGAAGCCATAACTCTAAAAACTGTTTTAGGAGGAATTTTTATAACAATCGGTACATTTATTATGATTTTATAAAAATAAAAAATGGTTTCATTGAATCAACCTGGGAAAAGATATATAATTCATTAAAACAGTATGGAAGTATAAGGAGTGTAATGCGTTAATGAATAGAGTAAACTTAATCCTTGAAGGTGGCGGTATGCGTGGGTTGTATACTGCAGGTGTTTTGGACTGTTTTCTTGACCATAAAGTGTTTTTTAAAGACATCGTAGGAGTATCGGCAGGAGCCTGTAATTCTGTTTCCTACATTACAGGACAGCGTGGCAGAAATCTTGAGATTAATGCAGGGTATTGCAACGATGATCGTTATGTCAGTATCAGGGGGCTATTTACAAGGGGTTCTATTTTTAATATGGATTTTCTTTTTGATCATATTCCTAATAAGCTTATTCCCTTTGATTACGATAAATTTAAAAGCTCAGATTGCAGACTGACAGTTGTTGCTACCGATTGTGAAACAGGTAAGAGTTACTATGCATCCGTTAAAGATATGAGAGTTGATGACGTCTATGTAAGAGCTTCAAGTTCAATTCCTTTGGTTTCACCCATAGTTGAAGTTGCGGGAAGAAAACTGGTTGACGGAGGTCCTTCTGACTCAATCCCTATCCACTACTCTGTCAATAACGGATTTGACAAACATGTTATTATCCTTACGCGTCACAAGGGCTATGAGAAAAAACCAAATAAATTGTATCCCCTGTGTAAACTTAAGCTCAAGAATTACCCTAATCTTTCACAGACAATTAAAAACAGGCATATTTACTATAATGAAAGCGTAAAGTTAGCTGAAAAATTGGAAAAAGAAAATAAAGCCGTTATTATCAGGCCTAAGAAACCAATTGAAATCTCAAGGTTTGAAAGAAATCCCGAAAATCTTAAAAAGCTCTATGCTGAAGGATATAAGGATGCCGAAGAAAAATACTCTGAATTAATTCATCTTTGTGGGGACTGCAGTAATTTTTCCTCATTATAATGTTAATAATATTCGAAATATGCAACCCGCTGCAATCGCAGGAGACATTCTAACAAATGTACGGGTTGTTTTATTTTCAAAAACAGAAAGGCTCTGTGTCATAAAACATAGTCTAATTTCTTTTATAAATGGAACAAAGGTACTTAAAACTTTCCTTTTTATAATTAATATTACCAAGGAATATAAACCGCAAATCAAAAAAGAGTACACTGCTGCCAGAATTACAAAGTCAATTCCCAAAACAGCTCCAATGCTTGAGTAAAGCTTAATATCCCCTGCTCCTATAAGTTTTGCACAAAAGAATATTCCTAATATCAATACTGGAAGAATACTACCTTTTATACTTTCCTTGAGACCATATATACCTGAAAAGTAAGTATTGATTGCAACCCCGGCAATAATGGCTGATACTGTATATATATTTCTGATTTTAGATGTTCTTAGGTCACTCAATATGCAAAGAAGTAAAATTATAAACAGAATTATGTACTTAATCATGTAATACCCCTTTCTTTAATATTCTTTTATACTAATAAGACGGAATTATAAAAGTAAATTCCTTGTTTGCAAATCGTATAATATCATTATTGTTAACTTTTACTTTTGTGTTAGGCTTTATTCTGTCGTCGTTTAAATAAGTTCCATTTCTTGAACTACAATCCATAATAAAATATGAATCATCTGCTTTTAAAATTTCTGCATGAACCTTCCCCACAGCATTATTATCTATTATATAGTCTACAAAGCTTCCCATCCTGCCAACTAAAATACTATTTTTATCAATTTTTATAATTTCCTCTCCTTCTCTTTCTTGCAAGTATGGCATGTCTTGAGGCTGACTTTGCATAAGAATAACCGTTTCACCACCACGACAGCTTTCTTTTTCAGTATGCATTTCTTGAACCTTTTTATTATCTTTATCTGCAGTTGTCTGTTTAGCAGTTGAATAACTGTTTTCACGCATTTTTTCTGTAATATATTTTAAAGGTTTATAGTTTTCAGGACTTTCCACCTTCTTTTCATTCAAAATTCTTATAGCTAGAATATCTATTCCAATAATAATCAATGATAATATTATTGCTGTGGTTTTAGGACTCTCTGACATTCTCACGAATTTGCTTGATAAAATTGTAATGAGAATAATTAAAACTACCGGTTGAAGAATTATTTGAGTAAGGCTTATTTTGCTGAGTACTTTTAAGGAATCTTTAGACTTTATGTTTACGTTTATGTTGGAACATTCTTTATTGAGTAAATTTGGTATCCTGACCTCACCTCTATTATTTATAAGTTTTGGCTTTTCAGTTGCCGGCTTATCTGTAATACCAGAGCTTTCATTGTGTATATTTCTTTTAATGTTTTGCCCTAAAAGGTTTTCCAATAGTTCTTTCAGACGGATTAAATTAAACATTTCACTTTTTATGTTCTCCAAAATTTTTTGTATATAATTATCAGAGTCCTCATCCTGAAATTTGGCTAGTTTTATAATTACATTAAGCAAAAAAGTTTTGATGTCATTTGTGTTGTTTTCAAAAGGTAAATATACAAAAAATAAATTCAGTGTTTCTGGGTCTACATAAATATTATTTTCATCTAAAAGTATGTTATTATCATTTAATAAATAATTTTTAATTCCTATTATACTTTTTGTAATCATTAGCATTATTATCAAAAATTCGTTGCGGTTATACTTTTTGCGGTTCATTATGTTAACAAGAGTGCATTTTGAAGTAATATCATAAAAGCAATTTATTTGATTGCCAACAGAATTTATATGAAAGCCTAGAAGTCCTTGTATCCTGTTATTTAGCAACATTTGAACCTGATAGTCTATTAATTTCCTATGATTTATAGACCTTAAAACCAAATAATTTGACGTTGAATCATTCTCATAATGAATGTCATAATTTTGTTCAAGCATATCGTTCAATTTACATCACCCCACAATTTTTTATTTATATGTATTGTACATAACCTATTAAAATCAACATTACTGTTGCAGCAAGTATAAACGGAGCAAAAGGTATCTCCGTTTTTTTATGAGCTTTACCGCTTATAATAAAAATTGCAGAAAATAGCCCTGCTATAGTTACAGAGGTAAATAGTATGCATATCAAAGTACTGATTCCGGTGTAAAGTCCCGTTACAGTCATAATTGCGATATCTCCACCCCCAACCTGATTTCGTGATATGATAGCCAAAAGCTTCATAAGTAAAAATGAAACAATTGTAGCTGCCATTCCTTCTAGAATTCGCCCTGTTATGGCACTGATACCTACAC
>JAEYNY010000017.1 GCA_023412275.1 Bacillota bacterium
ACTGTTGTATCAATTGGAAATACAGAAAACTGACAGAGACGAACAAATTAACATGGCCCTGGAAGACGAAAGTTTAACTGAAAACGATAGGGAATATATTAAAGGAATCGTTGATGGGGTATACGAAAAAACACCGGTTTTAGACGGTATAATAGAAAAGAAAGCAACCGGATGGAAAATAAATCGTTTATCAAAAATAGATTTATCAGTTTTAAGAATAGGAATTTACGAGATTTTGTACAGGGACGATATACCATTTAGTGTTTCTGTAAATGAGGCTGTAGAATTAGCTAAAAAGTATAGCAATGAAGATGCAGGAGCGTTTGTTAATGGGCTTTTGGCAAAGGTTTCAAAGAATGATTTGCCTCAGGAAACGGTAGTTAGTGAAATTGATTCTGAATAATAGAAGCTTTAAAGGGTAATGTGATACATTTGACATTATCCTTTTTTGAAATATAGGAGTTTTTTGAATAATGAATAGAGTTTATTCGGTTTCTGACATAAATAATTATATAAAGCAGTTGGTATCAAGGGATTTAATATTATCGGATGTTTCAATTAGGGGTGAAATATCCAACTTTAAGCACCATTATACAGGACATATGTATTTTACCATTAAGGACGAAAACAGCCTTTTAAAATGTGTTATGTTCAAGTCACAGGCCATTGCACTGAGATTTGCTCCCGAAAACGGCATGAAGGTGATAGTATCCGGCTATATTTCTGTTTTTGAAAGAGACGGGCAGTATCAACTGTATGCAAGTAACATGCAGCCGGATGGGGTGGGTGCTCTTCATGTTGCCTTTGAACAGCTGAAAGAGAAACTTCAGCGGGAGGGGTTATTTGACCCTGAAAAAAAGAAAAGTATTCCCGTGCTGCCCGGAAGTATAGGTATTGTCACATCTTCAACCGGTGCCGTTATAAGGGATATTATAAATGTTACCTATAGAAGAAACAGTAAAATGAAACTGGTTCTGTATCCTGTAGCCGTTCAGGGATCACAGGCAGCAGGCCAGATAGCTGAAGCAATAAAGCGTCTTAATGAGCAAAATAAGGTTGACGTAATAATTGTGGCTAGAGGCGGCGGTTCACTGGAGGAATTGTGGGCATTTAATGAGGAAATTGTTGCCAGAAGCATATATGCCTCGAATATTCCAGTTATATCTGCAGTTGGACATGAAACAGACTTCACTATATGCGATTTCGTTTCGGATATGCGGGCACCGACTCCTTCGGCAGCCGCCGAACTTGCAGTTCCTGATATGGAGGTTCTGTTATATAAACTGGAAAGTTATAATATGAGAATGAAAAATGCCCTTGTGAAAAAAGTAACTGCGTTGCAGAATCAACTGCAAAAAATAAATTCAAGACCTTTTTTTACACAGCCTTATGACAGGGTAAACCAGCAAAGGCAGGTACTAGACAATTTAGTAAAAAGTCTTGTAAGAGAGAATCAATCCATAATAAAAGATAAGAAGTCACAGTTTGGGATGCTTGCAGGAAAGCTGGACGCTTTGAGTCCTTTGAAAATAATGGAGCGTGGATATAGTGTAGTAAAAAATTCTCAAGGACATGTTGTAAATAGTGTAGAGCAGATTAATTCAGGTGATAAATTGGAAATATTGATAAATGACGGATTAGTAGAATGTGACGTTAAATCGGTAAGAGAGGGAAAAATATATGGGTAAGAGTGTTAAAATTGAAAAGAGCTTTGAAGAGGCTATTGCAGAGCTTGAACAGATTGTTGTGAAGCTTGAAAAGGGTGAAGCTACACTGGAGGAGTCCATTACCAGCTTCCAGCAGGGAATAGAACTGTCAAGGTACTGTGCAGCAAAGCTGGATGAAGCAGAAAAGAAAATTACAATGTTGATTCAGGATGAAGAGGGCAATTTGGAAGAAAAAGATTTTAACATGTAATTGGGAGGAAATATGAATTTTAAGGAAAAAAATGATATATATGTGAATATGATTGAAGAGAGGCTTCATATTATTATTCCGGAAGTAAACGGATACTGCCTTGACATAAAGGAAGCAATGTCCTACAGCCTTTTAGCCGGAGGCAAGAGGCTGAGACCTTTATTGGCACTTGCTGTTGCTGATATGTTTGAGAAGCCCTTTGATGAGGTAATTAATTTCGGCTGTGCAATTGAGATGATTCATACATACTCACTGATACACGATGATCTGCCGGCTATGGATAATGATGATTATAGAAGGGGAAAGCCGACCAATCACAAGGTATTTGGTGAAGCCATGGCAATACTGGCCGGAGATGGACTATTGAATATGGCTTATGAAATTATGATTAATGATGCAGTTGAGTCAAAGAGTATTGAGAAAATGAGGGCTGCCGGAATAGTTGCCAAGTATGCAGGGGCATTAGGAATGGTAGGAGGTCAGGTAATTGATCTTCAATCAGAAGGAAAAACCATTGAAAGTGATAGGTTAAAAACAATGCACAGACTAAAAACCGGTGCGTTAATAAAAGCACCGGTGGAAGCTACGGCAGTCATATCCGGTGCCGATAAAAAGGAATTTGAACTTCTGTCAGGATATGCAGCAAATTTGGGGTTAGCGTTTCAAATAAAGGACGACATCCTTGATATAGAAGGAACCGTTGAGAATATGGGAAAGAACCCCGGAAACGATTCTTCATGCAATAAATCAACTTATGTAACCATGTACGGCCTTGAAGAGTCAAAAAAGCTTCTGGAAACAGTAACTCAAGAAGGTATTTCCTGCCTTGAAGCATTCGGACATAAGGCGCAGTTTTTGAAAGAACTTGCATTATCACTGGTTGTAAGGGATCGTTAAGATAAATTTTAGGGAATAATATTCTCTTTGTTTATCAAAGTTTTTATGTTATAATGTTGTCTCGATGACATATATGTTATCTAATATTATTACTATTGACAAAAAAACAGGGTGGCGCAGTATTCTAGTCAGTACTGATGATTCTGAAGACGGGCCTAAAAATCCGTTTAAGGGCACATCGATGAAGTTCCTTGTGTCGGCTTGCTACGCCCAGTGGTGGGTTGAT
>JAEYNY010000092.1 GCA_023412275.1 Bacillota bacterium
TTTCGAGTTCCTTTACATGTTTATCACTGTTTACTTTTCAAAGTCCATAAAGCCTTCTTACGACTGCTTTGTAAGGTTTCTGCTGTTTGTTTGTCGCAAGCAGCTTAATTATATTAACACTTTGCTAACCTGTTGTCAACACTTTTTTTACTTTCAGTTTTTGGTAGTTCATACTACCTTAACAATTTAAGTATTGTTTTCCGCGACAGCTTGACTATATTAACATGCCTGCTATCCCCATGTCAACACCCTTACAGCTGTAAATTCCTGCATTTTAAATATTGAAGAATATTAAATCTATTTTATAGAAACAATAGTATCGGGTGATTATACTATGTTGTTATTTTATTTGATTTTACTTGTTTCATTTAAAGTCTTTCTTATTACAAAAGATTGTCTATATAAAAGGAAGATAAACGAACTTTTAAAAGTTATCAACTCTAAAGAGGATTTATTATATTTAAATTTTAGAGATTATATGTCCATTATAGTTGAAGTTTTAAAAAGAAAGGGGTATAAGATTAAGTCAACCCGTGACTGCGGGATTGATGGAAGCGGACTTATACTTAACAATATACAATTTGCTGAGATATGGAAGCATGGACTTAATCAGATTATAGACGTAGAACTTGCAATGAGTCTGGCTACATGCATGCAAAGGAACTCTGTATACAGAGGAATGATTATAACTTTAGGTGATTTTAAGCCCTGCACAAAAGTTTTTTGCCATAAAAATGTAATTGAATGTATTAATGGGGACCAACTACTAAATATGTGTAAAGCTGTTCAAAAAACAAAAGTTATCTTGCAGGCTGCAAAATAACTCTAAATTATTTTACTATATATTTATGTTTACTATCAAATAGTATTACTTTTTCTTTTGCTGCCTTCCCTGATCATCAATGTAATAATTTTCTTTCATTATTAATTGGGATACAGGTAAAAATTCAAGTCCCTGGGATTTAAGTCCTTTTATAATCTCAGGGAGAAGCTGTGCAGTATACTGGGTATCGTTATGGAAAAGTAAGATTGCCCCCGGTTTGGTTCTCTTGAGAATTCTATCTAATATAGCCTGCCTGCTCATTTCCTTACGCCAATCAAGGCTGTCAACATTCCATTGAATGGGGTAACATCCCATTTCATTACAAGTATCAACAACAGTATTATTATAGTCTCCGTAAGGTGGCCTGAAGAGATTAATTTTTATTCCTGATATTTCTTCCAGCTTTTTGTTGCATAGCTCTATTTCACTTTTGCACTTCTCTTTGCTGATTGTACTCATACGCAGGTGTGAATACCCATGATTGGCAATATCATGACCGTCATTTGCTATAAGTTTAACTGCATCTGGGAACTTTTCTGCCCACTGACCAACCATAAAAAATGTTGCTTTTACATTCTCTTTTTTTAGGGTATCAAGTATTTGAGATATGTCATCTGCTCCCCAAGCACAATCAAATGTAATTGAGACAGTATTTTGCTCTGTTTCAACGCTGTAAATTGGAAGGTGCTTTGCCGGGTTAAAAACTCCAACTGAGTTGGCCGTATAACCAATTGCACCTAACAATGTACACGTCAGAATAAACATTATTATAACTTTTTTAGGTATTTTTTTTGCCCTCACCAATAACGATCTTATTTTCATCATCAAACACTCCCATATATAAATTTGCTCTTAAAAAGTGCTTTCAAGCTCTATATATGTTTATTTTTGAAAATTAAAAATATGATAACCTGTCTCTCTTGATTACTTATTGACGGTATTATTTAAGTGAAAGAATTCTGATAAACTGATTTTTATCCAGTCCTTTACACATTACTAGCCCCGTATTAATAATAGTTTGTCTGGCCTCTTCAACATCCGTATTGCTGGAATTTTCAATCCACCCGGATGGGACCCAATTTTCAACCTTGTCATATGTATTTGCAGGCCAGCCGTAGGGTTCTCCCTGCTTATTAATCTTGTACCTGTTCCCCGCAACAGTAATATAATATTCCCTCTGAAGCTGTACAACAGCTCTGTCAAGTTTACTTCCGCCACTTTTAGCAGTAACACCCATTTCTTTTCTTATTTCAGCTGTATCCAGAAGGGTCTTCTTATTAAACAACTGCCATAAATTCCACAATTCAGTGGATATCATCCCCTCTTCCCATCGTTCTTCCATGGATAAGGTTGGTTTGTATACACTGTAAAAATATTGATACATTTTTTCAGAAATAAAGCCCTTGTTTCCGCCAAGAATGCAACCAAAAGCAAGCTTTTTTTCCTCAGCAGCTCTATCCTTCCACTGCCAGGGATCAGTTTCAGCCTCCCCAGTATGCCACTGATTTTTTGAGGTTTCTGAAGATAGTGACGGAAACCCTTCATGTATATTGGACAGCGCCATAAAGCCCAACTCATTAACCCTATCAATAAAATCATTGTAACTATTCAATAAAGCCATAATCTAACCCCTTCCTATACAGTGATAATATCTTTTTCCCCTCCTGTAATGCACTCGCCACCGTACGGAGTAACAATATATGTATCCTCACCGCCCACCATACCGACTTTGGGTACACCTTTTTTCGGTTCAAGGGCAAAGACCATATTCTTTTTGATTGGATTGTCAAAACCTTTTGCGATTACAGGAAGTTCATCAACATGAAGTCCCGCTCCATGGCCCAAGAATCTGACTCTTCTATCTCCAAAACCCATAAAGTTTTCTAAAAACGTAGAATCAAGGCAACCTATTATATTGCTGTATATTTCAGATGGTATATTGCCGGGTTTTAGAAGAGAAGCAGTCTTTTTTTGTATCTCAACACATTGCCTATGTATTTTTTCTACTTCATCTGAAGGTTTCGCTCCAAACATATAAACCTGTGTTTTGTCACTGTGATATCCCTCAATGCAGAAGCCTATATCAATAAAAACCAAATCACCTTTTTTGAGTAGAGTATCACGACTCCCAAACAATGGTACTGCCGGGCTTAAACCCTTCATTCCTCCAGGCCCGTCAAAATTGGTAGGATATAGAGAATTTGTTCCAAAGGCAATTTGTCCTACTATCATCTCAGTCTGATAACTATTGAATCGCGAAACACCCTGATGGCCAAGTTTCAGCATTTTTTCAAACAACTCTGCTGATAATTCAACCTCACTCATTCCTTCTCTGAGAATGCTCGGTACAACTTCCTCAAGAAGGTATTTGTGTCGTTTTCCAGCCTCCCTTATAGCATCAAGTTCATACAAACTTTTAATTGCCCTTACCTCAGACAATATCTTTTTTATTGGATAGATCTTACCTATCTCAAATTGACCCCTAAGTCTTTCAAGTACTTCAATAGTTGCTATATCGGTTTCTATAAGTGTATTCCCAAATAACTTACCACAAACCTCTGCAGCGTCAGAGTATTTCTCCATAGGATATATGCAATCGGATATTGGTGACTCTATCTTTGCCCGCTCATAGCTTCTTCTGGCAAAATACATTAATTTTCCGCCATTTTTAATTATAAGTATTCCTTCTTGCATAGTCCCCATGAAATAATATTGATTAACACGCCCTAATATTATTATTGTATCCCAGTCGGGGTATTTTTCAGTCGCTATAGCACATAGCCGCTTAGCTCTGTTTTCCAACTCTTCTCCGGTCAAAATTTCTTTCATGTTATGTAAACTCCTGTTTATTAATTGCTTTTTTGTTTTATTACTTATGAAAAAATGGCTATTATCGATTTTATTATTAAAAGTTCAACTACAACAACAGCAACACAGCTGAATATAAACAATGAAAGTTTAGCTTCGCCAACCCTGTCTTTCCAATAATTCCCTTTGAAAAGAGAAAACAAATCCGGGGTAAATGTATACTTTATTGAGTCATTTATATCCTCCCGATCCCTAAATATAAGCCGTAAAATTTTCTTGTAAACCGGAATATTTGCTACAAGTAACACAATCGCAATTATTGGTTCCATTTTTCCCGCCCTCCTCCAGTCAGTTTTACTAACTTTTTTAACCTAAAAGAATTATAACATATCTGGTAAAGTCCTTATATTAATTCCATTATTTTTCATAATAAATTTTTCTTCAGTTATGCACAATAATAAGTGAATAATAGGTAAAGGGAGAAAGCTGATGGTTAATCACTATCATTTTTACAAATTTAATAGTTTAACTGGTGAAAAGCACTCTCACAGGCTTACGGGATATACTGAGTACATGTTCGGTATAGGGCTATTCCACTTCCATATATATTTTGGAACAACTTCCTTCAACGGGCATTATCATATTTATTCAGGTATAACAGGATTACCGATAAAAACTGCTTGCGGGCACAAACATAAAATTGCAGGAAGACTTAATATGGCAAATTCACATTGTCATTACTATGAAAATTATACCCATGAAAACATAGAATATACGGGAGGAAAAATTCTAAAAAGGGTATTATCTTAATTATTTACCATTCTTCCTGTACCCTATCACCTTTGTGATCTAAACTGAATTTTGAAGAATCAAAATAGTTTCCGGTGACACCAAAGGTGCAATCTACATTTATCCATTTTTTCTCTTTACTATCGTAGAACTGATTCCATGCATGGTCTCCCCAGGATAGTCCGCTATAGCCAAGTCCTGTAACCAACCTTACCTTTATCCCGTTTACTCTGCACATTGAAATAAAGAGGCTTGAGTAGTCAAAGCAAATCCCTTTCTTCGTTTCATAGCATATTATAGAACCGGATTTTGTTCCTTCTGTCTTAATAGCAATTTGTTTTGCTTTTGGGTAATCATATTTTATATTTTTAGTTATCCATTTGTATATTGCCTTGGCTTTATCATATTCTCCAGACTTTCCCTTAGTCAATTCAAGGGCAAGTTTATCTATTTCATCATTTGATTTTACTGCGTCATTTAGAGTCACACCGTTAAAGTACTGAATAACTTTTATATTGTAGCTGTCAAGAGTATCTCTAATATTTTCGGCTATTTTAACTTCCTGCCCATTCATTGTGGCGCTTACAAAACGATCATTAATTATTACAGGTATTTTCTTGGCAATTTCCGATTCAATTACAGGCTTTAGAGCTGTTTTGTAAACTCCCTGGAGTACCACAGAGTCATCAATCCAAAGTGATAAGCGAGGTACTGTAAAATAGTATGAAAAAAAGTATAAAACAAAGCTGATACAAATTAGTGAAACTGCGGCTTTTGGTATACTGCAGACAAAGGCAATAATTCTTCTCGTAACAGAGCTCAATGAACTCATAACTTTATATATTCCCTGAGCCACAGCTCCAAATACATGCTTATACAAAGGATACATAACTAGTTTGATTATCAGCACCACAATCAATAGCACAACGAAAGCGACACATAAATAGGTATATATATTATTTGCTGCCAGACTTGCTTTAGCAGTTTCAGGCATATGGTTACGAATATATACGAAAAACTTATTGTCATTGTCAAATAGGATTCCCCTTGTTAAAAACAAGGCAATTAACAATCCCGAGATTAGCTCAAGACTGTTTATTATTGAATAAAAACTTTTAATAACTCTTTCGCGGTTATATCTTGTTACAAGAGAACTTACCATAGTTATTAAAACGGGTAGAATTATTATTATATTAATTGGATTTGTAAGTATATCTATCAAGTGGGTCACCTACCTATGCCTGTTATAAATGTATATTATTTCTATAATAAATCCCCAAAAGCAGTGTATTAATTGTATTATATCATAGCAACAGCTTTCTTTTTCAATTTCCCTAAATTACCTCTCCAAAATACACCGGATAAATATTAATTTTTTTTGAATTAGAACTCTAAGGATATTGCAATTTTTGCCTTCGTAAGATAAAAATATAATGGTTTAAGAAGAATTTATAAATATTTAGCTTCTGAAAAGACGCCAGACTATTTTATGCTTGCAATTAGTAAGGAAAAATTGTATCTTTATTAGGTAATATTAATAATAATTGGTATCCGGAATACAGCCGGTTGCCTTAAAAATATTTTATGAGGTGATTTATGAGTCTGATAAGCCAAATATTCGGTTCAAATGTATACAATGATTCCGTAATGAGAGAACGTTTGCCTAAAGCTACATACAAGGCATTGAAGAAAACTATTGACGAAGGTCTTCCTTTAGACCTCGAAATAGCTGAAGTGGTTGCCAGCTCAATGAAGGATTGGGCCATTGAAAAGGGTGCTACCCATTATACTCACTGGTTTCAGCCAATGACTGGCATTACCGCGGAAAAACATGATTCCTTCATTAATCCTACTGATGATGGAAAAGTAATACTGGAATTCTCCGGCAAAGAGTTGATTAAAGGTGAAGCTGATGGTTCATCCTTTCCTTCGGGAGGTTTGAGAGTCACCTTTGAAGCACGAGGCTACACCGCTTGGGATTGTACTTCACCTGCATTTATTAAAAATAACACCTTGTACATCCCAACTGCATTCTGTTCTTATACAGGTGAAACACTTGATAAGAAAACACCTCTTTTAAGATCTATGGAATGTCTTTCTAAAAATGCAGTGAGACTACTAAAACTTTTCGGTAATGAAAACGTCACTAAAGTTACTCCAACAGTTGGTCCTGAGCAGGAATATTTCCTTATTGATAAGAAAATGTATGATAAAAGGAAAGATTTGATTTTTACAGGACGTACTCTTTTTGGTTCAAAAGCACCAAAGGGACAAGAAATGGATGATCACTACTATGGAAGTATAAAGCCACGAGTTTCTGCTTTTATGGAAGATCTTGACCGTGAATTATGGAAGCTTGGTATATCAGCAAAAACAGAACATAACGAAGTTGCTCCAGCACAGCATGAGCTTGCTCCTATTTTTACAACTTCCAATATTGCAACCGATCATAACCAGCTTGTTATGGAACTTTTGAAAACAGTTGCCCTAAGACATGGTTTGGTATGCCTGCTTCATGAAAAACCCTTTGCAGGAGTTAATGGTTCCGGTAAACATAATAATTGGTCACTTTCCACAAATGATGGTCAAAACCTTTTTGACCCGGGTAAGACTCCCCATGAAAACGTTCAATTTCTGATTTTCCTGTGTGCCGTTATAAAAGCCGTAGACGAATATGCAGATCTTCTAAGGTTATCTGCTGCCAACCCCGGAAATGACCACAGATTAGGTGCAAATGAAGCTCCACCTGCCATTATTTCCATTTTCCTTGGTGATGAGCTTACAAGAATTCTTGATCAGATTGTATCTGGAGAAGATATTGAAGCAAATGGTATTGAAAAGCTCATGGTTGGTGTTAAAACACTTCCTGCACTTAGAAAGGATACCACAGATAGGAACAGAACTTCGCCCTTTGCCTTTACTGGTAATAAATTTGAATTCAGAATGGTTGGTTCTTCTGCATCCATTGCATCACCAAACTTCTTCCTGAATACAATAGTAGCCCATGTGCTGGAACAGTTTGCTGACAGACTTGAAAAAGCAAAGGATTTCTCTAAAGAAGTAAACAGCATTATTAAAGATGTGGTAAAAGAAAACGGACGAATAATATTCAATGGTAACGGATACTCCGACGAGTGGGTAAAAGAAGCTGAAAAAAGAGGCCTTCCAAACATTAAGAGTTATGTTGAAGCAATTGCTTCACTGTTAAAGGAAAAGAACATGACAGTCATGGAAAAGCACAAGGTCTTCTCCAGAGTGGAAATGCATTCCAGATATGAAATATCACTTGAGAAATACATCAAGACAATTAATATTGAGGCAATGACCATGCTTGAAATGGCAAAAAGACAGCTTCTTCCGGCTTGCATCAAATTTGAAACTGAAATTGCAAAGTCAATAAATGAGGTTAAGAGCTGCGGAATTGAAGCGGATTTAAGTGCTAATACAGACTTGCTTAAAGAAACAGCTTCCTTTGTTTCACAATTTAAAAAGGAAATTTCTTTATTGGAGAATAGTCTAAGCAAAGCTCAGAATTCTTTTGAAGATACATTTGATCAAGCTATGTTCTACAGAAATGATGTTTTTGCAAGAATGGAAGCATTAAGAACAGTTGCTGATGAGCTGGAGCGTGTAGTAGATTCAAATATCTGGCCTATACCAACCTATGCGGATATTCTATTCAATATATAATTAATGACAGACATTATTCAGCACCCGGGAATACCGATTGTAAGATTGGTATTCCCGGGTGCTGAAACTTTATCACCTTTCAATCTTCATCTCCAAACTAAAAAATTCAAGCTATACACTAATCAATCAGTTAGTCCATAGCTTGAATTATCAAGCACATTTCTTACAATCCTGTGACAAAATTTGTTTGGTTCTTAATAATCATGTCCCATATCAAGGGCTTTCATTTCATCAGGAATCATGTGATGCTTCTTTGGAGGAAGAACCTTCTTCAAAGCAGCCTCAAAGCTCTCCTTTGAAATAATTCCGGTTTTTGCTAACAGTTTACCCAGAATTACAATGTTTGCATAAGTAAGATTTCCCATATCAGAAGCCAACTGTGTTGCAGGAACACCTACAAAATCAATGTCCGTTCTCTTGGGTTTTGCTTCTACCAAAGAGCTGTCAGATATGATTAACCCACCGCTTACTACTGATTTTTCAAATTTATCCAAAGATGGACCATTCATTACAACCAATACATTTGCTGTATCCAATATAGGAGAACCCACAGGTTCATCTGAAATAACAACACTGCAGTTTGCAGTACCGCCTCTCATTTCCGGTCCGTATGAAGGAAGCCAGGATACATTCTTTCCTTCCAACATTCCGGCATATGCTAACAATCTTCCTGCAGATAATATACCTTGTCCACCGAAACCTGCAATTATCAATTCTAGCTGCTTCATTTCTACACCTCCAAATCCTTTCCTTTGAAATTACCCAAAGGATAGAAAGGCAACATGTTGCTTTCAAGCCATTTTAGTGAATCTATCGGATTCAATCCCCAGTTTGTAGGGCATGTTGACAAAACCTCAACTATTGAAAATCCCTTGTTTGCTTCTTGAACCTTAAAAGCCTTTTTAATGGCTTCTTTGGTATTTTTAATATTTTTAACATCATGTACGGATGTTCTTTCAACATATACAGCACCTTCCAACTGTGAAAGCAGTTCACAAACCTTTATAGGGAACCCATGAATTTCAGGTTTTCTACCAAATGGAGAAGTAGTTGTAACCTGATTCAAAAGTGTTGTTGGAGCCATTTGGCCTGATGTCATACCATATATTGCATTATTTACAAAAATAGTTGTTATTTTTTCACCTCTTGTAGCAGCATGAATTATTTCAGCTGTTCCAATAGCAGCAAGGTCTCCGTCTCCTTGGTAAGTAAATACGAAGTTATCAGGATGAACTCTTTTTATTCCGGTTGCAACAGCCGGAGCTCTACCGTGAGCAGCCTGTACCATATCTACATGAAAATACTCATAATTATTGTATGCACATCCTACAGGTGAAACACCTATTGTAGTGCCTTCTATACCTAATTCGTCAATTACTTCAGCTACTATCCTATGAATAATACCATGAGTACAACCAGGACAATAGTGAAGAGATAAATCCTTTAAAGCATGTGGTTTTTTAAACACAGTTGCCATTTTTTCCCCTCCATCTGAATCTTATTTATTTAAGATTTCCTTTATTTTATCAAGAACTTCTTTTTGGCTTGGAACCATACCACCCATACGTCCATAAAAATGAACAGGTCGTTTTCCGTTAACAGCAAGGCGAACATCCTCAACCATCTGTCCTGCACTCAGTTCTACACTGAGGAATGCCTTAGGTGTTTCCGCATACTTTTCAAATTCAGCAGTCGGGAATGGCCACAATGAAATAGGTCTTATCAGTCCTACCTTTATGCCTTCTTTCTCAGCCATTTTTATTACATTTTTTACAATTCTTGCTACAGTTCCGTATGCTGTTACAATTATATCTGCATTTTCACAATTATATGATTCTACTCTTGTTTCATTCTCTTCAATCTTCTTATACTTAGCCTGAAGCTTCAGGTTATGATTTTCAAGGACTTCCGGTTGGATATATATGGAGGTAACGTCATTACTTTCCCTCTCCATTTTTGTTCCTGTGCAGGCCCACTTTTTATCATCCTGATAAATATCTTCCTTATCCTTGAATTCAACTGCCTCCATCATCTGACCCAGCATACCATCTCCCAAAATTATGGTAAGTATCCTGTATTTATCAGATATATTGAAGGCTTCTACTGTTAACTCATACAATTCTTGAACACTTGATGGAGCAAGAACTACGTTTTTGTAGTCCCCGTGTCCTCCGCCCTTAACTGACTGAAAATAGTCACACTGTGCAGGAAGAATACCGCCAAGACCAGGACCGCAGCGAACGATATTTACCATTACCGCTGGAAGCTCTGCTCCAGCTATGTATGAAATACCCTCCTGCTTCAAGCTTACTCCGGGACTTGAAGATGATGTCAGAACACGTGCTCCTGCCGCCGCTGCACCATAAACCATATTAATTGCTGCAACCTCGCTCTCAGCCTGAACAAATGTACCGTTTATTTTTGGCATTGCTTTTGCCATATAATGTGCTACTTCAGTCTGAGGTGTGATAGGATATCCAAAATAATGCCTACAACCGGCTCTTAAGGCAGCTTCTGCTATTACCTCATTACCCTTCATTAATAATTTTTCTGCCATATTAACCTCCATGAGCCACAATAGCGGCTCCAAAATTTTTATTATAACGCATCAGTTCACAGAAAATTTTTCGACTATAGGAAAATTTTCTTGCCTTAGCTACGTTTCAATGAGGCGGGAGATGTGTGCTCCGCCTAAAAATCTAAAAGTTCCTACCACATGTATTGGTAGGGATATTATTGCCTCATTATATTTTATACATCCGTTATAACTTATGGATGCAATTTAATTATTACTTCTCTACTTCTATAACGCAATCAGGACAAATTGTAGCACAGAATGCACATCCGATGCATTTGTCCATTTCTTCGACTCCTGCAGGATGGAAACCTTTCTGATTTAATTTATCAGATTTCATTATGACAATTTTTTTAGGACAAACTGTAACGCATAGTTTACAACCTTTGCATCTTTCCTCGTGGAATATAACTTTTGCCATTATCAAAACCTCACTTTATTTTATTAACTTTATTACTTATGATTTTTTAGTAATTTAGAGAACTAAAACTATTGTTTTATTATAAAACTCTTTGTATTTATTTGCAAGTTGTGTGACTAAAAACTTCAATTTTTACACTTTTGACCAATATCCGTTTTCGGTAAATTGACATGCTCTTTGTTCAGCACTGTCAACTATGTTTTCATCATAGCCAAGTATTCTTAATAATTTTATAGCATTACGTGTGGTTGATTTACCCGGATATATTTTATAGTCAAACTTTATGTTGTCATCCTCAAAGAACTCCTGAAAATGGTAATTATCAACTTTATCTGCTAATATTTGAGTAAGCTCTATATCGTGTGAAGCACAGAGGCATATACAATTATTACCTGCAATATAGTTCAATATTTCAGATGATGCTGCAATTCTCTCAATAGTATTTGTACCTCTCAGCACTTCATCTATGACACAAAGGCACGGAACATTGTCATTGAGGCCCGCTAGAATACGTTTAAGTGATTTTATTTCAACAATGTAGTAGCTCTCATTCATTTCAAGATTGTCGCTCAGAGCCATAGAACTGTAAATATTAAAGTAGCTGGAATAATATGCCTTTGCAAGACATGTGTAAATAGTCTGAGCAAAAACTGCATTTATTGCTATAGACTTAAGAAATGTTGATTTTCCGCTTGCATTTGATCCTGTTATCAATGCCCCTCCTGCTACGGAGAAGGAATTTGTAACAGGGTTTTTTATCAGAGGATGATACATATCTGTAAATTGTATCTTTTTGCTATTTATATTCCCTTTTACCAGTACAGGCGTTATATAGTAATCAAGGCTATCCCTGTAGGATGCCACAGATATCAGACTATCAAGAAGTCCAACTGTCTTAAATACAGCCTCAATTTCCTGACTGTGTTTTGTTACAATTTTAAAGATACTGTGAAACGCAACCGGTTCACCAAGAAGAAATATTTTTATAAGCTCAAATAAATAGTTCTCACTTGTATAGAACAAAAAATAAAAAGCATTAAGGCTGACTCCCTTTACTTTAGCACTACATTTTCTCAATTCAATTAAATATGTATCCAGTTCTTTTATATTGAGCTTTGATATTTTTCGTGAAATTCCCAGCATGTTCACAATATATCCGAGAGATTGCAAGTGACCGATAATCTGATCTCTCGCCTTGAAATAAACTGTTACATTAACAGCAAGTGATATCATAAAAACAGCTATTGCTCCGGGATAAAATATTGTGGCAACCATTGATGTTATAAAGAATAATGACAAAATCTTATAGTATATTCCCTTTATGCCACCACCGCTTCTTTTACTGTTCATGTACTCTGATATACTTAAAAACCTTAGTTTTCCCAAATCTGATAAGATTAACTGAATCTTTTCACGTTCAAATGGGTTTTTTCTAAAGTACTCTATCAGCCTGTCCCTCTCAGTCAGCTCATTCTGATCATAGACTAATTCCCTCAGCATATTGTATAGATATTCTTCTCCTACATCCGTTCGGGTTATGTTCACCCTGGCAAAAATCCTGTTCATATCTAAATCATTCCAAGTTATGTCATCTATAAAAAAGTTTTTTCCTTGATCTTTATGGTTATCAAAATAATTTCTAACGGAGTTATATATATCCTCTGAATACTTTGTAGCAGGAGTTTTGCCCCATTGGGCTCGAATTTCTCTCCTGTTTTTATTTGTACGGGATATTTTTCCGGTTACACTCATAACTATACATCCCGCAACTATTGCTAGAATAATATAAAAAAATGTCATAATTTCCTCGTCTAACCTCTATTCCATGGGAGATGAATCTGTTTCCTCATTGATAATATTTCTGTCTTACTGATATCACTATTTTGTATCCTATTTACGACTTCTTCCATACCTGCCGTGATAGCAATTGGTATTCCTGTTTTTTGTGAAACCTGAGTTATAATATGGTTTGCTTCAATAATTATTTCAGGAGTAGTTTCCTCTAATAAGTTGCTATTATTTACCAGCTTTGTAACCTTTATATTTGCTCCCTCTTCAATAATAGCAATCATCTCAGCTATCTTCTCAGGTGAATCTGTCATAATTCTTTTTGTATTTACTACAAAAAACATTTCGTAGTCGTCGTTGACTATTTCTTCCTTGAACCTTGATACAGCTTTAGCACCAAGGTCATCTCCTCCCACATCCAAAACCACTTTTGTATCCTTATCTTCAAACAATGAGTATATTTCCGGTGGTATGGCAGGTATATCAACATTGGTATTGGCATACATAGGAAGAATTACTTTAATATTTTGTTCTTCCAGTGCATCCTTTGCATCCGCAGTTCTGAAGTAGGGGTTTATTATGTCAAAATCTACTATAGCTGTTCTATAACCGGATTCTGCCATTTTCATTGCATAATTGACTGCGACCTCTGTTTTTCCGCTTCCGAAGTGACCGGTAAATATGTTGATACGTTTATCAAACATTTGTAAAATCTCCTCCAATCAAATCTTTTATTACTTCTCCTCCAATAATTAAACCCATAACAGAAGGAACAAATGAAAGGCTTCCCGGTATTTGATGCTTCACCGTACACTTTCTGGCTGTTCCTTTAGGACATATACAACCTGCACTACAACTGGAAGTCTCTGTTTCAACAGGTTTTATAGGTTCTTCTGTGGAATACACTACCTTTAGTTTTTTGATTCCCCTGTTTCTGAGTTCCTTTCTTACTACTTTTGCAAGAGGATCAACTGTTGTCTTGAATATGTCAGAAACCTGAAACCGGGTCGGGTCAGTCTTGTTGCCCGCTCCCATTGCACTTATTATGGGTATCCCCAATTGATTAGCCCTTACTACCAGGTCAATTTTTGCGGTTACAGTGTCAATTGCATCTACAATATAGTCAAAGCTACTGTCCAGTATCTCTTCAGCTACATCCGGCATATAAAACTTCTGAATGATAGTAACTTCACATTTTGGATTTATTTCAAGAACTCTGTCCCGCATAACTTCAACCTTGGGCTTGCCTACGGTTTTTCTGGTAGCATGTAGCTGCCTGTTTAGGTTTGTAAGACATACACAGTCGTCATCTATCAGTACTAGATGGCCTACCCCTGTTCTGGTAAGTGCCTCTACAGTAAATGAACCTACTCCCCCAACCCCAAATACAGCTACCTTACTGTTTTTTAGTTTTTCTAGTCCATCTGTTCCAATAATTAATTCACTTCTGGAAAACTCGTGCAACATATTATTGTCATATCCTCCGTAATCCGCACCTGCGGTGTAAATTTAAATTAAATTAGCTTTGTCTTATGCTTTCAGTAGCGCTACATACTTCTATTAGCCTTTTTGCAGACATTACTGCCCTTTTTACTGCCTCTTCATCATCTCTTGCCGGCCGGGTAGCACAAACACCCTGGTGTCCGCAATTGTCGTCAATATAGCCGTCTCCTACTATTATCATTCCATTAATAAGCATCATATCATGCATTGCTTTTATTGTTGTTTCTTCGCCGCCGTATTGAGAGGCTCCCACTGCCATACAAAGTCCTACTTTATTGTACAAACCTTTGTTTGACCTGACCTTCCTTGTTTTATCAAACATTGCCTTTAGCTGTGCGGAAACACTTCCAAAAAAAACGGGACTGGCAACCACTACACCATCTGCATTTCTTAATATTTCAAAAGCTTCTTCAAGCTTTGTACCCTTATAGCAATTTCCAGTACATGGATTTGAGCAAACCGTACAGAAACCACACTTTTGCTCCTGCATTATTTTTCCAACATTCAGAAGGATGGTTTTCGCACCTCTTGCTTCACATTCCTCAAGAACCTTTTTAACCAGGAAACTTGTGTTTCCTTCTACGTTGGGACTCCCATTCAAACCTACTATATACACACTCATCACTCCAAAACTTTAAAAAATTAACATTACTAAAAGGATACACTAAATGGACTATTAAAACAAGCCAAGGAAAAAGATCAAATAAAAGGCGGTAAGCATCTTATATGCCTGCCGCCTTAACACCAAAACAATTACCTACTTAACTTTTATTTTATTTTCTACTACATTGTAATAAACATTTTGCGCATGTATTTTTCTCGAACCGTCCTTTATTTCTGAAATCTGTTTCAATAGACAGTTCTCAGGATTTTCCCATTTAATAAAATCATAGCTGTAAATATATAGATCGCTGTCCTGACTAATTGATTTACCGTTTACATCCTTGTCACCATTAAGTATAGTTTTATCGTCTTCACATCGTATTATTACTACCTTATTTTTTATATTTTCGTTTTTTTGACTTTCTAAATTATTTTGATATGCAAAGGCATTATATTTACCATCAGGTGATAGATGAAAATCACTAAAATCTCCTATATCATAAAATAACTTATGGGTACTCGAAGTTTTTAAATTATATGTGTAAAGCCAAGTTTGAGTTAGCCTGTTATCTTCCCTTCCTCTAACATAGAAGTACAATCTTTCTGCCTTATCGTTAACCAGTATTTTATCTATTCGATAGCCTTTTTTATATTTTTCCCTGAATCTTAGTAAATTTCTAATTTCAGGTACTTTTGAAGTGTCTATTGTTTTATTTACTTTCTTTCCTCCGATTTTATATGAAATATCTATAGTTACTTCACCGTTCATATTTTCAATGAGGCTGGCCTGTAAATCCAATTTTTGCTGGTTATTAATAATTTTGATATCTTCTTTACTGTTAATCTCACTTTTATATGCATGAATACCATTATTGAGATTATACTCTGTTAATGAATTTTTTTGAGATATATTACTGTTACTTGATGGCTTACTAAATAAAATTGCACCTGCTATCAACAGCGAAAGCAATACGACATATGAAATTGAAAGAAATAGCTTTTTGTTCTTCATATACTGCCTCCTCTTTGGATACCATTTTGATGATATTTTGTACAAAAAAGCTTCTTGTATACCTTTTAACAAAAAAAACCCGCTTTTTATTATATTAAGCGGGGTGCGTAATGTTACATATTTATTTTTATATTAAATTCTAATCCTATAATCTAAAAAGTCGTTTAGCATTTTCACTAAGAATAGTTTTTTTCTGCCGGTCAGTCAATTTTAATTTCATAAATCTTTTTACGTCATGTACTGAGCTTCCCCACGGAAAATCAGACCCAAAAAGTATCTTATCCGCTCCTGCTTCATTGATAATATCAACCACTTCACTGTCATCCAACCAGCTTGGTTCATTGACACGGGCTATTTCAGGATAGCCTGTTATTACTATGGATGTGTCAAAGTATACATTTTCATATTGTTTAGACACTTTAAGAACACATTCCTTGTCTCCATCGGCCATGTGAGCAAGAATTATTGGTATATCCGGATATTTATCTATTATAGGAACTATGGACTCAAAATCTGAAAATTCATTTAGTCTAGCATTTGAAACCCTACCACAATGTATTAGGATAGTAAACTTGGTCTCGCTGCACTTTTTATAAAGTTCGTCCATTCTGGAATCGTTGATATCAAACCCTTGAGCCATTGGATGAAGCTTTATGCCTTTTGCTCCAAGCTCCACATACTTTTCAAAATTCTCAGCCAGCGTTCCCTCCATATCTGGGTGAAAATTTACCAGTGGTACAAGTCTCCCTTCTGAAGAATTTGCAGTATCTATGGTCCACAAATTATTACTGTCTAAAATCTTTGGTGGTGCGAAATTGGCCATTACTGTACGGTCTATCCCAACCTCGTTCATATTTTGTAATACATTGGGTATCGTTCCATTGCCGGGATTTTTAAACTCAATATCGTATATTTTATTAAAGGAAGTCATAATTTTAGCTGCTATATCATCATTGGCAAATGTATGAACATGGCAGTCAATTATCTCAAAATTATCATTCATTTTTTTGTATTTCTCCATTTATATTTGTATTTAATATAACTCATGTCCCCTGTAAAAGCAATAATCAAACTCCACAATATTACAACTGAATTCCATCTTACATTTTTTGTATATATATTTGTTTTGGGAGAATAATAGTTTATAGTTATGGATTAATAATTTTTTAAGGAGGACTGTAAATGAAAGCATCTGTAGATCAGGACGGTTGTATAAGTTGTGAATTATGTACTTCTATATGCCCCACAGTATTTAGTATGAATGAGGACAATAAAGCCGAAGCTATTGAAGAAGATATACCGGAAGAAAACCTTCAGGAAGCAGAGGATGCAAGAGATGCCTGTCCTGTAAGCGTTATCGATCTGGAGGAATAGAACATATTAAAAGACATCCCGTTAGGTAAATAATTAAAGGGATGTCTTTTTATTTTATAGCTTTCCATATTCATTTTTAATTCGGTGAATCTCTTCCTGATATAATTCTTCCATCTGCTTGTATTCAGATTCTAATTGTTCAAACTTTCTCTTTAATTCTGTTATTGTCTGTTCTTTTGCAGCGTTCTCATCCTTCAACTTATTTATCTGATCTTTAAGTTCTTCTTTATTTTGAATATGCTCTTTTGTCAGTTCTTCCAACTGATTTGCTATAGCTTCATCCTTATAATCGGCTTCAACCGTCAATAGTTCAATTTGTTCTTTTAAACTTTTTTCCTTCTTTTCAAACTCGCTTTTTATCACTTCCATAACTTCATCCTTGGAAGCTACATCGGACTTAAACTTTTGTATTTGTAAGGTCAGTTCTTCTACTTTCTGTTTGTATTCTTTTTCCGTTAATTCAGATTCAATATGTTGGTTATTTGTAAAATTTTGTAATTTATCTAGAGTTTTAAAATAGTCATCTGCAATATTAATTGCAGCTAGAACTGAAATCATCCCCGAATTAAGTGCACTATTTACTTCAGAAAACTCCCTCATTTTTTTATCTACGTACAAAGCAAGCTTATGCATATATTCTTCGGATTCTGCTCCTGAAATCGTGTACCTGCTTCCATATATGTAAACTTCAGTTTTATTCCTGTTTGTCATTACCGTCTCCCCAATATAATAGAAAAATATAAGTTACCATAACAAATGAATCAGAAAAACACTTGGATTTAATATTACATTATTCGCATATTAAACTCAATACCAAATTTATAGACTATTAACAAAATGTGAACCACTCTGAGCGGATAAAAGCAAAAACACCAGCCTAAAAGCCAGTGTTTTTGATGAATTATGAGTAAGTCTATAAGCCGGGTTCTGTATTGGATGATCATCTATCTAGGCCATACATTTCTGCATGGCTCAAGCCACCTCCCCGGGACTGACGGGCAGTCATTGCGTCCCTCCACGGTGTTGCTCCAGATGGGGTTTACATAGCCGACAAGTCGCCAAGTCGCTGGTGAGCTCTTACCTCGCCTTTCCACCCTTACCATATAGGGCAAACCCAATATGGCGGTATATCTCTGTTGCACTTTCCTTAAAGTCACCTTCACCGGGAGTTACCCGGCACCATTGCCCTATGGAGCCCGGACTTTCCTCATCTACGCCTTTTCAGGCAGTATCTGCGATCATC
>JAEYNY010000096.1 GCA_023412275.1 Bacillota bacterium
TTATAAAATAATCAAGTATAAAAATTATTAATATTCCATAATCTATGCATAATAAAAATGTACTCCTAATTATGCAATATTTGTAAAACTGATAATTTTTAAAATTCTTTTAGTATCATAAGGATCAATAAATCGGATCCGGCGGCAGATGCTCCGCCGTTAACAAAAATAAGTGATGCTATTATATAATAAATATAAAGAAAAACTAAAAATAATACTCGATTGAGAATCTCATTTTACAACATTCTATAAGCTACTTGGATACGCTATGTTTATAGCCTACCACCTAAAAACCAAGAATTCTAAATTATCGCTATCATAAACTCTACCACATGAAACCCTTTAGTATCAAGTGGCTTATATCACACCTAGCTTCAACGACCTTATAAGCTTATACAAAATATCAGTTTCCAACGCAAATTATTTGTTTTACCTCACTTTTTCACAAAAAAAATCTATATCCTAATAGATACAGATTAAATCTTAATTATCCGGTAAGTTTAAATTGTAGTTTCAATAACTGCACTTTTAAGGCAAGCTCTGAAGTAGTTTTTCGTATGATGAATAACCTGTTTTTCTTCAGCCTCCCTAAATTTGAACAAAGCTCTATCGATATGGGATAATTTGAGTAAATAAATAACTTCATCGTTGGAGTAATATAAATCCTTTATTGTCTCCTCAATCAACGGACGAAAATTATCATGAAACAAATATATATTTAATTTTTTAAAAAGGTCTGTCAGTCCGTCGTTCTTTTTGTCCGTCAACAAAGTCACCTCCTAGTAATCCTGTAATTCTCACCGTTCATATTTAATACTGTTGAGTGTTCAACTAATCGTCCAATTAGAGCGGAGGTCATATGCTTATCTTTTCCAAGGAACTCAGACCATTGGGAAAAGTCAAGATTTGAAGTGACAATGGTACTTTTGGTCTCGTATCTAGCTGCAAAAATTTGAAACAAAAGGCTTGCTCCAACAGAGTCAAACGAGAGGTACCCTAACTCATCGACATATAAAATATCACAGGAATTAACATTTTTAATGTACTGCGAGAGTTGCTTTTCATTTGAAGCTTCTGTCATTTGATTTACCAAGTCTGATGCACGTCGAAATTTCACTGTATATCCCTTTGTTATAGCTTCAAGGCATATTGCAGTCATGAGGTGACTTTTGCCTGTTCCGCTATTGCCCAGTGCAATTACATTTCTCTTGCTTTTTACAAAATTGCAGCTTGCCAATTCCATTACTGTATCTTTATTTAAATCAGGGAGTCTTTCTGTATCAAATTCAAATGTATCCAATGTTTTTATAACTGGGAAGTTTGCATTTTTAATTCTGTAACGATATTTGTTTTCGGTTTTTATTGATAATTCTGCTTCCAAAATATTATGAAGTATTTCCTCTACAGACAAATCCTTTTTAATATATTCTTTAAAATTTACAAAAGCATTGAGCTTTAGAGCTTTTGAGATGGAAACTATATTATCAGTCAAGGTTTTTTCGTTTTGAATTGATATTTTCATACTTTTGATTTCCTTTCTATTAATTGATCATATTCTTCTAAATTTGCATGGTCTATATTGAATTCTGTTTCTATTGTTTTAGGCAAATCATCTTTTCTTTGTGATATTTCAACATAGAAACAAACCCTGTCATAGTTTGGCACCCCTGTTAAATTGGCTTGTTTTACCGCCCACAGTAGCAAGTCATTATCAAGCTTTCTTGCCAGAAGAAGGATATTAACAAGTTGCACATTTTTATCTCTGTCTTTGCAAAGCTTTAAAAAGTTTTTAAGTTCTTGAGGCATTATACCATTGTTTATGGGAATTGCATTTTTAATAGCTCTTGGCTTTCTTTGGAGTATTTCAAGATAGTGTTCGGTTACATATTGATGATCTTGAGGATACAAGCCCTTTTTATGCTTCCAGATTAGTTTTCCCATATGATATATATCAACATTGAAGGGTGAAATTTTGACAGTTACAGACAACCCCACATATTCGGGTGGAACAGAGTATTTGGTTGAACCCACTCTGACAGTAAGATCTGAATGTACATTGGCCTTTACTTCTTCAGCAATATCAAGCGGATATGCAGGAAGCGGAAGAAGATATGTTCGTTCCTCATCAAGCATATCTTTTATTGTTCTGGTTCTGGTCTTAATTCTGTGATTCATGCAGTATTGAAGGCACTTTCGAGCGACATGTTCTTGAAGTTCCTGATAACTTTCAACATTTGGCATTGGTGTAAAGGCTATCTTTCTGACAATACTAACAAGATTTTCTACCGAGCCTTTTTCCCAACCGCTGTATGCGTTGCAAAATATTCCCTCAAAGGCGTAATGGGCTTCAAGTTTTTTAAACTTTTCCTGTTTTACGGCTTCTTTACCAGAGCCCTCAAGCACCGCACTTTTGAGGTTGTCATAAATACAATGAAGAGCTACTCCTCCAAAATATTCGAAAGCCATTACATGCCCCATAAAAAAACTGGAACTCGTTTTGTCCGGGAAAACAGTTGAAAAAATCCCATAGCTATATGGAAGAACTGCACAAAAAACAGAAACTCTGGTCTTAACCTTATTGATATAGGCATAAGCATCTCCCCAATCAAATTCCATTGATTCACCAGGTTCATGTTCAATGGGAATGAATATTTCAGGTTTATCAATTCTTAATTCCTGCACATATTTGCGTATAGTAGATTCACCAATTTTGTAACCTGCATCAATAAGTTTTTCCCATATTATCTTTGCGTTAAGGCTTTGTTTCTTGGGTGCATTCTTGTTTTCGTTGATAATCTTTAAAATTTCCTCTTCCAGCATAAGTCTCAAAGGGGCTTTTTCTGGAGTATATTCTTTTCGTTCTCCAGGAATAGCCTTTCCTTCACAATATTTTTTGACAGTATCTCTGGATACATTAAGCTGTCTGGCAATTTGTCTTTGACTCAAGCCTTCTACGGTATATAGTCTACGGATCATACGGTACTTTTCAGTATCAACAACAGCCATTTATTCTACCTCCATTTGAAGTTCGGTTTTTTCTGATTTCCCTGAGGAAATTGCTATATTTTTTACTAACTTCAGAAACTTATCAAGATTAGATACAAGAACGGTGATAAGAGAAGCATAATTTCCAAGTACTACAGCATCTATAGTTGCAAAATTTGTTTCTAATTCTCCGATCAATTTAACCATAAGCCTTAACGAAGCTTCTAACCTCTGTGAGTTCTCAAAGTGCTTATCTTGAATTACTGATTTTGAAACTTTTTTAAACTCAGCATTATTTATATAACACATTGCCTCATTAGGACTATTAATGATTGTTTCTTTCAAGGCGTCAGATGTAGTCTTATTTCCATAGGCACAGACAAGTTTCTCAACATTAGATTTAGGAATGCCTTCAAAGATTACTTTTGATGCAAATTCAAATTGTTCTTCTTTTGGAAGCCTTGATATATCTTGAGCAGAAGAGGGACAAAGTTCTTTTGACAAGACCATATTAGCAACTCTTTCATTCAAACGCTCTGCTATTGAAAGTCTTTTTGATATCCAGGCTTCAGACCTCATCAGCTGTTGAGCAAGTTGTTTTTGATTGTATTTTTTGAACTTAAGAATTTCACGCAAAATCATGCCCTCTGATATTTTGTTTAACTCCTTGTGCAAGGAAGAAAGCAAAAGAATTGCTTTTCCAATATCATCAGGATTTATGATGCTGGTCATAAAAACATCTGCTTTTTCCACGTTCATGTCTTTTAAAACCGACAATTCCTTTTCGCCTCTTAAGGTAACAAGATTACCATCAGGCTTCTCAACGGTAATAATGGGCATGACGAGTCCATACTGTTTCAAGCTACGCTTGCAAAGAGTCCTTTGGCTTTCAGATATTCCGATTCCCAACACTTTATTTTCTGGAATCGTATTAATATTCACTTCTTTTATAGGATATTTTACTGTACTTACCATTCTAACACCTCCAACATTATGTTTTCTTTATATTAATGCTAATGTTGGTGCATGGCTATATGACTTACTGCATTAAGCTGTTTAAATCAGGTATTTATGGTATCTTTCATAGAATTGATAACTTAGTAATGAACTGAAATCCATATACTTGTCAGGGTCGAGAATT
>JAEYNY010000165.1 GCA_023412275.1 Bacillota bacterium
TGCTTTGGGCCATATATACCACTGTCCACATTATCATCTACACTACCTTTCAAATTGTTATTCACCGCTTTGAATAGTACCATATCTGCAATAAACAGTGGCCTTGCCTCTTATTTTTATCGCAGAAGTATTCTCCGTAAATTGCGCCAAAAGAACTTCGCCCTTATCCAACTTCTCGGTATGATGAAATTTTGTATCCCTTCCACGCGTTAACCCGATAATTGTGACCCCGTTTTCCCCAGCCTTTATAGCAACGTACTCACCAGATAACTTATCCTCCAGGTTGTCCATATATAACCACCTCGACACTTATATTATATTATTTTGTACAAAAAATCAATATTTGGCTACTTATTCGTTATTTTAATACTACATTTTCTTCGCCCAGCCTACTTACTAATTCTTCCATTATTATATTATTGACATTTATCCAGTATTGCCTGTCAAGTTTTTTGAAAAAATTTTGATTTTTTTTTGCAACGTAAGTTGGAGTAGCACCCGAAAAATATCTTAATAGTGCTCTCAAAGCTGTACCATCCTCCTTTGGAAGCTCCTCAGGCAAAGTTAAATACAAGCCCTTCTCCTGAAGACCTTTTATAGGCAGGACTTCCTCTGCAATTATTTTAGGCTGTTCATCCTCTCTCATACTCAGTCTGCCGTTTACAATTATTATACTTTCTTGCTGTAAAAGCTGAGAGAATTTCTCGTATACTGTAGGAAAAACTATTAGTTCCATAGTACCGAACAAATCTTCAAGACCCACAAAAGCCATTAAGTTGTTATTTTTTGTTGCCTTGGTCTTTTTGGATACTACTATACCGCCTACAGTTACTCTCATGGAATCCTGTAGTTTTTTACTGCTTATCTCCATATCACTTGAATTTTCATCGTCAACAAACATTTCACTGCTATACAAGTTTACATTTCGCTCCAATATATCCTGATATTGACTTAAGGGATGGCCTGAGACATACAATCCCAGCATCTCCTTTTCCATTGAAAGAAGTGCATTTGCCGGGTATTCCTTTATGTCCGGAAAATCCTCCTGCAAAAGCTCCTGTGGTTCACTCATCATATCAAATATAGACAGCTGACCGTCCATATTCTTTTTACGGTTCTGTGAAATACCATCCAGAAGTCTCTCATATACTGCCATCAGCTTTGATCTGAATACTTTTAGGGAGTCAAAGGCTCCGCTTTTAATAAGGCTTTCAACACACCTTTTGTTAATATCACGGCCCTCTATTCTTTGACAGAAATCCAGAAAAGACTTAAATTCTCCGTTCTGTTGTCTTTCAGTAATAACAGATCGTATTGCATTTTCTCCTACATTTTTAATTGCTGCCAAACCGAAACGTATATTTTTATTTACAACTGTAAACTTTACGTTGCTTTCATTAATATCAGGAGGAAGCACCTGTATGTTGAGGGTTTTACACTCGTTGACGTACTGGGATACTTTGTCACTGCTGCCCAAAAAGCTGTTTATGGAAGCTGCCATAAACTCTACCGGATAATAGTATTTAAGCCATGCGGTCTGATATGCCACAACAGCATATGCAGCAGCATGAGACTTGTTAAAGGCGTAGCTTGCAAAGTCCATCATTTCATCAAATATCTTATTGGCTGTAATCTCATCTACACCGTTTTTTACCGCGCCCTTTACAATTTCGTTGCCTTCCTCATCCGTTATTCCGTATATGAAGTTCTTGCGCTCCTGTTCCATTACGGATATCTTCTTTTTGGACATGGCACGCCTCACAAGGTCAGACCTGCCCAATGAGTAGCCTCCCAGTTCTCTTACGATCTGCATTACCTGCTCCTGATATACCATACAGCCGTACGTAACATCAAGAATACTTTCAAGCATGGGATGATGATACTTTATCTCTTTTGGGTTATTTTTGTTTCTGATGTATCTTGGTATCTGATCCATAGGGCCCGGTCTATAGAGGGAAATACCCGCTATGATATCTTCCAGTGAGTTTGGCTGAAGTTCCTTCATAAACTGAGTCATTCCCGCACTTTCCAGCTGAAAAACACCTGCTGTTCTGCCCTCTCCTATCATTTTATAGACTTGCTTGTCATCATAATCGATTTGCTGAATGTCTATTTTCCTTCCATGGCCTTGTTCTACCAAATCTACTGCATCACGTATTACAGTAAGGGTCCTTAGTCCAAGAAAGTCCATTTTGAGGAGTCCCAGCTCTTCAAGTGGTACTGCCGTTACCTGGGTTGTCACACTGTTGTCGTTTAATTGGAGAGGTACATATTCTACTATTGGTTCCTTTGAGATAACCACTCCGGCAGCGTGTGTTGATGCATGACGCGGAAGACCTTCAAGAGTTCTTGCTGTATCAATAAGCACCTGAGTCTCCTCATCTGTTTCATACCTTTTTTTAAGTTCCTGATTCAACTCCAAGGCCTTATCTATGTTCATACCGATTTGAAATGGTATCATTTTTGCTATGGCATCAACGTCCCCGTAAGGAATATCCAACGCTCTCCCAACATCTCTTATAACCGCCCTTGCAGCCATGGTTCCAAAGGTAATTATTTGCGAAACCCTGTCCTTGCCATATTTTCTGATTACATAATCAATTACTTCCTGTCTGCGCTCATAACAGAAGTCAATATCTATATCAGGCATGCTGATTCTCTCAGGATTTAAGAACCTTTCAAACAAAAGGTTATACTTGAGAGGGTCAATACTGGTTATTCCAAGGGCATAGGATACAATACTTCCTGCTGCTGAACCTCTTCCCGGCCCTACCATTATACCCTGATCTCTTGCATATCTTATAAAATCCCACACAATGAGAAAATAGTCTACATAGCCCATCTGTGAAATAACTGAAAGCTCATATTCAAGTCTTTGAATTATTTCCTCAGAACACTGCTCACCATACCTTGACTTGAGCCCTTTATAACACTGTTCTCTCAAATATTCATAAGGGGTATACCCCTCCTCTACGTCAAAGCTAGGCAGGTGAAGCTTTCCGAATTCTAACTCAACATGGCACATTTCGGCAATTTTTGCCGTATTTTCCAGAGCCTGTTTAACATTTTTAAAGTTATCATACATTTCCTCGGGTGATTTTACATAAACCTCATCCGTATTAAACCGCATTCTGTTATCATCGTTTATTGTTTTGCCCGTCTGAATGCATAAAAGAATCTCATGAGATTTAGCATTTTCCTTTGTCAAATAGTGTGCATCATTTGTAGCAACCAAAGGTATTCCCAATTCCCCTGACATCTTAATAAGCTGCTGGTTAACCAGATTTTGTTCGTTTATTCCATTATGTTGAATCTCAAGGTAAAAGTTTCCCTGTCCGAATATACGATTTAAATTATTAGATAGTTCCACTGCTTTTTCATAATCGTTATTTAGTATTGCAGACGGAATATCCCCTGATAAGCATGCACTCAAAGCTATAATGCCTTCTGAGTATTTCTCCAATGTTTCATAGTCTACTCTGGGCTTGTAATAATATCCTTCCGTAAACCCCAGTGAGACTATTTTCATAAGATTTTTGTACCCAATCTGATTTTTTGCTAGTAAAACAAGATGGCCATAATTAGAGTCAATTCCCGGCTGCTTGTCCTTCATGCTTCTTTTTGCAGTGTATACCTCACAACCAAGTATAGGTTTAATTCCATTTTTTACAGCTTCTTTATAAAACTCTACAACTCCGTACATTACACCATGGTCAGTAATGGCTACACTGTCCATGCCCAGTTCTTTAACCCTTTGTATAAGGTCTTTTATTCTATTTGCTCCGTCAAGAAGACTATATTCAGTATGTACATGCAGGTGTACAAAATTCCCCATTCTATTCTCTCCAAACTATATATAAAAACATTTTATTCAAACTAACTATAATAATTATACCACAATAGATAAAACAATTTTTATGTTTTAATCAGTCGCAAAATGTCTGATTATTCCTTTGAACAGCTTGGTACAAACGGGTTTCGGGAAATATAGCGACCTAATTGAATTTTAGTGATACAATGTATCTGCGAGGTGGTAATAAGTGGAATATACAGAAGATAAAATAAATTCTTTTACAGGGATACTTAGAAAAGCAGGACTATTGTCCGTGGATTTAATTTATATGATAAACTATAAACTACTATTCGGTTCAAATCTGTATTACAGACATAGAATTTCATCCTTCAGGTCCTGTGTTTTTTGCCGCAACCTGCACTACAACAAGACCGTAAAAAAATACGTTTGTTCGCATAAGGAATACGAAGCCAGTAGTTCTCTTGTTCCATGTATTATTCCCGACTCATATTCAAAGTTGGTTAAAACATATAGCGAAGAAGCCTTTCAGGTACCCTGGCTTTTTAAAAACCCATGTTTTAATTTTGACGTCTTGGAGCCTAAGCGTTATTATCGGAATTTCCTTTCGCTGAATATGTCAAGTAGTATTATCAAGTTGGAAACTCTTGAAGGTATATTAACAGGCAAATGCTATGGAGAAATCCCCTGTCATATTTGTGCCTTGGTAAATAAAGATGCTTATACGGGATGCAGATATGCCTCCCGGGCCAAGGAAACAGGAAGATGCAGTATTATCTATGATAATCTCAAGGAATACTATACAAGTTATGGCTCTTCAACGACTAATGTTTCCTAAAACCTTTGATTTACATTTTACGCCTAACCCCTATTAGTGCTTAAAATAAAATAACTCAACTTCTAATAAGAAGTTGAGTTATTTTATTTATATTGTTATACGTGTTTTTTATTCACCTTGTCCGCAGCAGAATTTATACTTCTTTCCACTTCCGCATGGGCACATATCATTTCTTCCGACTTTTGCCTTGTTTACAACAGGTTTCTTAGGTTCGTCCCCATGACTTGCTATAACAGGTTCTGCAACCTTTTCACGTTGAGGAGCGTGTTCTCTGTCAATTCTTGCTCTAACCAGAAGTCTGATAGAATCCTCCTGAATACTCTTAATCATTTCTTCAAACATCTGGAATCCTTCAAACTTATATTCAACAACAGGGTCTCTCTGTCCATATGCTCTCAAACCTATGCCTGATCTCAATTGATCCATTGCATCTATGTGATCCATCCACTTTTCATCAACAACCCTGAGGAGTACTACTCTTTCCAACTCTCTCATTAACTCTGGAGTATTTTCCATTTCCTTAAACTCATATATCTTTTGAACAATTTCCATGAGTTTTTCTTTAAGGTCTATCTTATCCATAGAAGCCTTTTCTTCGTCAGTCAAAACCAAAGCACCCTGCGGAATGAATACACTCTCAAGGTAGGCTATAATACTTGCCCAATCCCAACTGTCAGAGTATTCGCTTTCGGAACAGTAGTTTGCTATAACGCCATCAATAACGCTTTCAAACATTTTTATAAAGTAATCTTTAAGGTTGTCACCATCTAATACTGTCTTTCTCTGAGCGTATATGATTTCCCTCTGCTTGTTCATTACATCATCATATTGCAATACTCTCTTACGTACATCAAAGTTTCTTCCTTCAACCTTCTTTTGGGCATTTTCAATCGCGTTTGACAACATTCTATGCTCTATAGGTTGATCATCTTCAAGACCGAGTGCATTAACTATATTGGTTAATCTCTCTGAACCGAAAAGTCTCATTAAATCGTCTTCCAGTGAAATGAAAAATCTTGATGAACCGGCATCTCCCTGACGACCTGCACGTCCTCTTAACTGATTATCTATACGTCTGGACTCATGTCTCTCAGTACCTATTATATGCAATCCGCCAGCTTCAACAACTTTTTCTCTCTCTTTATTTATAACAGCCTTAAACTTATCATTTAGTTTTCTGAACTGCTCTCTTGCTTCAATAATTAGCTCGTCAGTTGTTTCGTTGTAGCTGGTTGACGCATTTATAAGTTCCTCATCATAGCCCATCTTACGCATTTCCTGCTTTGACATATATTCAGCATTACCGCCAAGTACTATATCGGTACCTCTACCTGCCATGTTAGTCGCAATGGTTACTGCTCCCAATTTACCTGCCTGAGCAATAATCTCCGCTTCCTTGTCATGGTATTTTGCATTCAATACCTGATGAGGAATACCTCTTCTCTTCAGCATAGTACTTAGGAATTCTGATTTTTCAATTGATATTGTACCAATCAGTACCGGTTGACCTTTTTCATGGCACTGTACTACATCTTCTATAACTGCATTGAATTTACCAATTTCATTTTTATAAACAACATCAGGATGATCTTTTCTTGCCATTTCCCTGTTTGTAGGGATTATGATTACATCCAATTTGTATATTGTGTTAAATTCATCTTCTTCTGTCTGAGCAGTACCTGTCATACCTGCCAGCTTGCTGTACATTCTGAAGTAGTTCTGGAATGTAATGGTTGCAAGTGTTTTACTTTCTCTTTCTACTTTTACGCCTTCTTTTGCTTCTATTGCCTGATGGAGACCGTCACTATAACGTCTTCCATACATAAGTCTACCTGTAAATTCATCAACGATAATAACCTCTCCGTCATTAACAACGTAGTCCTTATCCCTTTTCATAAGACCATGTGCTTTTAAGGCCTGATTAACATGGTGTGAAATTGTCATATTTTCAGGGTCGGATAAGTTCTCTATTCCGAAATACTGCTCAGCCTTTTTAATACCATTTGCTGTAATTACCGTTGTGTGTGCCTTTTCATCGACAATGTAATCTTCGTCAAATACTTCATCGGTATCAACCTTGTCATCCATTTGCGTAATTACTTTTGCCCTTAATTTTGAAGCAAAGGAATTGGCTTGTTTGTACAAGTCGGTGGACTTATCACCCATACCCGAAATTATAAGAGGTGTTCTGGCTTCATCTATGAGGATGGAGTCAACCTCATCCACTATGGCATAGTTTAGGTCTCTCTGTACTCTGTCTTCCTTGTATATAACCATGTTATCTCTCAAATAATCAAAACCAAGTTCGTTATTTGTACAGTAAGTTATGTCACAGTTATATGCCGCACGCCTATCCTCATTTTCCATGTCATGTACTATAAGACCTACAGTTAATCCCAGGAAGTTATATATTTTTCCCATCCACTCGCTGTCACGTCTTGCAAGGTAATCATTTACGGTTACTACATGAACTCCCTTTCCTGAAAGAGCATTCAGATATACAGGTAATGTTGCAACAAGGGTCTTACCTTCACCTGTTTTCATTTCGGAAATTCTTCCCTGATGTAATACAAGACCGCCTATGAGCTGAACTCTGAAGTGTCTCATACCCAATACTCTTTTAGAAGCCTCACGGACAACTGCAAATGCTTCCGGTAAAATATCATCTAAAGTCTCACCATTGGCAAGGCGTTCTTTAAATTCAGGTGTTTTAGCTTTAAGCTCTGTATCTGTTAATTTCTCTATCTCGGGCTCACATGCCTCGATTTTATCAATAATCGGATAAATCCTCTTTAATTCTCTGTCACTATATGACCCAATAATTTTTTCTATAAAATTTTTAACCATAACATAATCCTCCATGACCCGCAACGGGAAAATTTTTTATAAATCTAGCTGCACGAAAATAACCCATCATTTGTGGGATAATTTATAAATTAGCAGCAAACAGGCGGTGAGGAATCAGATTGGCTAAACAAAAGCCTTCTTGAAGAAAAAGATCTGTTTATATTTGAATTAAAATAAACTAATACCAAAAGACCCAGAAGGGCAATGGAAATAGACATCAGCAACGCAAGTTCCCCATGTCTATTATTATTTGGCATTTCCTTATTTAAAGCATCTGCGGAAATTGCCTTGAAAAATGAAAGAGGTGTTCCCTTTCTACTTAAAGAGGCCTCTTTCTGCAATTCTAAAACAGAAACTGCACTTCTGCTTTCCTGAATCATATCAAGATGTGTAAGATTTACCAAGTATAAGTCAAATAAATCGGCAGCATTATAAACCCCATTTTCAGAGGCTAATGCTGATAATATGATTATACTTAAAAAAAGCTTCTTAAACATTCATTTGCCCATCTTTCTCTTGCAATCTATCAAGTACGGTATTATACCCGTCAGCACCATAAACAAGACATCTGTTTACCCTGCTTATGGTTGCCGTACTGGCTCCTGTTTGCTCACAAATTTCTGTATAGGTTCTCTTTTCTCTTAACATTTTTGCTACCTGAAGTCTTTGTGCCAAAGCTTTCAGTTCTGCAATAGTACAAAGGTCTTCAAAAAAATTATAACATTCTTCCCTATTCTTTAAAAGTAAAATTGCATCAAATAAACTATCTGTATGTTCATCCCTCAATTTGGAATTCATAATTAAAACTCCTCAATTATAAAGCAAAAAAAATTCTGCATAATATTATTTTATTATAAAGATACAATAACAGCTTTTTATAAATCAGTCAAGGTTC
Source organism: Bacillota bacterium (assembly GCA_023412275.1). Lineage (GTDB taxonomy): Bacteria > Bacillota > Clostridia > Acetivibrionales > DSM-1351 > Ruminiclostridium. The sequence continues at coordinate 8,392 of JAEYNY010000165.1, forward strand.
TACAAAAGCTACGTATTCTACATAGTTCCAATTCTATAATCACGGACAAATGAATAACTATATATTGTGCCAAGCGTATTTACCAGATTATAAGGAGGAATATATGAATCGGCTTATTATGATAACTAATAAACAAAAGCTTCTAATTTTGGCTATATCTGTAATATTTATTATACTATCTGCCGTCCTAATTACAATACTAGAATTTCCAAAATCTACAATAAATGATATTACCACAAAGCCACAGAATCATTCCGGTTCTCAAAGTGAAAATAAACGGTTGAAGGAAATTTTATCTTCGATTGTTCCCGGGGATAGTAAAATTCTGTATGAAGATGATTTCAGAAAAACAAGTATTTCAAAAAATCCGGTTGGAGCTGTGGATGTCAAACCCGCAAACATACAGAATTCGGGAGATTCACTTTCCTATACTACAATTTACTCAGACGAGGATTATTTAAGACCAATATATGTGAATTCTTGGAAACAAGCTTATTATCGTGGGTGGCTGTATCTCCCTCGTAAAATAATCTACGCAAGACATAATTTGTTTGCTTATACCGGAAATTCCGCGAATATTTTAGACATAGAAGGAGAATTGGGTTTCTATCCTAACATATCCATAGATAACGAAAACTACCTAAACTTCCTTATTTACAATTATGATTTAGAAAATGCAGTTAAGCGTGAAAATAGAATTGTTTTTTTTGGAAAGCCTTTAAAAAAGGGCGTCCAGATAGTTTCAATAAAAAAAGATGATATAAATAATTATGAAAATTATAACAATATAATAGTACAGCTTTGCACTCCGGCTGGCTATGAACTTGATTACCAAAATATATCTTTGGGCAATAGTGGAAAGGCAACTGAGGATTACGGGATTGACGATGATACCGTATTAACTTATTCAAAAAATAATTCAGATTTGGATAAACAGAATGTTCGGTTGCGTCAGGAATTGACACACTATATTTCAGACTCCTCTCAGGAAATCTATTTTCAGCAAAATGGAGGGTATCAGACATCCGATGTCCTTGATACAAACATAGATTTGGAGGAAGCCTTCAACAGCTTCAAGCCTATAGGACATAAATTTCTTTACAATAACTTGAAATACAAAAGCCCGGTTTACCATCCTGACTGGAAGAAAAACTACGACCTTGAATGGTGCTATTTACCAAGAAAAATATATCTTAATATAAAAGAAATTTTTGTACTGCCTTCAGATACTGATGTGCTTAACGACTTGTATGGAGAACTGGGCTTTTTTGAAAAGTGTCCTTCCATAAACAAAAAAAGTGCTGGCTTCTTTATAAAGAACTTCTCTGTTGATTCGGTACATTTGTTTGAAAACAATATAATTGTTACCGGTACGCCGTGCAGAAAAGGAGTACAGATAATCAGTATTCCTAAAACTACTTTGGCTAAAAACACAGATTTTGCAGTCAGATTGGTTACAAAAGACCTCTGCGAAATTGATGCTGACGTGTTAAAAAATTAAAGGACAGCATAAAAGCCGGAGATTTATTAATCTTCCGGCTTTCTTTTTTTTAACGTAATAAATTTTTAACCGCCTTAGTCCTGAATAACACAGCAAGAAAAATCAATGCAAGAACTGCACTAAGGGCTCCCTGAATCAGGTTTCCCGGAAGGTCTGCAATAATGCTTGCCATCCCCAGAGTCGGGTTAATCATTCTCATAACAGTAGCCTGATATATAAAATATCCCAGAACCATTTCCAATCCACCGGCTACAACAGCTATTGCCTGTCTCAGACGAGATGGAACACCATTTTTTCTACTGCCGATTGCTCCTATTATATATCCCTCAATACCTTTTATTATCAAGGTTGCCGGAGCATATATATAATACCCTGTCACAATATCGGCCAGTGCTGAGCCGATTCCGCCTGCAATGAATCCTACCCTTCTTCCTAAAAGAATAGCAGCAATCATTATGGCCGCATCTCCTATATTATAATAGCCCTGAGTCATTGGACTTGGAATTTGCAAAAACGGAGTAAAGGTAATTAAAAAAACAATCGCTGTCATTAATGCACAAAGTACTAATTTTTTTGTGGTAATTCTCATTTATTCTTCAATCCTTATTTTGTTTAATACTGTAATGTCAGAAGCGGCTTCAAGCTTATTAAGCTTTGTGGAGAATTCGCTTTCTGCTATTTTACCGCTTATAAATGCAAACTCATTGTCCTTGGCTTTGGAATGTAATTCTACAAATTCAGTTTCTCCGAATACTGATAAAATATCCTTCTTTGCATCAGCTATGCTTTTTGTAGTTACCCTAACCAAATATTTTGTATTGCTATCTTGGATGGGCAGTATATTGTTTTCCTGTGTCCTCACCCACACACCCGCTGTTCCGAAACCCGGATGTTTTGCTATGTCTATAACATCGGCTACTACAGCACTTGCAGTAGGCAATTTTCCAGCTCCTCTTCCATAGAACATTGCATCTCCTACAGCATCACCGTTAACAACAATGGCATTAAAAACATCTTCAACATTAGAAAGAGGATGTTCGTTAGGAACAATGGCAGGTGAAACACGTGCAAATATCTTACCGTTTGATTTTTTACTAACTGCAATCAGTTTTATAACTCCGTCTATCGCATCTGCATATTTCATGTCATCAACAGTTATCTTTGTTATACCTTCTGTATATATGTTTTCGCAATCAACAAATTCGTTATACGCAATAGATGATAAAATAGCAATTTTTCTGCAGGCATCATGTCCCTCAACATCAGCTGTTGGATTCTGTTCCGCATAACCGTTCTGTTGTGCTTCCTTGAGTGCAGCTTCAAAGCTTTTGCCTTCTTTTTTCATTTGGGTCAGTATATAGTTTGTAGTACCGTTTAGTATACCAGTTATACCATTTATCTCATTTGCTGCCAGACATTGGTTCAAAGGACGTATTATAGGAATACCGCCTCCCACACTGGCTTCAAACAGATAGTTAACACCATTGTCCTTTGCCATTTGCAGCAACTCCGGTCCATGGGTTGCAACAAGTTCCTTGTTGGAAGTTACAACACTTTTTCCGGCCATAAGAGCTCTTTTTGTAAATTCATGGGCAATCCGTGCCCCTCCTATGGTTTCTACAACAATACTAACTTCACTGTCGTTGAATACGTCATCTGCATTTTTTGTAAGAACATCTTTATCCGGACTATCCGGGAAATCTCTTATATCCAATATCCATTTTACTTTTATGTCTGTTCCTGCACGCTGTCTTATACTTTCACTATTTTTCTTAATAACCTCTGCAACACCGGAGCCAACAACTCCGTAACCTAGAATAGCCACATTTACCATAAAAACCCTCCTGCGATAAATTACATTTTGTTACATTACCTGGCTAATATTTCACTTTTTCTGACACCCTCAACCTTGTTAATCTCTGACAAAAGGTTTTGAATATCTATTTTCATATTCATAGTTTCAATAGAAATTGTCACATCTGCCAAACCATTTATAGGTATGTTCTGGTTTATTGTCAATATATTCGCACTGACTGAAGCAATTTTATTTACAATACTTGATAGAATACCCGCAAAGTCTTCTACAACGAAAAATAACGTTATAATCTTGCCCCTTGATGTCTCATTAAAAGGGAAAACATAATCTTTGTATTTGTAGTAGGCGCTTCTGCTGATTCCTACTTCTTTGACGGCATCGTTAACAGTTTTTATTTTACCAAGACTTAGTATCTTCTTAACTTCTATAACCTTTGAAAATATGTCAGGCAAAATAAATGAATCAACTAAAAAAAATATAGATTCTTGTTTCATATTTTCTCCTGTCCGTGTGATACGTACAATTGTGTTTCCTTGGTGTAATATTAGCATATTTTTTCTTTTTATGCAACTAAAAAAGCACTAATCATACAAGATCAGTGCCTTTTTTTATATTTACATTTATTTTTCTGTTTTGATATTTTCTTGAATATTTAATGCATCCTTAACCTTATCAATCATGTTTATTGGCTCGCAAAAACCCTTGTGAAGAACAGGCTTTTTATCCAATTCCTTTAATGGAGCAGGAATTCTAAGACCTGACTTTTCAGACAGTACAGAGAGCAGCTCAAACTCAGTCTTTCCTTTGATGGTCTCTTCTCCAGCAATTGCTTTTACAACACTCTCGTTAAACTTAAAAGGACTGGCTGTAGAAACTATAACCGCTTTTGTAACATCACTTGTGGAAATAACATATTTGTCATATACATCTACTGCAACCGCAGTATGTGTGTCAACCACGTACCCTGTCTCCTGATAAACACTTTCAATGGTTTTTAAAGTATCACTGTCATTTGAGTAACCTGCCCAGAATATATTCTGGATTTTCTTTTTAGTATCCTGGTCTACAGTATATGAACCTTCATTTTTAAGCTTGTTCATCCATTCACAAACCTTTTCGGCATTATCACCGGTAATAAGATATAAAAGGCGTTCAAGGTTGCTTGAAATGAGAATATCCATTGATGGAGATAAAGTCTTTTTGAATTCTCTGTTTTTATTGTATTCGCCTGTATTAATAAAATCTGTCAGCACATTATTGTCATTTGACGCACAAATAAGCTTGTTAATTGGCAAGCCCATCTGCATAGCATAATATGCAGCCAGAATATTACCAAAATTACCTGTAGGAACAACAAAATTAATCTTTTCCCCTACTTTAATTTCACCGTTCTTTATCATATCAGCATATGCTGAAAAATAATAAACGATCTGTGGAACCAGTCTGCCCCAGTTTATAGAATTTGCAGAAGAAAACTTGTATCCGTTTTCTTCCATTAATACCGATACATCTTCATCACCGAATATTCTTTTAACACCATTCTGAGCATCATCAAAATTGCCGTTTACAGCTATAGCGTTGACATTGCCACCCTCCTGGGTAACCATCTGCATTTTCTGCACCTGGCTGACACCTTCACTTGGGAAAAATACTATAATCTTTGTACCTTTTACATCCTTGAATCCTTCAAGAGCAGCTTTACCTGTATCTCCTGATGTTGCTACAAGAATAACTATCTCTTCTTTTTCCCCGGTTTTCTTAAGTGCTTTAACAAGAAAATGCGGAAGTATTTGCAGAGCCATATCTTTGAATGCACTTGTAGGCCCATGCCACAGTTCCAGTATATTTACCGAATCATAAAGCTTATGCAAAGGAGCAATATCATTACTTTCAAATTTTTCTGCAGTATAAGCCTTGTTTACACACTCTGAAAGTTCCTCGAAAGTATAATCATCCAAATAACCTTCCAGTATCTTAACGGCTCTTTCCTGATAACTCATTTCACTCATGAGAGCTATTTGTTCAAGACTAAACTGAACTGTCTTTTCAGGTACAAACAGACCACCGTCTGCTGCGATACCTCTCTTTATAGCTTCAGCTGCACTCACACTTCTGCAACTTCCTCTTGTGCTTCGATATAACATTTTTACCTCCTGCCAAATACCTAACCATATATTATTTATGAGATATATTCTTTATTCTTTAGTTCCTTAGCTTTCTTAGTCTCATTAAATTTAATAATATAATAAAAATTGAAAAAAAGCAACGAAGCAGTTAACATTAATATAACAATTGTAACTATTTACCCTAAATTCTCCATCCTCTGGTTTTCTTCTGCATACTTACAAAAAGCTTCTGAACAGCCAGTTTCCCTTGATTATATAGATAAAGTGATTCTTCGGCTGTTATATCAAAATCCAGGAAAGAGATATCCCCGGTATTTATATGAGCAATATTATCTATGTTGTAGGAGTTTTTGGGAACTCCCGTATCATGGGAAGAATGGAGTAGTTTTTTTAATATATGTTCTGCAGAACTTATGCCCTTTGGTTCCTTGCCTTCCAGTTTAAGTCCTATAATTACATTGTTTTCAGTGCTGTCAATGAGCCAAACCGGAAAGTTATCAAGAACACCTCCATCTATTATGTAATGAGTTTTAGGTTTGTTTCCTGCATCTTTATAATCGATTGTAACCGGGTCGAAAACAAACGGAACACATGTGCTCATCCTTACCGCCTTTGCAACCTCCAATTTATCAGGGTCAATATTATACAATGCCATATCATCGGGAAGAACAATTACTTTTCCGGTATTGGCATCAACCGCAGTCATTCTCACCTTGTACCCTCTTGGATTAACCTTATCCGCTATTCCTCCCCGGAAATCACTGAAGGTACGTATTCCCTTGTTGGCAAGGAGCTGAGCAACCCAACTTTCCAATAGCTCACCATTTAAAAATGCATTCTTTTTACTGAATGCAATGAGATTTACCAGAAAGTTTCCTCTGGAACCTACAAAGTCTTCCTTGGATTTTCTGACAAGATTTAGCTCTGCGTAATCCTGACGGTGAAGTAATGCATCCAAATCACTTTCATTAAGAACCTTTTTTTCCTGCTCTATATTTCTCATGCTGTTAGCAATGGAGACATCCATTGGGATCTCATCCATGTCTGAAAGCGAACTAAAATCGAACTCCTTCATAATCCTGCCTAATTCACCGGAAGTATACCCGGCTCCAATAAGTGCTCCTACCAGTGCACCGGCTGAAACACCGGCAACGTTGCCTATTCTTTTATATTTTTTTTCAATTTCCTCATATGCTCCGGCAAAGGCTATGCCTTTTATCCCGCCTCCGCTGAGTACAATATTTACTGTTCGGCTTCTTTTATTCATATATACATATCCCTCGATAAAAAACTATCTAAAGTATATATATTATGACAGGAAGTTAATTAGTATATTGTACATCCCCTTACTACATGTACAAATTGCAGTTACAAAAAAAGCACTTTTACATGTGGTGGTGTAAAGTGCCTTATAATATACGTATGTTATTGTAATGACTCCAGCCTGCTTCTGGCATATTTCACATAAGATGAATCGGGGTAGTCTTTAATAAGCTTTTTATATGTTTCTGCTCCCTTTTGAGGCTCATTGTTTGCCACATAACTTTTACCCAGTACGTAAAGAGCCTTGTCTCCAAAAGACCATTTTGCCCCGTAGGTAAATACCTTTTCAAGCTTTTGTATTGCATCTTTGTATTTCTTCTTATTAAAAAGGCTCGTTCCCTCTACGGTTAATTGGTTTGCTGCGCTCTTCAGTACATTATCTTTTAAGGAATCATATTTCTTTTTATTATCTGTTGACAAGTCCTTTGCCGGTATTGCTAAAAGTTTATCTGCAGCTTCAAGATATTTGTATTGTCCATATAATCCTGATACTTGGGATAACTGTGAAGACACCTGTATTTGCTTTAATTTTAAATTGGCTGCATCCAAATCTTTCTTGAGTTTTTCATTTTGAGACACTACCTTGTCGTATTTCTCATTTAACTCAGTATTTACAGTTGTATCCGGCCCACTTTCATTACTGTGGGTATTTCTAAAATTTGCCATAAAAACTGCTATTGCAGCTATAAGACATATAACACTTAATACGTTTATGGTTACGGCAACAGAAGGTTTCTTTAAATGTGAACCTAAATTCTTGATTAATAAATATTCTGCTTGTACTTCTTCGTTAGATGGCTTCTTTGTTTTTTCAGATTTTTTTTGAGGAATAGGCTTCTGTGGATTTACTTCAGGTTTTACCGCTCTGGTATTGCCACTGCCCTTTCCTTGAGTACTTCCTCTGCCTATATAATTTAAATATTCTGCTGCTTTAACTGAATTGCCCTCTGCGTCTGCGACTCTGCCAAAAAGTTCTTGTGCCTTATCTAACTGGTTCGTATACGCATAACATAATCCAAGTAAATTAACTGCATCATAAAAATCCGGATTAACTGATATTACCTTCTTCAGTTCAATCATAGCTATATCTTCACTGCCGGTACGCAGATTTTCTATGGCTTTATTGTACCCTTTTACAGAATCTATTACCTTTTCGGACACGCTCTTTTCCTGGGATAGTTTTTCTATGTCGATAGGAGTAAAACTTCTGATTTCCTGTTTTAAATCCATAACAAAAGCTCCCTTCAAAGTGTTTTAATTTTTCTATTTATAATGTCCTCTTATTTCTCCAATCATATAAAGTGAACCAAAAGCGCAGATAACGCTTTCTTTATCCGCAAGGCCAACTGCAATCTGTAATCCATTCTCGATACTCATTCCATCTATTATTGGACGAGAGTATTTCTTTAAAATTTCGGCCAGTTCGGCGGATGGAACAGCTCTCTCATTATTGGGAGTGACGGTAATAATAGTATCTGCTTTACTGCTCAACATATCCATTATTCCTATAAAATCCTTATCACGTAAAAAGCCTACGATAAAAATCTTTTTCTTTTGTATAAAATACTTGTCCATTGCGGAATTCAGAGCCTGACCGCCCTCCAGATTATGTGCCCCGTCTATCATAACTAAAGGGTTTTTGTTAATTATTTCTAGTCTACCGGGCCACGTAGTCTTTTCCAACCCATCTAATATATTCCTATGTGTAATAGCAAATCCTTTATTACACAAAAGTTCGCAGGTATCAATTGCAACTGCCGCATTTCTCATTTGGTGATCGCCCAATAAACCGATTTTTATGTTTTTATAGTCTTTATAATCAAACATCTGCCAGTCTAACCCGAAAGATTTTTCGGATATAGTTGAAAAATCTACTTTGTGTATTTTTGCGTTTTTCTCTTTAGCAACCCTTTTTATTACTTCTTCAGCTTCTTGCTCCTGAGGATAAAGTACAACCGTTCCATTGTGTTTTATTATACCAGCCTTATGTGATGCAATCTCCCCGAGAGTATCCCCCAATCTATCCGTATGATCCATACTTATTGTGGTAATAACCGATACTTCCGGTAAATCTATTACATTAGTGGAATCTACAATACCCCCGAGGCCTACTTCCAATGTAACAAAATCACAGTTTTTTATGTAGAAATATTGCATGGCAGCAGCAGTTATAATTTCAAATTCTGTTGGATGTTCAAATCCACTACTCACCATTTCTTCTATTTTCATCTTTATTTTTAAAACCCGTTCAGCCAGCTCATTATTTGATATCTCAGTGTTGTCAACTTTAATTCTTTCTGTAAATCTCTGGATATAGGGAGATGTAAACATTCCTGTCTTGTATCCCGATTCAATTAAAATGTTGCTGATAAATGCTGTAGTAGAACCCTTGCCATTTGTTCCGGCAATATGGATGAACTTTAGTTTTTTATGGGGATTACCCATCAAATCCAAAAGTTTGGTAATTCTGTCAAGCCCGAATATACTGCCAAACTTCAGGGTACCATGTAAATATTCCAATGCAGCTTCATAATTCATGGTAAACCTCCAAATTTTATTACGAATTGTTAAATATATATAATATAAGTAAACAATATCAGTTTTTTTATACACAGTCAATGAGAACCATCATGAGCCTGTTATAGCATGTTTTTATCCAACATACTTTTTAATTCAGCCAAACTTTTTGAAGTATTTATTCCCATACTTCCAAGCATTATATGATCAAAAATAGCCATGCTGCACTTGTTTATACGTTCTTCTTCGTCCTCTCCTATAAAGGTTTCCAAATCACTGAATCCCCCTGAAATATAGTACCTTACTCCGTACTCAGGAATCACATCTGTGAATTCTTCATTTTCCCAAAGATTATCGTCGGCAAAAACATATATTTTCAAACCCTCAACTTTTTTACTTTCAATGGGAACTGATAAGAATGAACGTTTTTTGTCGTAATGAACCTTATTTATTATATAGTTCAGGCTCATTTTCTCTAAAGTATCTGTCAGCCGTCCAAGTAAGTAATTCTTTTTTTCCTCGTCCAGAGTCATCAGAGAACTGTCTATTTCAATAATTATATTTTCATTACCTTTAAGTGCTGATATTATTTTTTTACTGGCACTTTTGTTATTCAGATTTTTGGAAGAGTACGATATTGTAAAATCTGATAGTGCACCTTTTACTTTTTTATTTTCTGATACTTTTAGCTTTATTGATTTATCCATTGTAATCTCCTTAATGTCCTATTATTGCTTAAATTATATACTTAGCTTAATGCAATGTGAATATACTTTGGATACTTAACGAAAAAAATAAACATATGACTTTTCAAAGGTCATATGTTTATTTTTAATTTTGAATAAAAATTTGTATAATTTACTTACCAAGTCTTGCTTCTAATTCTTTTTTCTGTTCCTCATACCCCGGTTTACCAAGGAGTGCGAACATATTTTTCTTGTAGGCCTCAACACCGGGCTGGTTAAACGGATTTACAGCAAGAAGATATCCGCTTATTCCGCAGGCCTTTTCAAAGAAGTATACAAGGTTACCGAAGTAATACTCATTAAGTTCTGGAACATTAACAATAAGATTAGGTACTCCGCCATCTGTATGTGCAAGGAGTGTTCCTTCAAATGCCTTATTGTTAACGAAAGCCATTTCTTTTCCTGCAAGGAAATTAAGACCGTCAATATTGTCCTTATCTTCCTTTATAGTTATGCTTTTCTTAGCCTTACCAACATTTATAACAGTTTCAAAGAGGTTTCTCAAACCATCCTGTACATACTGTCCCATGGAGTGGAGGTCAGTTGTAAAATCAACCCCTGCAGGGAAAATTCCCTTCTGATCCTTTCCTTCACTTTCTCCATAAAGTTGTTTCCACCATTCTGTAAAGAAGTGAAGTGATGGCTCATAGTTAACCATAATTTCAATAGTTTTATTCTTGTTATAAAGTACATTTCTTGCAGCTGCATATCTGTAGCAGTCATTGTTTTTAAAATCAAAGTCCTTGTACTGATTGTATGCGTCAAGAGCTCCCTTCATAATCATATCAATGTCTGCACCGCAAACAGCAATCGGCAGAAGTCCAACAGCTGTCAGAACTGAAAATCTGCCACCTATATCATCAGCAATAACAAAGGATTCGTATCCTTCTTCATCAGCAAGTTTCTTTAAAGCTCCCCTAGCTTTGTCTGTAGTAGCATATATTCTTTTCTGAGCTTCCTGCCTGCCATACTTGTTTTCCATGTATTCCTTGAATATTCTGAAAGCCACTGCAGGTTCAGTAGTTGTACCTGATTTTGATATAACGTTAACTGATACTTCTTTACCTTCTATTAATTCCAAAAGGTCAGAAAGATAAGTTGAACTAATGTTGTTTCCTACGAAGTATATTTCAGGGGTTTTTCTCTTGTCCTTTGGCAACATATTGTAAAATGAATGTGAAAGCATTTCAATTGCTGCTCTTGCACCAAGGTATGAACCTCCGATTCCTATAACTATCAGAACATCAGAATCGGACTTGATTTTCTCAGCTGACTTTTTTATACGTGCAAATTCATCTTTATCGTAATTTAACGGTAAATCAACCCATCCCAAGAAATCATTGCCAGGACCATTTTTTTCATGAAGCATTTTGTGTGCCTGTTCTATGAAGCCTTCGAAATAGTTAATCTCATAATCGCTTACAAAGCCGGAAGCTTTGGAGCTGTCAAATGTTACTCTTTCCATAAGTATCCTCCTAAATTGCTCTTTTTGCTAAAGAATTTTATCTTTACTAGTATAACATTTGGTACTAGCAAATAAAAGTTATATTTCCTTTTTTTGTGATGAAAAATATTCTTTGAACCAATTCGAGTAATATTTACATGTAACAAAATTGTTGAAATTGATAAAAATACATTTAAACGGAATGTTTCCGTTAATAATATGAACAAAAAGGAGAATTATTATGTCGAGACCTAAAACACCACTTGTGGAAGACAGCAGAGAAGCTCTTACCAGATTCAAGATGGAGTGTGCTGCTGAAATTGGCAGGACTCAATTTACCAAAGAGAACAACGACCACTACAAGGGAGATCTGACAGCAAAACAGAATGGCTCTGAAGGTGGCCCTATTGGTGGACAAATGGTTAAGAGAATGATTGAATCATATGAAAATCAGTTGAAAAATCAATAATAAATGTGCAAATAAAAAAACAGCACATTAGCTAAGCCCAATGTTAATAGGGTTTTTCGCTAATGTGCTTTATTTTTCTCAATTGATATCGGTAACTACTTCATCCTTATCTGAGGGTGTAACCAACTCCTGCCATATAATTCAGCAGGCTGTTTGCAAATTCGTTTATATCCTCACTGGAAAGGGTTTTTTCAGCGGAACCGATTACAAATCTGAAAGTCATACTCTTCTTTCCTTCCGGCAAGCCTTTTCCATTGTATATTGTAACGAACTCAAAACCGTTTAATACCTTTGACTTGAATCCTCTGATATCCTGCATAAGCTTGTCAAATGTTACACTGTTGTCAACCAGGAAGCTATAGTCAAGAAGAACTTCCGGATATTTGGATGGTTCCTTGTATTTAACCAGTTGCTGTTCAATACTCTGAAGAACATCCCTGTTTATCTCAAACACTGCAATGTTCAGTTTTTTACCTATATTTTTCTTAATCATGGGGTGAACTACCGAAATGTATCCCATCATATTTCCGTTAAAACTCACATCAACTGATTTCATAGGATGAACCCAGTTATGTCCGCTTGTACTTGCTGTAAATTCAAGATCAATATTTTTTACAGTTTTTGCAACAAAGGAGAGCATTCCTTTCAATTCATAGAAAAGCTCGTCTTCACTTTTAATCTTACTTGCAACCAAAACGCATATATTTTTATGTTGTTCGCACTTTTCCTTTGAGGTTGCAGCCTTAAATACACTTCCGATTTCAAACAATGAAAAATCATCATAGGTCTTTTCATTTTTTTCAGCAAATGAAAGCATACCCGGAACCATACTGTCTCTCAAGGTATTGGAATCATGAGCCTGAGGGTTCAGAACCTTTACCTGTGCATTTGTTTCAATACCTGCTCTTGAATTGAAAGTATTGTCATACCAAATATAACTGTTAACCTCGGAAGCACCGAATCTTTCGGAAAGCAGTTCCTTTATTTTATGATCAAGAAGTCTTTCTTCATTATATTGCAGCGGTTTTAAAGCAATATCAAGAGTCTGAGGCTGAATGTTGTCATAACCGAAAACTCTTGTTATTTCTTCTATTATATCTACCTTCATAGTTATATCCTTTGTTGCTCTGAAGGTAGGAACTTTTATTCTAAAAGTATCTCCGTCCACGTCAACCTTGAATTCCAAAGCTCGGAGTATCTCAACCATTTTTTCGGTAGTCAGGGTGTTTCCGATATATTTGTCAATATACGGTTTGGTTATTTCTATATCAATTGGTTCAAGCTTATTACAATAAACATCTGTTAAAGCTGATGCAAACTGTATGTCGGGCTGCATATCACGAAGTAGTTTTACAAACCTTTGTATTGCCTCAACTGTCATATTGGGGTCAAGCATTTTTTCGTACCTTGCGCTTGCTTCTGTACGAAGCCCTATTTTTGTTGAGCTCTTTCTGGTTGATGAACCCTCAAAAGTAGCAGACTCCAGTAATATTGAAGTGGTATCTTCCAGCACCTCTGAATTTTCACCACCCATTATACCTGCTATTGCAACAGGACGCTCCTTTGTACATATAAGCAGTACATCCTCTGGGAGTTTTCTTTCAACGCCGTCCAGAGTTGTAAAAGGTGTAGTTTCTTTTGTGGAGCGAACAACTATTCCGCTTTCCACCTGTCTGCTGTCAAAAGCATGCATAGGCTGTCCCATTTCAAGCATAAGGTAGTTAGTTAAATCTACTAACGGAGATATTGATCTCATTCCGCAGTAGAAAAGCCTTACCTTCATATTCAGAGGAGTTTCCAGTTTCTTAACACCATCTATTTTTAGTCCTGAATATCTGAGGCATTTCTCTGTATCTTCCACAGTTATGTCAAGTTTGGACTTATCCTCTGAACCTGCCAGACTATCAAGGTTCATAGGTTTTAACTCTCTGCCGTAAATAGCTGCAATTTCACGGGCAATTCCATAGTGTCCCCACAGGTCAGGCCTGTTAGTAAGGGATTTGTTGTCTATCTCAACTATTACATCATCAATATCAATTATTGATTTTATGTCAGTACCCGGTGCATAATCACCCTCCAGAACAAGAAGTCCACTGTGATCATCACTAATTCCCAACTCTGAAGCAGAACACAACATACCAAAGCTTTCAACTCCCACAAGCTTTGCTTTTCCTATCTTTGGTATTTTATTTACAGAACCTCCGATTTTTACCAAAGGTACCAGAATTCCTTCTGCTACATTAGGAGCTCCGCAAACAATCTGAATTACAC
>JAEYNY010000196.1 GCA_023412275.1 Bacillota bacterium
AAAGTATGACAAGTCATCTTTTGCATGAGTCATGTGTTGTTTTAAGTCAAAGTCAGTTCTGTCTGCAATTCCCCAAAGCTCTCCCCAACCAAATGGGAAAAGGAACTCAATATCAGTAGTTGCATTGCTGTAATGTGAAAGTTCTTCCTTTTCGTGGTCACGAAGCTTCAGGTTTTCCTTTGTCATATTCAGGCTTAGGAGCCAGTTATAACAAAAATCCTTCCAGTATTTAAACCACTCAAGGTCTTTGCCGGGTTCACAGAAGAATTCAAGTTCCATCTGTTCAAATTCTCTGGTTCTGAATGTAAAATTACCGGGTGTTATTTCATTTCTAAAAGACTTACCTATCTGTCCGATACCAAAAGGTATTTTCTTTCTGGTTGTACGCTGTACATTCTTGAAATTAACAAAAATACCTTGTGCAGTTTCCGGTCTCAAAAATATTTCAGCCTTTGAATCTTCAGTAACTCCTTGAAAAGTCTTGAACATAAGGTTGAACTTTCTGATTTCAGTGAAGTTTGCAGATCCACATCCAGGACATTTTACACCTTTATCCTTTATGTATTGCATTAATTCTTCATTTTTCAGACCATCAACTCTGAATTCAATATTGTTTTCAGCGTTCCAGTCTTCAATAAGCTTATCTGCTCTATGACGTGTTTTACAATCCTTACAGTCTATCAAAGGATCACTGAAACCGCCTACGTGACCTGAAGCCACCCACACCTGAGGGTTCATAAGTATTGCACAGTCAACTCCTACATTGTATGGACTTTCCTGTATAAATTTACGCCACCAGGCTTTTTTTACGTTATTTTTAAGCTCTACGCCAAGAGGACCGTAGTCCCATGCATTTGCCAATCCTCCGTATATATCGGAACCAGGGTAAACAAACCCTCTGTTTTTAGCTAATGCAACTATTTTTTCCATTGTCTTTTCAGCTGCCACTTTACAACGCCCCCTATTTTATCCCGCTCTTTGTTCTAACATAAGTTATTTTATCCTCTGCTATCTCATGTATAGCAATAGTAACTTCTTTATCGGAGTTAAACTTAGTCATTTTGTTTGCCCCGTCAACTAATTGTCTTGCTCTTTTTGCAGCCTCAACTGCTAATGTGTACCTGCTGTCTACTTTTTTCATCAATTCATTGATTGAAGGATAAATCATTATATAATACCTCCCGTATTACTTGAATAAACTTTCTATCATTTCAGTATTTCTGGACGGCTTTAACCGCTCACTATCTAAAACTTTTTCTATATTTAAAACTGCTTCATCAACGCTGTCATTCAAAATTAAATAGTCATATTTTGATACATATTTAATTTCGTTGGCAGCCTTTTGCAATCTTTTTTCTATAACATCAGTACACTCTGTAGCTCTGCACTCTATTCTCCTTCTTAATTCATCAAAGGATGGCGGCAGTATAAATATAAGTACGGAATCAGGGTACTTTTGCTTTATTTCAAGAGCCCCTTCAACGGTTATTTCCAATATTATGTCCATACCGTTTTCCATGCAAGAATCCACATATGACTTTGGTGTACCATAGTAATTGTCACAGTATTTATCCCACTCAATGAGGGCATCATTCTTTATCATATCCAAAAATTTGCTTTCTGAAACAAAGAAATAACTCTGGCCCTCGATTTCACCTTCACGTGGTTTTCTCGTAGTAGCTGAAACAGAATACCTTACATTATCCCTTTGAGACAACAACTTTTTGCATACAGTACCCTTTCCTGTTCCTGAAGGTCCGGACACTACAACTAATAGGCCTTTTTGTTGCATGATTTCCTCCTACTCAGTAACTGAATCGTCATCAGTTTCATTGTCATCGTTGTCCTTGGTATTTAATCTGTGAGCTACGGTTTCAGGCTGTACCGCTGATAAAATTATATGGTCGCTGTCTGTAATTATTACTGCTCTTGTTCTTCTTCCGTATGTTGCGTCAATCAACATACCTCTGTCTCTTGCTTCCTGAATAATTCTTTTAATCGGTGCCGACTCCGGACTTACAATTGCCACGAGTCTGTTAGCGGAAACAATATTCCCAAAGCCAATATTTATAAGCTTCATACAATCCTCCTGATATCTATTCCATATTCTGAATTTGTTCTCTTATTTTTTCTGCTTCACTCTTTAATTCAAGAACGTTCTTTGTAATAATTATGTCATTTGATTTTGAGCCGATTGTGTTTATTTCCCTGTTTATTTCCTGAACCAAAAAGTCAAGCTTTCTTCCAATAGGCTGTTTCTTTATATTTAATATATCTCTTAACTGTGTTAAGTGACTTCCCAGTCTTACCAAATCTTCATCTATTCCGCACCTATCAGCAAATATTGCAACTTCCATTGCAATTCTGTTTTCATCTACAGTTTGCTGATTCAGCAATTCTTTTATCCTGTATTCCAACTTTTGCTTGTATTCAGTTACAACCTGAGGGCTTCTTTGCGAAATATCTGATATAATGGTTTCCATATAATCAGCTTTCTGCAGTAGGCTGTTTCTTAGTTCATTACCCTCTTTTTCTCTCATTTGGAGAAGCGAAGCTATTGCCAAGTCCAACGCATTTTTAAGAACAGACCATAAATGTTCTTCATCATCTTCATTTTTCTCTATTCGTAAAACATCCGGAAAACGTGAAATAAGTGACACACTCAAGTCATCCTTCAAGCTATATTTCTCCTTGAGCTTTTCAACTGCCTGTATGTAAGCACTTGCCAGTGGCTCATCAAGTGTAACACTTCTGGAATTATCTGAGCGGTCTTCAAATGATATAAATATATCTACTTTACCT
>JAEYNY010000199.1 GCA_023412275.1 Bacillota bacterium
GTATTAGGAGTACTTATGGATATTAACTTTGAGTTATATAAAATATTTTATCAGTGTGCTGAAAATAAAAGCTTTTCAGAGGCGGCACGTAAACTTTTTATAACACAGTCGGCTGTAAGCCAGTCTATTAAGAGTCTTGAGAAGCAGCTAGGTGTAACCTTATTTCACAGAAAGTCAAGAAACATTCGTCTTACAAATGAAGGTGAGCTACTTTTCAGTTATGTTTCTCAGGCCTATAATTTTTTGAAAACTGCCGAGGAAAAGCTACAGGAATTTGAAGGCCTCACTGCCGGTGAAATCCGAATAGGAGTAAGCGATTCAATATGTAAATATTTCATAATGCCGTATATAAAAAAATTCGGACAAATGTACCCGAATATTATGGTTAAGGTTATAAACAGAACTACCCCACAACTACTGGACGTTTTAAAAGGAGGCCTTATAGATATTGCTATTTCTACCCTGCCGGTCAACCAGGATATGTTTGATGCTGCCCCTTTTATTTCTGTTCAGGATATTTTTGTAGCATCAGATAAGTTTAAAGAACTAAAGGAAAGGGAGATATCCTTGCAAGAATTAAACAAATATCCTCTTGTATTGTTGCAGTCAGACAGTTCAACCAGAAAATCTGTTGACCGTTTCTTCCAAAGTCAAGGCCTTACATGTTCTCCCGAAATTGAATTGGAAAGTCTTGACCTTCTTGTTGAATTCGCTAAAATAGGCACAGGAATCGCCTGTGTACTAAAGGAAAGCGCTGTGGATGCAATAAAATCGGGTGAACTATTCCAAATTATATCAAAAGAACCCCTACCTCAAAGAAGTATAGGGGTTGTCACCATGAAAAACGTGGTGTTATCTAAAGCAGTGAAAACTTTTATAAGTGAATTGATATAAAACTATAGCAGTTCACTTATAAGTGCTTCTTTTTCTTTTGCAAAGTCAACAAAATCTTCCTTTATTTTTACAACGGGAGCATAGGCACAAGAACTTGGAACATAAACTACTTCCCCAATTTCGCCGTTGTCAAGCTTTACCTTTGACCCGATATAATACCTTGGCATATTATCAAACATTATACCCATTACCATAGGGTCAACAATATCGTATCCTATTTTCTCCATCTCCTTAAATGCCGAGAATGGTGTCTGCTTTTCTTTGTAAACCCTTTCGGACGTTATTGCATCAAATATATCTGCAGCAGTAATTATCTTTGCATACAGATTCTTTTTATTGCCTTGAATAGCAAATGGATAGCCTGTACCATTTTCCTTTTCGTGATGCAAAATAACTGCTCTTTTTATTTCCATTGAAATTTGAGGAATGTTTTTAATAATATCATACCCGTAAATGGGATGTCTTTTTATAATCTCAAACTCGCTCTCGTTAAGTGGTCCCTTTTTATTTATAATTTCAGTGGAAATTTTGGATTTGCCTATATCATGCAAAAGTCCTGCCATGGCAAGATCCTTAATTTGCAATTGGCTAAGGTTCATCCACTTACCCAAAAGCATTGCATAAAATGCAACATTTACAGAATGTGAATATGTATATTGATCTGCTACTTTAATTGAATTAATACATTCAATTATTGAATTTACGTCGCCTAGTCTCTCATAGATATTATCTGTAATGGTTTTTACATTATCAATATCCAGTTCTTTACCTATTGCCAGGTTACGCAATATTGCCTTGGTAGCATTAACATCCTCAATATATTGTTTCTGGCTGTCGCTAATACTCATATCTGAGAGATATTCGTTGCCAAGAATAGAATGAGACCTGTATATTGTTACTCTTTCAACTCTAAAGGCTTTTAGCTTTTTAATAATATGTTCCGATATCAATGTATCCGACGGAACTATCATATTCCCTCCATGGGTATAAACATCATCAGCCAAAATACTATCCATAATGTCTTTACTTACTTTAACATATTCTCTTTCCACATTAGCACCTACTTTTATTTATTTATAAGGGGTATTAAATTCTAAGTAAGGGAACCTCTATATTATTATACTATCATTTTACAAAATAGTCAGCTAGTTTTTTTTAAGGCTATTTACTGCGGTTTCGTAGAGTAATATTTCCCAAAAAAGCCGCACTGACAATAGTATTATGGTAACCTTTATCAGATGCGGCTTTTAATTTTATTTTCTTTTATAATGTGAACTTTGATACCTGATCCTTTAGCTTCTTGGAAGCAACCAGATTATCCTGAGTAGAAACTTTGACATTTGCAAAGTGTTCAACAACCTCAGCTGTTTTAACGGTAATAACTTCAACTCCTTCTGCACTTTCGTTTACACTGGAAGTAACCTGTTCCAATGCAGTAACAATGTTTGTAATGGAATTGTTCATAACCTTTGCGGAGTCATTAAATTCATTCATTATCTTGCTGAACTGTGCCGAATCGTTGTAGTACTGCTCGCCTGTTTCAATAAGCTTCTTATAGTCGTTTAATACTTCCTTGTCTACGAATTCCAGAAGTACTCCTGCACTGTCAGTCAATGCGCCTACTGATTCATTTACGGTCTTTACTATATTCTTAATATCGGCTGCGGTTTTTGAAGACTGATCTGCAAGCTTTCTTATCTCATCTGCAACTACAGCAAAACCTTTTCCAGCTTCACCCGCTCTTGCTGCTTCTATAGCCGCATTAAGTGAAAGCAGATTTGTCTGTTCCGTAATCTGAAGTATTGCCTGAGCAAGCTGATCAATGTGCGAAACTTCTCCAGCCTTATCAATTGCTCCCTGAAGCTGCTGTTTAACTTCAAGGTATACATTATTTGCGTTCTCTGCCGATAATACTGCACTTTCCTTTATTTCACTTGCCTTAATACTGACTTCATTTGCTGTTTGTGCCCCTTCCTCTGAGTTCTGGGCAATAAGGTTAATATTTTTCTTTATTTCCTGAGTACTGAAATTAATCTGATGTGATGTAGCGGCTGATTCCTGCATTGATGCTGATATGTGCTCTGTAGTTGCTAATGTATCATCTGCTTTTTCTTTTAAGTTTTCGGTCATTCTTTCTACTTGCTGTGAATTTTCAATAACTTTTTCAGATGCATTAGCCATGAGTCCAAGTATTTCTCTCAACGAACCTCTCATAGTCGAAAGGTTTCTTGCAAGAAAACCTATTTCGTCTTTTCTGCCTTTTATCTGATTATATGTTTTGTCATGTGATAAATCGAAATTCGCAGTTCGTTCAACAACCCGTGAAAGCACTTTGATAGGCATGGTAAGAGAAAAAGTAAGCCAAAATCCTACCCCAACAGCAAATATACAGAATATTGCCGCAATTATATAAACAGGAAAATCATAAATACTATATAAGACTGTCCCACCACCGACAATAATTATGCAACCGATTACAATACACAGAATCTTTTTGCCTATAGACATGTTTTTCGCCCCCAGTAAGTTTATAGATAAAATAAAACATAAATTCATAGTAACATATTATTTGAATAAATTCCATATTATTAAAGATACTTTTACTATTTTCAACTTTGATGGAAGTTTGTATGAAAAAAAGCAGAAAACATTAAAAATTTATAACCGAAAGGTTTTTTACGGTATATATTTACCAAATCAAATGTGCTAACATAGCTTAATGATTAATGATCGATGTATTGAATTTAGTACATATCTTCCAGTTTTTTTTGCAACTATTCACTGTTTTTATGATATTATTTTGTTGTAAGACTATTTATTTAACTACATAAAACATGGGAAGGTGATTATATGTCTGAACAAATCAGATTAATTGCTTCACGAATAAAAGAGTTAAGAGAAATATCTGAAATTACTGTTGAAGCACTTGCATCAGAGCTTAAAATTTCTGAAGAAGCTTATAGGTCATACGAAAGCGGTGAAACCGATATTCCGGTAAGTTTTCTTTATCAAATAGCAAATAAGTTTAGCGTTGAACTTTCAGCAATAATTACGGGTGATGCTCCAAAACTTCATACTTATCAGCTTGTTCGGGATGGAAAAGGTGTAAGTGTTGAGAGACGCGAACATTATAAATATCACAGCCTTGCTTACAATTTTGTGGGTAAAAAGGCTGAGCCGTTTATTGTAACAGTTGAGCCGGAGACTTCCGATTCACCTGTCCACTTTAATTCCCATAAAGGACAGGAATTTAATTATATTATAGAAGGAACTCTTAAAATAATAATTAATGGACGTGAGCTTGTTATGAATGAAGGTGACTCAGTTTATTTCGATTCTTCAGCAAGTCACGGGATGAAAGCTATGAATGGTAAAAAGGCCAGATTTCTGGCAATTATTCTTTAGGTATCAGGGGGATTAAGTAATGTTGGAAAAATACTTATCTCGGGTAGACTTTACATCATATGAGGATTTTTACGAGAATTTTAAAATAAATATACCTGAGAACTTTAATTTTGCATATGACGTTGTTGATGAATATGCAAGGACAACACCAGATAAGGTGGCAATAGTATGGTGTGATAAATCGGGAGCCGAAGAAACATTCACCTTCGGTCAGTTAAAAGAGTATAGCGATAAGACAGCTAACTTTTTTAAGTCATTGGGTATTAAAAGGGGCGACCCTGTAATGCTCATATTAAAAAGACGCTATGAGTTCTGGTTCTGTATTCTGGCTTTGCACAAGCTGGGTGCCGTTACAATTCCGGCAACCCATCTGCTCACTTCAAAGGATATAGTTTATAGGGCTAATGCAGCAGATATAAAAATGATCGTTTGTGTTAACGAACCAGAGGTAGTAAAGCATATAGAAGATTCCGCAATCAAAACACCAAGCGTAAAATATAAGGCGTTGATTAATGGTACCAAAGACGGTTGGTTGGATTTTTCAACCGGCATTGAAGAGGCTTCCAGTGAATTCCAAAGGCCTATGGGAGATTTAGGATCTCACAACAGCGACATATCCTTACTGTATTTTACTTCAGGTACTACAGGTATGCCAAAGATGGTTCAGCATGATTACGAATATCCTTTGGGACATATCCTTACAGCCAGGTACTGGCAGAATGTTTCTGAAGGCGGTCTTCATCTGACAGTAGCTGATACAGGCTGGGCTAAAGCTGTATGGGGCAAAATTTATGGCCAATGGTTATCAGGATGTGCCGTGTTTGTATATGACTTTGAAAAGTTTGTTCCAAAGGAACTTCTTGAGGTTATTTCAAAGCACCATGTTACTTCTTTTTGTGCGCCTCCTACAATTTACAGATTTTTTATTAAAGAAGATCTCACAAAGTTTGATTTAAGCAGTCTGAAATACTGCACTGTAGCAGGGGAACCTCTCAATCCGGAGGTATACAGCCAATTTTACAAGGCTACCGGCATAAAGCTAATGGAAGCCTTCGGTCAGACAGAACTGACTGTCACTGTAGGTACGTTTCCATGGATGGAGCCAAAGCCGGGGTCAATGGGTAAACCATCTCCGGGATATGATATTGATCTTCTTGATGACAACGGAAATTCATGTCAGGACGGTGAAGAAGGCCAGATTGTGGTTAGGACTACTAAAAGGAAACCTGCCGGTATGTTTGGTGGTTACTACAGAGATGAAGCCCTTACAAAGAGTGTATGGCATGATGGTATTTATTATACAGGTGATATGGCTTGGCGTGATGAAGACGGCTATTTATGGTTTGTAGGAAGAGCTGATGATGTAATTAAAAGCTCAGGTTACAGAATCGGACCTTTTGAGGTTGAAAGTGCTTTGCTTGAACATCCTGCTGTTCTGGAATGTGCAATAACTGCTGTTCCTGATCCTATCAGAGGTCAGATTGTAAAAGCTACCGTTATACTTGCTAAGAACTATTCTCCAAGTGACGAACTGGTTAAGGAGCTTCAGGATCATGTAAAGAGGGTTACGGCACCATACAAATACCCAAGAATCATTGAGTTTGTAAATGAGCTTCCAAAAACAATCAGCGGTAAGATTAGACGTGTTGAAATAAGACAGACCGATAAAGATAATAAATAAAGTAATTCAAAATACCACTCCGACTAAGAATTGCATTGTTAGCCAGAGTGGTATTTCTATTTAATAACCGATATTAAAATAACCATTTATAAATTCTGAACCATTGAGCTTAGTTCATTACTAAGAATATTTATATCCTTTATAGATTGACCTATCTTGACTATATCACTGTTTTCCCTCTGTACAGTGGAAACAACTTCCTGAGTTGAAGCTGTATTTTCTTCCGAAATACATGCTACATTTTCTACCTGTTCCTTTATATGAATAAAACTATCTGATATTTTTTCAATCATTTTTGCTTCATCCACTAAGGATTGATTAGTTCTGTTAAACACCTTTTTAAACTCAGTAAAGTAGGAAGAGACATCATTAGTCAGCTTTTCTCCCTCTTTTACAGCATTATATCCGTTAACAGATGACTCTACTGCAGTTTCAGTTTGTAATGAAATATCCTGAATAACTACGTTAATATCTTTTACTATCTTTGTACTTCCCTCTGCCAGTTTTCTTACCTCATCAGCT
Source organism: Bacillota bacterium (assembly GCA_023412275.1). Lineage (GTDB taxonomy): Bacteria > Bacillota > Clostridia > Acetivibrionales > DSM-1351 > Ruminiclostridium. The sequence goes on from JAEYNY010000199.1 coordinate 6,503, forward strand.
ACCACAGCAAATCCTTTTCCATGTTCTCCTGCCCTTGCTGCTTCAATTGATGCATTTAATGCTAACAAATTAGTCTGTTCAGCTATTTGATTTATATTTTCAAGAAAATCAGTTATTCTGTTCATTTTTGTCTGTAAATCAATTACTGTATTATGTGATATGCTGACAGCTTGTTCTATTGTTTTTATCTGATTTTCCATTTGCCCTACTTTTGTGATACCATTTTGAACCTCTTGAGTCATATTTTGAGAATCATTGAATATGCTCTCTGAAATACTTTTTGTGTTTTTTACATCATTAACTGTGTCATTCATCAAAAGGTTTATATTATGTATACTGGTTGCCTGCTGTTGTGTAGCACTTGCCATTTCGTGCATAGCTTTTGTAATATTACTGCTAGCAGTCTCAGAAGATTTTATACTTTCATTAACCGAATTAATATTTTTATTAAGGAAATTTGTACTATTTTCCACCTTATCCATTGTATTCCTTAGTTTACTAAACAGGATTTCAGTTTCCGCCTCTTTTGACTTTGATTCCACTACAAGCTCATTACCCCACTTTGTCAAGCAATAGAGGCATACTAAAGAACAATTTATGAAGATCATCTCATATACAAAATTTGTCCAAAAGCCTTCTTTACCTATGATCGCCTCTGGAAAAATAACATAAAATGAAATAAGTAATATATTTATTAAGACACCAAATATAAATACTAACCTTTTATTAAAATAAATTGTTATCATAGTAATTGATGCAAATAATATGTAATGGTTACTTATATCATTTGCTGTAAATATAAACCCTACTATAGCAATAATCAGTATAATTATCGCATAAATAAAGGCCTTAATATTGCTGCTAATACGAACAAAATATACTACGCTTACCACAATACCTAGTACAACCGGCGGGACAATCGTTACAGCAATATCACTCCCTGCCAAAAGTGCAGTCAGAATAATAGGTACAATTGCAGTCCATATGATCACTAAATTTAATAAATCAGACTTCTTACTAATACTCAAATTCTTTAGCATATAATCGACTCCCAAAAGTTTAATTAAAATCTTTAATTTTAATTAAACTATATCATATAGAAGTACTGATTTAAACATTTTTCGCCAAAATATTACAAAATTTTTAGCTGAATTTGTTAAAAAGTTAAAATACTAAAATTCTTTTATCATATTCAAAAACCGGATGGCACTTTAATGCCATCCGGTTTTCTGTTTGCTTTATTTATATTAAAGAACTTTCATCAATATTTCATTACTTCTTTGTATAAATTTGGCCATTGCATCAGGCCCCAAAGTCTGGTGACTCATCATAGCTAAATCATATATATGTTCACTAACGAGCTTCACATCTTCTTTTCTATCATCCTTTTCCTTGAAATCCAGCAATGCCTTTACGAGTTTATTTGAAGAATTCAACACAAGTGTCTGTTCTTTTGGGAACATATGACCCATATCCATTCCCCCGAACATCTTGCTCATTTCCTGCATTCTTCTAGATTGCTCTGACAGCAGTACTACAGCCGGTATAGTTTCATTTTTCAAGGATTCAACCTGTATTTTAAGTTTTTCATCATTTACTGTTTCCTTAAATAAATTTTCCAGGTAGCTTACATCAGCTTCAGCAATACCTGTATTCTCCTGCTTCATGCTTGCGGAAATATCAGCATCTATTCTGTTAAACTGCAAGCCAGCACCTTTACTTTCAAGGAGAGACATAAAGTGATTATCAATCATGTTTGTAAGTATTACCGCTTCCATTCCGTTTTCATTAAATAGCTTGATATATTGAGCCTGTTGATTTTCATCTGAAACGTAGAATACTTTGTTTTCATGCTTGTCCTTATTGTTTTCAAGATATTCCTTGAGAGTAGTGTATCCGCCCTTTGTTGACTTGAAAATAAGGACATCCTTAACTCTGTCATAGAATTTTTCTTCACGTAAACAGCCATATTTAACGAATGGATTTATGTCATCCCAGTATTTATTATAGTTATCACGATCGTTCTCAAATATGGATGTAAGCTTGTCTGCAACCTTCTTTGTTATATGAGTGGAAATCTTGTTTACATAACCGTCGTTTTGCAAGAAACTTCTTGAAACATTCAACGGCAAATCCGGACAATCCAATACGCCTTTTAATAACAAAAGGAATTCAGGAATTACTTCTTTTATATTGTCCGCAACAAATACCTGATTGTAGTAAAGCTTTATCTGCCCTTCGTTAGTCTCAAATTCGTGTTTGAGCTTAGGGAAATAAAGTATACCTTTCAGGTTGAACGGATAATCCATATTTAAATGTATCCAGAAAAGCGGTTCATTAAAGTCATGGAACACTTTTGAATAGAACTGCTTGTACTCTTCGTCTGTGCAGTCCTTTGGATTTTTCAGCCAAAGAGGCTGTGTATCGTTTAAAGGCTCGGGCTTTTTAGGCTCTGCATCTACCTTTTCTTCGCCTTCTTTTGCTTCTTCTTTCTTTTCTTCTACCTTCGCAGTATCCTCAATATAAAGTTCATATGGCAGGAAGGCAAAATATTTCTCAAGAGTAGTTCTCATTGTGTATTCTTCTGTAAATTCCAGACTGTCATCAGAAAGATAAAGAGTTATTGTTGTTCCTCTTTCATTCCTGTCGGAATCTGACATTTCAAATTCTGTTCCTCCATCACTTACCCATCTTACAGCAGTAGCATCTTTCTGATATGAAAGTGTGTCAATCTGGACGCGTTGTGATACCATAAATGCCGAATAAAATCCAAGACCGAAGTGACCTATAATCTGTCCGTCGTCTGACTTGTCCTTGTATTTTTCAAGAAAATCGACTGCTCCTGAAAAAGCAATCTGATTTATATATTTTTTTACTTCTTCCTCTGTCATTCCCAATCCGTTATCTATTACTTTTATGGTCTTATCATTTTTATTGACAATGACCTTTATTTCAAATTTATTATTTTCGGGCAGTTCGGCCTCTCCCATAGCATCAAGTTTTTTCATTTTGCTAATGGCATCACTTGCATTTGAAACAAGTTCTCTTATAAATATGTCCTTTTCAGAGTACAACCACTTTTTAATTATTGGGAATATGTTTTCCGTATTTATTGAAATACTTCCGCTTTCGTGTTTCATAATATTACCTCCACTTCATTTTTTACACTATTAATAATATAACTCGAATAGTGTAAAGTTTCAAGTATTTTTTAGCACTCAATCAGTAAGAGTGCTAACAATTTTCATAAAAGTGGCTCTAGCTCAAGTGTACAAGGATATTCTTTTCATTTCATCACATGCTATATTTTTCTTCTTATCTTCCAGATGTGTAGTCAGTACAACTTTACCTTTCCATAAATCCACAAGATGTTTAAGAGTTTCATAAGCGTAACCCAATTCCAGTTCACGCCCGTCGAATTCGTGTTCAAGGAATAAAGTATTCTCCTTTGGGCTCCATTCGTTTACTCTTATTGTTGGAATACTCCCAATCCCCACTGTATTGCACAATGTGTCTCTTACTTTTTTCCAGCCCTCATCATCTGAAACCTCTGAAATCATGTAATCGTTTCCCGTGGCTATATATTCAAAGAGATTCATTTCACCGCATAATTCCTGGGTCAGGTATCTTCTGATAAAAGATTGATCTCTCTCGGTTTCCCTTACCTCAAATATCTTATCTTTACCCTGTGTATTATATAGGTTCTCAATGATTTTAAACCCAATGAAATATGGATTTATACTTGATTTTAGAGGCCTGATTACCTCATTGTGTTTTCTTAAGAATTCAAAATGCATATTCTGAGGAAGTTCAAGCTTGTTTAATATGGTATAATGCCAGAAACTTGCCCAGCCCTCATTCATTATTTTTGTTTCAATCTGTGGTATAAAGTACCGGGCTTCTTCTCTTACAATAGAAAGTATATCCTTTTCCCAGTCCTGCAAACGACCATATTCTCCAATAAAGCTAAGTATGTCCTCCTGAGGCTCCTCCGGTATTTTTATTTCTTGACTGTCTTCCTCAGTCTCATCCTTCATTTCATTTCTGGAGTATCTGTCAAGGTTTGGAAAATCCGTTTTATGTTCTGTCAGAGCGGATCTTGACTCCTCTTTTTCCTTTTTATTATTACGGAAGTCAATTATCCTTTCCGTTTGAAGTTTTACGGCATGTGCTGCATTAAGTATCTTCTCGACTTTCGCATAACCAATGCTAGGGTCAGAGATATAATCACGTATCCGGTTAGCATGGTTTTTAAAGGTTTCTACTGCATACTCAGCCTTGGTTCCTTTATTAAAAAGCCTGTTATTTTTGAAAAAATCATTATGTGCATATACATGTGCTATTGTTAGTATCTGAACAAGAAGTGAATTATCTTTCATCAGGTAGGCAATACACGGGTTGGAGTTTATAACCATTTCATACGGAAGCCCTGTAAGATTGTATTTATGTAGTGTTTTAATCCTCTCGAAGGATTTTCCATAACTCCAGTGGGGATAGTGGGATGGCATTCCTACGTATGATTCATAGCCTATCATATCTTCATAGTTTATTATTTCAAATTCCTGATTATAGAAGTTCAGGCCACTATCCGCCGCTATTTTTTCTATACGTTCGTTCCAGTATTCCAGCTCCTTTAAACTAAAATCCGCCATCAGCTTTTTATTCCTCCTGATTCATATAATATTTAATCTAATTCGAGACCGCCTTCTCGTCCCTGTCGCTTGCTTTATCAAGGAGCTTTTTAAGAGCCGGAAGGACATCCTCTTTTTTGTTGATATTAATAGCTGCAAAGTTCTTACTTTTAATCTTTGTCTGAAATTCGTTTTTTATGGTACTGCCTACATTATAATAGCCGGGTACTATTTCTCCATAGCCGAACAGATTGCATACCTCACAAAGCTTGTTAGCACTATCTACAGCTCTTTTATTGTCTTCAGACCAGTTATCTCCATCACTACAGTGGAAAGCATAGATGTTCCAATTTGTAGGACTGTATCTTTCTGCAATAATTTCCAATGCTTTATCATACCCGCTGCTGATGTAGGTTCCACCGGATTCACCCCGGTGGAAAAACTCTCTTTCGTTTACTTCCTTTGCAACTGTTGTGTGAGCTATAAAAACAACATCCACGTTGGCATATTTTAATCGTAAGAATTGATACAAAAGGAAATAAAAGCTTCTTGCCAGATATTTTTTTGTTTGATCCATTGAACCTGAAACATCCATAATGCATAGCACAACTGCATTATAATCCCTTTTGTTATCCTCTTTTATTCTGTAATACCTTAAATCTTCCTCTATAAATGGGAACCTTTCTTCCCTATCCCCTTTATCATATGTCGTTTCCTCTTCATCTTCAGATCTCTTGGAGGCTTGTTTGCGCTTTATTTTTTCAATTACGGAGCGTTTTTTTGCAAGTCTCGGAGGAATACCTTTGTGCTGATAACCAAGTTTTCTGTAGCTTTTTTCCTCCAACTGGGATAGCTGCTTTTTATCAATATCAGGAAGATTCATGTCATCGAAAAGGTATTTTATAACCTCCTCAATAGTTATCTCTGTTTCATAAACCTCTTCCCCCTCCTGGTTTCCGGCACCGCCCTTACCCTTTCCTTCCTGTGCCTCTCCCGCAAATTTATCGCCTCTTTTTTCATTACCGTCACCTGCACCTACTCCGGGTTTGGATTTGCCATATATAAACTGGAATTCCTTTATTCCTTTTATGGGAATCTTGATCTTCTTATCCTTGCTTTTGCCTATTATGCTCTCTTCTGCAATAATACTACCCAGATTCTTCTTTATGGATTCCTCAACAAGCTCCCTATGTCTCCTTCTATCTTCGGCTGACCTGTCTTTGCCGATGTTACTGCAGTCTCTGAAAATAGCCATACTTGACCCTCCAATTAATCCTTCCACAGATTGTTTGCAGCATATTTCAATATGACGTTGCAGCAGTGGTCACAGTAGCCGTTCTTCTTCATTTCTTCTACCATTGTGTTGTATTTCTGTGTCTGTTCCTTATCCCTTACTTTTGCTTGTGTTATAATTCTGCTTAAATCTCTTACGGATGCAGTCAGCTTTTTCTCTATTGCATCCTTCAAAGGCTCATAACTTGTATAATCCAGGCTTCCCCCATTTCTAATAACAAAGAACATATATGCTGTTACATCGGATCTGAACCCCTTTACCGCAGTATCCGAGATACCTATTTGTTCTTCAATAGAACGCATAAATTTTTCATCGGGCTCCAGTTCCTCACCAGTGTTCTTATCTTTTATCTTGGTCTTGTTGACAAAGGCCTCAGCGTGATCAAGGTAATTGTTGAAAAGACTCTCAGCCTGTTCTCTGTAACCATGGATAAACGCCTTTGTAACTTCTTTTTCAAGAATTTTATTGTATTCCTTCTTTACAGAATCATATATAAGCCTTAAATAACGTTCTTTTTCGTCATCTCCAATTCCAAGTTCCTTTACTGATTTTATCAAAGCTTCCATAACCGCAATTGGATTTATACAATCATTCTCCGATTCGGACAAAGCAGTATCAAGAGCTTTCATTATAAATCTTGTTGAAATACCCGTCATGCCCTCTCTGGGTGCTTCCTCACGAAGCTCAAATATATCTATTTTACGAGTCATTCCCTTTTCCAGAATTTCCTCTCCGTTATAGATTTTAAGCTTGGTAAGGGGGTCTACCTTATTGGATGGGCTTAATCTGGTCAGTATTGCAAACATAGACGCAATTTCTATGGTATGAGGTGCTATGTGCGCCTTGAATTTGCTCTTTGATAGCATTTTTTTATATATTTTTATTTCCTCGTTTAGTTCAAGGCAGTAGGGTACCTCGATTCTTACAATTCTGTCAAGAATTGCCTCGTTTGTATGATCTGACTTGAATTTGTTCCATTCTGCTTCATTGGAATGAGCCAATATTACTCCATCGAAGTATATCATTGCACCCTTTCCCGGCGATGGAATAGATTTTTCCTGAGTTGCTGTTATCATGGTGTGAAGGTATTCCGTTTCATTTTTGAATACTTCTATAAACTCCACAATACCTCTGTTTCCAGCATTAAAAGCACCATTTAAAGATAGTACCCTTGGGTCGTCCTCTGAATAAAGGTCTATTTTTGATATATCAACGCTTCCAGTTAATATTGAGGTATCCTGGTTGTTAGGGTCTACCGGTGGCACTACGCCTACGCCCTTTCTTGACCTTATGGAAAAGCCTGTTGATTCAACCGGAAACTTTTCATATTCCCCGTTATACTCATTCTTTAAACGATACCTGCAAACAGGACACAAATCCCCTTCAATTTTTACATTTAATTTTTCCTCAAAATCTTTTCGAAGATGTTTTGGAATTAAATGTAGTGGTTCTTCTCTCATTGGGCAGTCCTTTAGCGAATATATTGGAGGAGCAGCTTCCAAGGCCTTTTTCAGCGCTTCCATTAGTGATGATTTACCTGCTCCAACCGGACCCACAAGATACAAAACTTGTCTGGCCTCTTCTCCTGCCATGGCAGCAGAGTGGAAATACCTTACAATTTTCATTATTGTTTTATCAATTCCAAAAAAATCGTCTTCAAAGAATGTGTATTTTTTAATTATATCGTTTCCGTAAATTCTTCTTAGCCTTGGATTTTCCTCGGTTTTTACAGCTTCAACTCCCTTGCAGCTGATAAGCTCATACAATCTTTGATGAGACAGCATGGCAATCTCCGGATTGGATTTAACTATTTGCAAATAATCCAGGAATGTTCCATCAAATTGTTTGCGTATATGTTCCTCTCTGTCTCTCTTAATCAGTTCCCTAAAATCAAATTCCGGTTTGGTCATTTAAGCCCCTCCCTTTTATGCCGTGGTGGTTTTTAGTAATTTTATAAAACATTTCTCATTTTAAAATATATGTGGTCATTTTAAAAATATTATTAAATACACACTTTTCTGTTTGTCAGTTATAAAAGAAAAAAAAGGAACCCCGAATGTCGGTTTCCTCAACATCGGGGTTCTCAAACTTATTTGATATTTATATTTTTACTGAAACAATCCGGTACTTCCCTGAAACTTCATCTTTTGATGAATAGTCCAACAAAAGCACTTCATCAGATGAAAATAATAAATTTAACTTAACAAAGAATACTCTTTTTAAAATATTTTTCGCCTGTGTACCTTTGTATTGAGAAAGATATATATCAATAAACTCTTCATTTCTAAGCATAGAATGAATATCACCGGGAGGCAGAGAATCATCTTCACTTTTTATGCAATCCGGAATTGCACCTGAACTGTCTGTGCTGAGAAAATCAAGTATCATGTATTGCCTGAACTTTTCAAAGTCTGTACTATCTTTGCAAATCTCTCTATAGAAACTGTACAGAATCTTTATGTTTTCCCTATAAGATACGGGTCTGTCCAGATATCCGTTTTCCCTGCAGTAATGGGCCAACTTTTCATACATAATAAACGAATCCAAAGTAAAACAATCCGCTTCAATAAAGTTCAATGAATTGCCAAACCTTCCGGTATTGTAATATCTCTCAAAAGTCTCCTCTATGTCTTTTAAAATAAGGATTTCGTCATGTGAAATATACTGATTTTTCAAAATCTCATATGGTGCATAGTCCCTGAAATAGAAACCGTGTTTTTGGGATTCTGCCCGTATTTTTGATCCCTTCAGCATTTTCAAAAAGCCAAGTTGAAGCTGTTGAGGTTTCAGGCTATAGACATAGTTAAAAGATTTTTTAAAACTTTCAAAATCTTCAAAAGGCAAACCTGCAATCAGGTCAAGATGCACATGAATATTTCCTTTGCTTAGTATTTTTTTTACATTCCCGGTTAACACGTCTATATCCGTAACTCTGTCAATTTCCTTCAAGGTTTGAGTATTTATAGTCTGAATTCCTATTTCAAGCTGTATCCTGCCTTTCGGGGCTTTGCTGAGTATATCCAGCATCTCACTGTCAAATAAGTCTGCGGCAGCCTCAAAATGGAAAACTGTTTCACAATTTAAGGATATTAATAATCTTAATATTTCTTTTGCCCTTTCCCTATGGCAGTTAAATGTCCTGTCAACAAACTTTATTAGTCTTGGTTTATACTCAAGTATCCTACAAATATCACTTTTTACACGTTCCATACTAAAGAATCTTATCCCGTTGAAAGTGGATGAAATGCAATAGGAACATGAAAACGGGCAGCCTCTGGAGGATTCGTAATAAACAATTCTATTCAATGTAGTTTTCATTAATTCGTAATTATACGGTGAAGGAATTTTATCAAGCTCTTTAACCAGGTTAAAGCCTTTATTGCACATTACAGAGCCGCTGCTTCTGTAAGCTATTCCCTGTAATGTTTTATACTGCTCGGTACCGGTATACAAGTCATTTACCAAAACCGGTAATACGTCCTCTCCCTCGCCGGATATTATAAAATCTATGTCCTCATTCGCCAACATGATATGCTCAGAATCATAAGAAACCTCAGGCCCCCCCAGAATTATACGACATTCCGGCAACAGCTTTTTAAGCTCTTTTGATATTGAAAGAACAAGCCCAATATTCCATATATAACATGAAAATGCTATAATGCCGGGCTTCTCCCTGTAAATTTCCGAAAGAACATTATCCTGTAAATCATTTATAGTAAATTCCCGGACAGTTATATTGTCAATTCCATGTATGCTTGCTTTGAGATACCATATTGCAAGACAGGTGTGAATATATTTTGAATTTATACCTACCAGCAGTGTTTTCATCAAAATTCCCTCTTCGTACGTAAAAGTAAAAAATACTATACTATTATCCCATCTTTAATGTTGATGTACAAGTCTTGCCCATGTTTTAAATATCCGGTCAAAATAGTAATAGAAGTCCTTTCTTCTAATATCGTTAGTAGCTTTTACTTCAGCTGATGCCAACACTTTACCGTCCAGTACGTAATTAACGGTACCTATCTTGCTTCCCTTATGTATTGGTGCTTCCAGTGTTTTGGGAATATCATATTCAACCTTAATCCTGTCAGCTTCGTCCTTCTTCAAAGGAATTGAAATATCTTTATCCGAACATATTCCAACTGCATTGTTTAGGCCTTTATGTATACCGATTTCTGATATCTGCTGGCCCTGCTTCAAATAATCATATGTTTTGTAGTTACCAAATGCATAATCCAGCAATATCTTGCTACTCTGAGCCCTGACAGACCTTGTGGAGCAATTTAACACCACTGATATAATTCTCCACCCGTTATGTGTGGCGGAGGTTACAAGGCATCTTCCTGCCTGACCTGTATATCCAGTTTTTACTCCGTCTGCTCCCGGATATAAGCTTAGCATCTCGTTTGTATTATTAATAGGATTTCCTTCAAAGGTGGAGGATTTTGTGCTCACTATTTTGCAAAACTTCTCATTCTTTAAAGCATATTGGGTAATTAAAGCAAGATCGTAAGGAGTTGAGTAATGCTGGGGATCATCCAATCCATGAGGTGTTACAAAGTTGGTATTGGTCGCTCCTATTTCAGCGGCTTTTCTATTCATCATTTCAGCAAATGCTTCAACAGAACCTCCCACATGCTCTGCTATTGCAATAGCCGCATCGTTCCCCGATCTGAGCATCATTGCATTAAGAAGGTTCCCCAGTTTGTATGTTTTTCCCTCTTTAAGATTTACTCTTGACCCTCCGATAGATGCTGCCTTTTTGCTGACAACAACATCCTCATCATCACTTCCATTTTCAATTGCGACTATTGCAGTCATTATTTTCGTTGTACTTGCAATAGAATTTCTTTTGAATGCATTTTTCTCATATAAAATTCTTCCGCTTTGTGCATCCATTACAATTGCAGCACCCGCAGAAACTCTTGGCAACTGATTTCCGGCAACCTCCCAGCTCTCATTTTTAAGTATGTCTTTTGAGATGGGTCCATCATCATTTGTATCATCTGCTTTTACCATATTACTACATATCAGGTTTGATAAAATAATTATAACTGTTAAAACTATTTTAGCAGTTTTTTTCAAAAGCCTCACATCCCCGGAATTTTATTAAGCGGACAAATATTAAGCGTTATAAATATATGAAAAGTGTAATGCGATTATAACGTTTGGATATATTAATTATATGAAAATAAATCAAACTTTTATTTTTTATTAACGTACAATAAAAAGAGTTGAAAATACCTATCAATTTACTAAAAGATTGTAATATTATATAATTAGTTTGGTAAATGATACATAATCTTTATTGGAGGCAATGAAAAAGCATGAAAAATGTTGTAATAATATCTTCTGATTATACGGGACACGGTCATAAAAGTATCAGCGAAGCTTTACAGGAGCAATTTTGCATGCATGAAGATGTCTGCTTAAATATAATAGATGGATTCGAACTTGGCGGCAATATGTGGATAAAGGTAGGTAAGTCCTATGGTATGGTAACCAGAAATGCAAAAGAAATATGGAAGCTTGCATGGAAGATTTCCAAACGAAATCCGACCTTTATTCATGAGTTTACAGAGCTAACAATTAGGGAGAATTTTATAAAGTTATTAAGGAAACTAAAACCTGATTTGATTTTAAGTGTACATCCTGTTTTTAATACACCTATTATAAACATACTTAAAGAGTATAAAATCAATATACCTTTTGCCACCTTTGTAGCGGATTTGGTAAGTATATCACCCATGTGGGCCGATTCAAGGGCCGATTGCATAATATGTCCTACTGAAGAAGCAAAGCAAAGATGTATGGGTTTCGGTGTTCCTGCACACAAATTAGAGGTCATAGGTTTCCCTGTCAGGTCCAGATTCACACAGCATATTTCTGATAATATTGAACATAATGACTATACTTTGGACAGACCATTGGAGTGTCTTATTATGAGCGGTGGAGAAGGTTCCGGTGATATGAATAATGTTGCCCGAATTCTTCTGGATAATTTCAACTGTAATGTACGCATTATTGCAGGCCGAAATGAATCCATGAAGGAAAAACTGGAAAAGACTCTTTCTCAGCAATTTCCTGGAAGAGTTGAAGTACAAGGCTACGTAACCAATATTCAGGATTTTATGTTGAAATCAGATATCGCGTTTACCAGAGGCAGTCCGAATGTTATGATGGAAGCGGTTGCTTGCAATGTGCCACTTATAATAACAGGTGCTTTACCGGGACAGGAACAGGAAAATCCTGATTTTGCAGTTAATAATAAACTTGGTATATACTGTGACGATTTATCATCTTTGGCTGCTGTGGTATCCGGTTTACTGGCTGATAATGCCAAGGAACTTAATGAAATAAAGCAAGCTCAAAGGATTTATTTTGACCATGCTTCGGCAGAAAAGATTGTCAACCATGTTCTAGGACTTATTAAAAATGATGTTTTTATATATCCATCTGAACTGAGACGCAGGAAGAAATTCCTTACATTAAGGCTTCAATCACGAAAAAGTTCCTGATTATATAACGATTTTAGTTAAAACAAAAAAGCTTGTTCAGATTGAATTTATCAATCTGAACAAGCTTTTTTATATTAGGCTTTTTATATTAGTCATTTGTTAGCTTTAACTTTTCAAGGATATAGAATAATGTGCTTATTACTATTCCTACCAAAGTAGCAAGAACCATTCCCTTTAGCTCTACATTTCCGGGAAGCTTTATTGCTACTCCACTGATACCGATTACAAATACTACTGCAGTAAGTATAAGGTTCTTTGATTTGCTGTAGTCTATTTTTGCTTCAACTATCATTCTGATACCGGAAGCAGCAATTACACCAAACAACAGCAGACTAATTCCTCCCATTACAGGCTGCGGAATACTTGATATGATTCCGGAAAGCTTTCCTATGAAAGCGATTATTATTGAGATAACGCCTGCTCCTCCGATAACCCAAACACTGTAAACTCGTGTTATCGCCATTACTCCCATGTTCTCACCATAGGTTGTTGTTGGGCATGAACCGCAAAATCCGGAAAGAATTGTTGACAATCCGTCTCCTAGTAATGACCTGTGTAGACCTGGGTCCTTTGTTAAGTCTCTACCAACAATGTTGCTGGTTACAAAAAGGTGTCCTATATGTTCTGATAAAACAACCAGTGCAGCAGGTGCCATTATTAACATGGCATTAAAGCTGAATGAAGGCATTACAAAGGTTGGTACACTGAACCAATGTGCTGATGTTACTGAACTGGTATCGACGTAGCCCATTACAGCTGCCAGACCGTAGCCGGCAACCACGGCAACCAGTACAGGTATTACCGAAAGAAAGCCTCTAAAGCAAAGGTTTCCTATTATGACTATTGCAAGAGTTACCAGAGATATAATTATGGCTTTTGTGTCAAAAGCACCTTTGTCATTTGGCAGCAGACCAGCCATGTTAGCAGCACTGCCAGAAAGTTCAAGTCCTATAAGTGCAACTATAGGGCCCATTGCTGCAGGTGGAAGAACTATATCGAGCCAGCTTGTACCGACTTTTCCTATTATCAAAGCTACTATCGCAAATATCAAACCGCACACTATATACCCGCCTAGTGCCTTTGAAAAGTTATCGTTATAGCTTGTTGAACTTGCAATTATTGAAGCTGTAGGTGAAAGGAATGCGAAGCTTGAGCCAAGAAATGCAGGAGCTTTTCCTTTGCAAAGCAGTAGATAAATCAATGTTCCAATACCGTTAAGTAAAAGTACAAGCGCCGGGTCTATAACCTGAACATGGTTGTACTGAACCAATTGATCCGGCGTCAGCTTGTCAATTGTCGTGTGAAGAACGTTTTTCAGAAAATCGCTTTTTGCATAACCGTTAAATAAAAACGGTACTAATACAGATGCCCCGAACATTGCGAAAAGGTGCTGTAAGCTGAGAGGTATTGCCTTTAAAAAAGGAACTTTTTGATCAACTTGTATTACCGGTCTTTCGTTTTTCATTGTATAAATCCCCTCCAAAAATTTTGTAATCAACTCGTATAATTTAATATGATAGTTCTAATCCTATCCAACATACGAAAATTGATTTATGCAAATAAAAAAACCTTACTGACTAGGCGCAGTAAGGTAGGGTCTCTATCCATAAAAATACACTTTTCCCATATATACCCTTACTAGCCTCTCTGGACTAATTTAAAAGTTTTTTTATCCGGAAATGATTCTATCACATATTTCAACAATAGTCTACATATTTTTTATCTTTTTTTCTCTTAGTTCTTTAGCTAAAAATCCATTTTTTACTTATTATATTTTGGACTTTATGTGCCATAATAATCACTAAGGAGGTGATTTATTATGGCTAACAACAGAAGTGGTGGAAGAAGCAGTGGAGCTTTTGACAACATGAAGTATGAAGTTGCAAGAGAAGTTGGTGTCAACTTAAAGGAAGGTTATAATGGTGATATCACTTCCAGAGAAGCAGGAAAGATCGGTGGTACTATAGTAAAAAAGGTTTTCTCTTCTTTTAGAGATCAAAACCCACAGGCTTAAAGTAAGAAAAACAGCAGGAGTTTAACTCCTGCTGTTTTTATATTATCTCCTTGATAAGGTGATATATTTTTTCAACTGAATCTGTTACACTATTTTTTGAAGCATTTTTTGACATCTTCCTTAATACATCTTTATTGGATATCAAACTGCAAATTTGTTTATACAGCAAATCAGCATTAAGTTCGCTTTCAAGTATTACCACTGCTCCGCCGTCTCTCTCCAGTGACCTTGCATTATGCTCCTGATGGTTTGCCGTTACATAAGGTGACGGAATTAGGATTGATGGTATTCCCATCGCTTGAAGCTCACTAATTGTTATGGCTCCTGCTCTGCATATCATTAAATCGCTTGCTGTATAAACCTGGTCTACATTATATATGTAAGGTACAACTTTTACCATACTCTTGTACTTCTCATTAACTTTAACAGTTGAGCTTATGTCGTCGTACTGAGCTTCTCCTGTTGCAAAAATCAAGTTAAATTCACCCTTGAAATAGTTGTTTAGCATATCAGCAATTGTTTCGTTGATTTTCCTTGCTCCCCTGCTGCCTCCCATTGCAACTATCAAAGGTTTTCCCTCAACTATGCCCAAATCGGATATAACATTTCCTCTGTCGGATTTAAGAAGTTCCTCCCTTACTGGATTACCTGTGAGAACCAGCTTTTTCTTATTCTTAAAGTACTTTTCCGCATCTTTGAAGCTTATTGCTACATAGTTGACATATCTTTCAAGTAGTCTGTTGGTTACACCGGGAAAAGCATTTGATTCATGAATTAATGTGGGTATTCCTTTTTTTGCTGCCATATACAGCACAGGGCCACATACATATCCTCCTGTACCAATTACAACATCCGGCTTAGTTCTTTTTATAAGTCTTGATGCCTGAAAGAAACTCTGTATCAGTTCCTTTATAGCAATTAGTGTGTCCAGTGAAAGTTTCCTTTTAAATCCCCTCACCGTAATTGTTTCCAATGGAAACCCTTCTCTTGGAACTAGTTTCGTTTCCAAGCCTTTTTTCGTTCCTACAAATGCAATATCAGCATCTGTTTCCTTTTGCTTTATATACTTTGCAATCGCCAGTCCGGGATTTATATGTCCTCCCGTTCCTCCTCCTGCTATTAAAACCTTCAAATGATCTCACCTCAGAATCGTTCATAATTTGAATATCTTGATATATTTAGCAGTATTCCAACTCCAAACATAAGAAATACCAGTGATGTTCCCCCATAGCTAAAAAATGGAAGAGATATACCTGTCGGTGGTATGGAATTTGTTACAACTGCAACATTAAACAAAAATTGCAGGCCAATAAGGCAGGTTATACCTGTGGCCATAAGGCTTCCAAAGGTGTCAGGCGCATTCATGGCAACTTTAATGCCCCTCCAGATAAATATAAGAAACAAGAGCATTACCACAAGTGCACCTATAAATCCAAGCTCCTCTGACAAAACTGCAAAAATATAGTCATTGTAAGGCTCAGGAATCCAAAGGTACTTCTGCATGCTTTGTCCCAATCCTCTTCCAAAGATTCCTCCTGAACCGATAGCCAGCAATGATTGAACCGTTTGCCAACCCTGATCCTTATAATAATTAAACGGATGGAGCCAGGCCAAAACTCTGTTAAATCGATAAGGAGCGGCAAGGATAGCACCCACAACTCCGACTACAACCGGCGCAGCCATAACAACAAAATGTGATATCTTTGCCCCAGCACAGAAAAGTATTATAAATGAAGTAATTACGATTATAAGAGTACCACTCAAATGAGGTTCTATAACAACCAATCCGGCAACAAACCCAACTAAGAGAAGATATGGTAACAGTCCCTTTATAAATGACTGCAAGACATCCTTTCTCTTGGACAGGCTGAAAGACAAAAACATAATTATTCCCAGCTTTGCCAGCTCAGAAGGCTGAATAGTTTTTGAACCGACTCCAAGCCACCGCTGTGCACCATTTTGCCTTTGGCCTACTCCTGGGATTAATACCAATATAAGTAAGCCTATGCTTACCATAAGAATTATAGGAGATATTTTGCCCCATTTACGATAGTCAAAATTCATGGTTCCAACCAAAACTGCAATACTCAATGCCATGTAAAGTAGCTGCGGCCTTAGTAACATAAATGATTCACCAGTTTTTTGCGTAGAAAAATAATAACTGGAGCTGAATACCATTATGGTTCCCAATGAAAGTAACAAAATAACTGCTGCGAATATCCAAAAATCAAAAGGCTTTGCGTTCTTGTTCCTCATTTCATTCCTCCAGCCTTGTACCGTGTATATTTTGATTATATGTAAAAAGTATGTTATTAATTCCCATTATCATAATAAGTCTGAACCAATCACAATCAGTGAAGCAATTGCAAGCAGTACTGTCGCTATAATAAACACTGCTACAACCTTGGTTTCCTTCCACCCTTTTAGTTCAAAATGGTGGTGGATAGGTGCCATTTTAAAAATACGCTTTCCTGTTAGTTTAAAGGATGCAACCTGAAGAATTACCGAAAGTGCTTCAATCAGATATATGCCTCCTACAAGAAATAATATCAGAGGCATACGCATCATAACCGCTATTGATGTCAATGCTCCTCCCAACGCAAGGCTTCCGGTATCACCCATAAACACCTTTGCAGGATGAATGTTAAACGCCAGAAAACCAAGACAACCTCCTGCAATGGCAGCAGAAAATACTTTTATGTACCCCCATTCACCATTTGTAAGTGAAACAATTGTAAAAAATATGGCTACAACAAGTGTAACTCCCGAACAAAGTCCGTCCAACCCATCCGTTATGTTTACAGCATTAGAAAAGAAATACATAAATAATACTATGAATATAAAGTAAATCCAAGGTTGTATTATTATATTTGTAAACGGAATTACAATTGAGCTTCCGGCTTCAGTATACCTCATGACATAAAAGGCAAAGGAAACACATACAATCAATTGAAAGAAAGTTTTCTGACCTGCAAAAAGTCCATCCTTTCTCTTTTTTACAACCTTTATAAAATCGTCAATAAATCCAACTGCAGCAAATCCCAATGTTGACATCAGTACAGGCATTATCTGGGGATAGCTTTGATAAAAGTATATTGATGTAAGTGTTAACGGGACAATAAAAATAAGCCCCCCAATAGTCGGCGTCCCCATTTTTTTTAAATGAGTCTGCGGGCCGTCGTCTCTAACTGTCTGGCCGAATTTTAACCTCCTAAGAAACGGAATTAATATCGGGCCCGCAATCAGTGCAAGCACAAATGCTGCCGCAAACGCTATTATATGTTCAGATGTCAAAGAAAAAGTAAACAAAACAATTTCCCCCTGTTTATTTATATGGAAATCACTCTGACTTCATTATTCCGTCAGCGATTTCTTCCATTTTCATTCCTCTTGAGCCTTTAATCAATATGTAATCTCCTGGCATTACTATTCCAAGAATATATTTAAGTGCTTCCTTGTTGTTTTCAAAATGACGCAATTTTATCTCACTGTTGCCGGAGTCAGCCACTGCCTGAGATATCATACCTGAATCCTGTCCTACGGTAACCAGATAGTTAATCCTCTTGTTCTTTATAAAATCCCCCACTGAGTAGTGCAAATCCTTTGACATATCCCCCATTTCAAACATATCTCCCAAAACAGCAATACTTCGTGAACCTGAAGAAATTTCTTCAAGAACATTGATTGCTGCCTGCATTGATTGAGGACTTGCATTGTAGGCATCATTTATAATTTTTATGCCGTTGTGGTTTATTATGCTTTGTCTCATATTTCCCGGACTGAACTGTTTAATTCCATCAAGTATTATTTCCATTGGAATCTTCATTTCAATTCCAGTTGCAATAGCAGCCAATGCATTATATACATTATGTATGCCTGGAACAGGAATTTCAACATTATACCTGGAACCGTTTACTGTTATTTCAAAGCTAGTTCCCTGTTCTCCCATGGTTTGATAGTTTAAGGCTGAGTAATCGCTGCCACCGTTCATTCCATAAAACACAGTCCTAAAAGGAAGCTTTCCTTTCAAAGGCTTAAGTAGCGGGTCATCCCCGTTCAATACTACTAATCCGTCCTCATCTAAGCCCTCAAGAATTTCCAGCTTTGCCTTTAAAATTCCCTCCTGTGAGCCCAACTTCTCAATATGTGAAACACCTATGTTTGTTATTATTGCAATACGAGGTCTGGCAATAGCAGTAAGCCGGCTGATTTCGCCAAAACCGCTCATTCCCATCTCTATTACAGCTGTTTCGTGGCTGTTATCAATATTCAAAACAGTCAACGGAAGGCCTATTTCATTATTGAAATTACCCTGAGTCTTTAAAACACAATACTTTTGAGACAGCACACATGATACCATATCTTTTGTACTGGTTTTACCCACGCTTCCTGTTATTCCTACCACAGGTATATCAAATTTTTTGCGATGCCATGCAGCCAAATCCCGTAAAGCCTTGGCGGTATCATCCACTAAAACCGCAGTGCAGCCTGCAACAGGCGGTATTTGTTTCGAAGTCAGACAAACTGACGCACCAGCCTTGAAGCACTGCTCAATATAATCGTGACCATCAAATTTTTCTCCAATTAGCGGGATAAACAAACTATCCTTGGTAACCTTTCTGGAGTCAGTGGTTACACCGTAAAAAGTCATGTCCGGCTCTCCCCAAAGTAGCTTACCTCCTACGGCCTCAACCAACTCTGAACAGTTAAAAGAAATCATGCTACTATCTCCTTCCGAGTTCTACCAGCAGCTCGTTTACTACCTCACGTTCATCAAAGTGTATTGTTTTTTCGGCAAATTGCTGATAGGTCTCATGTCCCTTGCCTGCCAAAATAATTATATCTCCATCCTGAGCATTTTCAAGAGCAAATTTTATTGCCTGCCTTCTATCGGTTATTTTAATATATTTTCCATTCGTATTTTTAATGCCTGCCTCAATGTCTTCAATTATTTGTTCGGGGTTTTCAGTTCTGGGATTATCAGAAGTTATAATTGTAAAGTCAGCTATATTTCCTGAAATTTCACCCATTGCAGGTCTCTTTCCCTTATCTCTGTCTCCTCCGCAACCAAAAAGACTGACTACCCTTCCATGTGCAAACTCTTTTACTGTTTTAAGCACTTGTTCAAGGCTGTCAGGAGTATGTGCGTAATCTATGAGAACAGAATAATTACCAGCAGTTTTTACAGATTCCATTCTGCCCGGAACCGTAACCTTTGTAAGTCCTTTTTTTACATGCTCCAATGTAACACCCGGTATCAAGCAACAGGAACCAATGGCCGCCAGCGCATTATATATATTGAATTCACCCTGAAGATCGGTTTCAATTTCAATACTGCCCCATGGAGAATTAAGTTTAAAGTATGTGTGTCCTGTTTTCTTAATAATATCAGAAGCCCATATATCTGCCTTATCGCTCAAGCCGTATGTTATCACTTTACATTCAGCCAGTTCTGCCATTTTTCTGCCATGTTCGCTGTCTATATTAATAACCGCTTTACGGCACATTTTAAACAGCTTTGCTTTTGCATTGAAATATTCTTCAAGTGTTGCATGTTCCTTTGGTCCGATATGATCTCTTGAAAAATTTGTAAACACTCCGATATCAAAATCACATTTTGCTACCCTGTGAAGTTCCAACCCCTGAGAAGATACCTCCATTACAGCACTGTCAACCTTTTTTTCAACCATATCATTGAAAAGGCTCTGTAAATCATATGATTCCGGAGTTGTTCTAGAGGTATACAGCACCTGATTTCCTATGAGATTGGCAACGGTGCCTATAAGGCCCATATTATGCCCTGCGGCCTCAAGAATAGATTTAACCATATAAGTAGTTGTAGTTTTACCTTTTGTACCTGTAATGCCTATAAGGTTCAATTTTGAAGACGGATGGTCAAAAAACGCATCGCATACTGCCGCAAGTCCGAACCTTGTATCATCTGTTTCAACTGTTGTAATTCCTTCAGGTACATCTACATGCTTCTGAACGAGAAATGCCTTAGTTCCGTTTTGTATAGCATCATTTATGTACTTGTGTCCATCAACCACAGTTCCTTCAATACAAACAAAAAGACTGCCTTGTTTTGTTTTTCTGGAATCATATGCAATATTGTCAATTTCCACATCAAGACTTCCATTAATTTCTTTGATATTCAAATCCCTTACAAGCTCTTTTAGTTGCAAGTAAAACACCTCCAAATATTTGAATTCCATACATTTCTATAAGTATTGCCCTGTTTTTTTACCACTAAACTAATCCGAAACTACATTCCTGAATATAACTTCGATAACAGCACCTTTTTTGACGTTTGTTCCGGCATCTATGTTCTGACTGACCGCTGTTCCGGTACCGTTCACCCGAATATTAAGTCCAAGTCTCTTAAAAGCTTGTGTCGCATCGTAGACTGACTTGTTCTTAACGTCAGGAACCTTAACCATTGCCTCCTCTTGTGGCTTATATGTATAGAGTATGACAATGGATTTTTCGTGGAGCAATGCACCGGATTTAGGTGTCTGATCCTGTACAATTGCCTTTTTATCAGTGTCGCTTCCTTCTATTTTATACTCTAGTTTACTTTGTTTCAACAGTTTAACTGCCTCTTCTACTGTCTTACCCTTTACATTCGGAACCTGTACTTCCTGAAGCAGCTGCTTTTTGTCTTCTTCGGTAAATTCCTTTTCAACTCCCTTGTAACTTAATATATCGTCAATGAGCTTTCCTACGACAGGAGCAACCAGCATACCTCCTCCGGGATTGTACATATCAGGATAATCCAGTACAACCAGCACACATAAGCTTGGGTTGTCAGTAGGAGCAATTGCTGAAAATGAAACTATGTATCTCTTATTTTTTCCTACAATATTAAGTTTTTGAAGTTTTGGGTCAACTATAGTTTCCGACGTACCTGTCTTACCTCCGATTTTGTAGCCCGGTATCCTTGCATTTTTACCTGTACCTACATCTACAACGCCCTGGAGTATGGATTTTAATGTATCAGAGGTTTGTCTGGATATTACTTTTCTTACAACGTTAGGCTCGAATTTCTTTATTACACTGCCTGTTTCGTCTACTACCTCTTTAACGACATGAGGTGTTATCAAATCCCCTCCGTTTGCAATTGCACCATATGCCTGTATTAACTGTATGGGTGAAATCTGGAAACGCTGTCCGAAGGAAGCTGTTGCCATGTTTATCTCTGTAGGATTTGTAAACATTATACTACGTGCTTCGCCAGGCAAATCAATTCCTGTCTTATCATAAAAACCAAATGCTTTTACATATTTAAAAAACAGTGGTACTCCCAGTTTTTGGGAAAGACGTACGAAAACAGGGTTACAGGAGTTATAAACACCTTCTCTGAAAGTTTCATGTAAGTGGGCATTTGGTTTCCAACAATTTATGTTCCATCCTCCCACTTTAACAGTGGCATCAGTAACCTGTGTATCAGGAGTAATAGCCCCCTCCTCCAGACCTGCCGCTGCTGTAACCGGCTTGAAAGTGGAACCCGGTTCGTATGTATCAACAACTGCTTTATTTCTCCAAACTGTCTGTTGGAGATACTCTACATCTTCCTTGCTTTTTCCTGTCCAGGTTTGAGGGTCCTTTCCCTTTGGAACTCCTCTGGGATTATTCAAATCAAAATCCGGCTTTGATGCTAAAGCAAGTATTTCACCATTTCTTGGATCCATTACTATTGCAGTGGCTCCGTTTAATACATTATTATCTGAAATTGCCTTTTCCAGAGCCTTCTCTGCAAAATACTGAATTGTTTCATCTATTGTGAGAATAACATCATTTCCGTCCTGAGGCTGTATAAATTTTTCATCACTCATACTTAATGCCATTCCACTTGCATCTGTTTCACTGAGAATTTTACCCGGCACGCCTTTTAAATACTTTTCCATCATCCTTTCAACACCATCAAGCCCGTCATTATCTATATTGGTAAAGCCGACGACGTGAGCGGCAAGATTTCTGTTGGGATAAAATCTTTTAGTATCCTCATCAATGTAAATGCCGGAAATTTTGTTTTCTTTCTTCCATTCACGTACCTTATTTCCTATTTCCTTATCTATTTTTTGCTTAATAAGTTCGTATTGATTGTTCTTAGTAAGCTTCTTTTTAACTGTCTCCTTGTCCATGTCAAGTATCGCTGCAAGTTCACCGGAAATCTTGTCTAAATCTAGTTTTTGTTTTCCTATCTCCTGAGGACTTGCACTGACAGTGTCTACCGAACCACTCACTGCAAGAGGTTTCATATTACGGTCGTATATAGTGCCCCTTTTCGCACTTATAGTACGGTTCTTCGTCTGTTGATTATATGCAAATTCCTGATATTCTTTTCCGCTATATATTTGAATCCAGGCAATCCTTAACACCAGCATAAGCGTTAGTAATGTAAAAGCACCAAGTATAAACAAAAGTCGTTTCTTAATCTTCAAATTTACTCCAGCCAAAGTATTCTCCCCCTTGTTGTCTATTTAAGTAAAATGTCCCGTTTACTAATTAATATTGTATATTAATAAAATATATTATTAAATTTAAAATAAATTGTCCAAAAATAAAAACTATAGACTTAATATAATGATATATTAAAAAATCTATAGCTGCTTATTCATAATTAATTATATTCATTTTTAGCCCCCCATGAGTATCCAAATTTATTTGTTGTCGGATATATAATATATTATCATGGTCTGTTATTTTGAATCAACCAAGGTGATAAGGCTTAATAAATCATATTTAAAAACTTGCTAACACTTTTATGTATACCATTGAACAATACCGTTAGTTTTGATTGTTCCTTGTTTGCTGTAATTGTAACATCCTTTTTGGGTACACTTACATATACAATCTGTGATTTGTCAGGCTTATGCATGTCTAGCTTTGTTTCTGCAATTTGCCTTATATTCTTTAAATCCATGGCATTCTGTATATCAATAAGCAACAATTGATTTTCATTCTGTAGCTTGGTGTACTCGCTTTTCATTATATTACTTTCATAATTCAACTGGCTAATTTGTGCATATCTGAACATAACTACAATGAACATTGCAAAAACAAGAAAAATACTTAAGATGATTCTTACTTTTACTCTTTTGTTGTCTCTTGCTGTCTTTTTTGACTTGAGTATGGCATTGTCTTCATATGGATCATATTTTATTTTTTCCGCTAAGGAACCGTGTACATAATCATTTTTGGTCTCTGCCACTTTAAACACCCCTGTCAATAATAAAGATAATTGGGGAATCAGCCATTAAAACTGATCCCCGTTTTCATTTTTAGAAGTTTTAGCTTTTGTTTTCCCAA
This sequence comes from Bacillota bacterium, assembly GCA_023412275.1. Lineage (GTDB taxonomy): Bacteria > Bacillota > Clostridia > Acetivibrionales > DSM-1351 > Ruminiclostridium. The sequence goes on from JAEYNY010000199.1 coordinate 30,275, forward strand.
ACTTTGTCACTTGTATCTGAATTATTTCTTCATATGTTGATATATCATGGTTTTTTCATTTGTTACATAATTTTTAGGTTGTATATTAAATTTTTTGTAGAACTCTTAATTTAGCACTTCTTGCTCTTGGATTTTCCTCCAGTTCACAGATATCCGAAACAATAGGTTTTTTATTTACAAGCACTGCCCTTGGCTTTTTCCCGCAAACACATACCGGAAAAGAGGTGGGACATGTACATGGATTTACCATTTTGTTAAATTGCAACTTAACTATTCTGTCTTCCAAGGAATGGAATGTTATAATACACAACCTTCCTCCACTTTTAAGCAAATCTACACAATCCTCAATAGTTTTATTCAATATTCCAAGTTCATTGTTAACTTCAATTCTGATTGCCTGAAAAGTTCTTTTTGCCGGATGAGGGCCGTCTCTTCTTGCGGAACTTGGAACTGCTCTTTTTATTATATCCACCAATTCATAAGTAGTCTCTACGGGTTTATTCTGTCTGGCTTCCACAATAAATTTTGCTATCCGTGAAGCCCATTTTTCTTCGCCGTAGTCACGGATTATACGGTATATATCCTGCTCGGAGTACTTGTTTACCACATCATAAGCCGACAGGTCGGATTTTCTATCCATTCTCATATCAAGTGGTGCATCATGCTGGTAACTAAACCCTCTGGATGCTTCATCCAACTGATGGGATGAAACTCCCAAGTCTAAGAGTATACCATCTACCTCATAAATTCCCAACTCAGAACAGGCATTACGTATATTTTTAAAATTCGTATTTACAACCTTGAAGTCCGCCTGTGACTCAATTTCACCAAGCCTCTTAACTGATGTTTCTACAGCAAAGCTATCTTGATCAAGACCTATCAAACAGCCCTTTTCACCTAGTCTTTTATATATCTCTGATGAATGTCCCGCTCCGCCAATAGTACCGTCAACATAAATACCTTCCTGATTTATATTCAGATTTTCTAAGCACTCATCAAGTAATACGGATTTATGTTTAAATTCCATTATTCACCTCAAAGTTTTTTTGGCTATATACCAAGTAATGCCATCTTTTCCGCAATTTTATCCGCACTGATGTTGTCGTCGCTATTGTACGCTTCCCAAGCCGCCTTTTTCCATATTTCTACTCTTGAAGACACACCGATTATATATATGTCCTTTTCAAGAGCGGCATATTCACGCAGATTTTGTGGTATCAATATCCTTCCCTGTTTATCAACTTCACATTCCGTTGCTCCCGAAAAGAAAAATCTGATAAACGCACGGACATCCTTATCTGTAAATGGTAAGGATTTAAGCTTGTTTTCAAGGCTTGTCCACTCTTCGGATGAGTACGCAAACAAACAACCATCAAGTCCCTTGGTCAGTATGAACTTATCACCCAACCCCTCACGGAACTTTGAAGGTACTATTGCTCTTCCTTTAGGGTCAATTGTATGTTGGTATTCACCATAGAACAATTTTTACACCCCACATCCGATAAGTTTCCTCCACTTCCCACCACTTTTCACCACTTATAAACATATTTTATTGCAAAAACTAAAAATTATCAATATATTTCAGTCAATTGGAATAAAAAAAATAAAAGACAGGATGTTAATCCTGCCTTTTATAGGCCAGTAGTACTAGCTTTGGGACTTTTTTTAATGAAGTACCTGAAAACCTGTTTATTTCCCAATCATATATTAAACTACCCTTATCTTTAAGCACTAAAATACACTAAGTGCTAAACAGTACTTTTCTCCGTCTCGCTGAAACACTTAACACAATGCCTATGGCTATATAATTGGCCAGTACCGCAGTTCCTCCACCACTGACAAAAGGAAGTGGCAGACCTGTTACCGGAAGCAAACCTATACTCATTCCGATATTTTCTATAAAATTAAAGGCCAGCATACCAGTCACACCTATTGTAAGAAATGAACCATAGGAATCACTTGAGTTTTTTGCAATATAAATACACCTTAAAAGAATTATCAAACCTAATATTATAATTATAATACCGCCAATAAATCCAAATTCTTCTCCAACCACCGAGAAAATAAAGTCAGATTCGTTTACCGGTACATTCCTACTTTGGGTCTGCAACCCACTTCCGTAGCCTTGTCCAAACAACTGTCCCGAGCCTACTGCAATCTTTGATTGAATTACATTATACCCGGCCCCCTGAGGGTCTCTGTCAGGAGAAATAAAAGTAAGAATTCTTTCCCTTCTCTTACCATTCAGAACATAAACCCATATGAATGGCAATGAAAGCAACAATCCTCCACCTAAGATAAATATATATCTGTAAGGAATGCCAACAACGAATATAAATATAACGAATATAAACCCAAATACAAGGGCTGTTCCCAAGTCCTTTTGCAAAAGTACAAAACCTATTGCGGCTCCTGTGTAAACTATAAATTTAATAATATCTGCTTTATTTTTTTCAGTACTGTCCTTAATTCTTTCCAAAAAGACCGAAGCCAGAATAATATAGGCTATTTTTGCATATTCTGAAGGCTGTATACTAAATCCGGCTATTTTAATCCAGTTTTTATTTCCCAGCTCCTCACCGGAACCGATAAACAAAACAAGTACCATCAAAGACATTGCCCCAAAAAATATAAACAAACTGAGAACTTTTAAATCCTTATAATCTATTATGCTCAAGATGAGGCATAGTGCAATTCCCATTATCATAGCTAGTATCTGAGACTTCAGAATACCCGGTCTTGTTCTTACTGCACTACTGAGGACAATAAGCCCTACTGCTGATAACACCAGAACCGATATAAACAACATGTAGTCAAATCTCTTATAAGGATTTGATGTTTGCGACTTTTCTACGAAATACATTTTTCACCTTTTCCTAAATTACTGGCTGTCTGTCATTTTATTGTTATCTTCTTCTAAACTTTCACTGCTGTCAGGCTTAATTTCACTTTCACCAGATTCCTCCTGAACATCCTGTGTATTCTCTGCTTCTAACAATTCCTCAGTGCTATTCTCATTATTTTCAACTGTTTGTTCTTCTTCCATGTATTTAATAACATTTGCATATGCACTTGGCCCTGTTTCAGCCTGTTCATTAACTGCATTATTTGCTCTGTTTCTTAGAACTACTACCAGTATACCGAAAACAATTATCAGTAGAATAGACAAGAACTGTGAAACCCTTAGATTTCCAAGCATCAGACTATCTGTTCTAAGACCTTCTATGAACGCTCTTCCGATACTGTAGGTTATAAAATACAAGCAGAATATTTCACCGCTGAATTTCTTTCTTTTGCGCATCCACATAAGAAATGCAAATATTACAAGATTCCATATACTTTCATATAAAAACGTTGGGTGAACGGGTAAATCGGGATTTACAGTTATGCCTACCGTCTTCTGAATTGTATCGGCTTTATTTGTCAAATATGACGTTATTGTAGAACTGGTCATTCCCCATGGAAGACTCGTATTTGCACCAAAAGCCTCCTGGTTGAAAAAATTCCCCCAACGTCCAATCGCTTGTCCAAGAGCGACGTAGGGTATTGTAAAATCAAAAAGCTTCATTGTAGGAATTTTTTTATATCTTGCAACAAAATATGCCGTGATTATAGCTCCTATTATTCCCCCGTAGACAGCCAAACCGCCTTTTCTAAGATTTATAATATCAATGAGATTGCTGCTATACTCAGACCAACTGAAAATAACATAGTACAACCTTGCACATATTATAGCTGCCGGAGCTGCAAACAACATCAGGTCAATTATTGTATCCGGAACAAGATCATATTTTGGTGCATCTTTCATCGCCCATAACACACATATCAAAAAGGCTGCCGCTATGATAATCCCATACCAGTATATAGGTTTACCGAAAATGTTAAAAGCAACCCTTGGTACATTAAAACTCCAACCAAGTTCAGGAAAGCTGACTAATGTACTATCCATTTATAACCTCCACAATAACACTTTTTATTTCTGCTTAACAACAGATAATGCCATGCGTTTAATGTCAAAATGACTATCAAACACATCAGTAATATAATCAAATTTCATTTTATCATAAACCTCTAAATAATCAAACATTGTAACACCCTTGAAATATAAATTTATAAATGACTTTGATGTATTTTCAAGTGAGTTAAGCTGCCTTAAAAATCTTCCTTTAGAAGCGTTAAGAAGTCTGTTAAAAGTCTCCTGGTCAAGCCCTTGTTTCTTCAGTAATTTAATTTCCTTTGTAATCCTGTCCTGAACCTCTTCCGGGTTGACAGATTCCCCCCCGAATACTGAATACGCGTAACTTTTCTCCAATGTAAAATCCATTTCAAAGCTGGAATTAATAAGTCCCTTGTCATACAATTCTTCGTAAAGTCTTGAACTTTTACCCATAAGCATTGACAGCAGAAGTTTTATGGCAAGCTCATACCTCAGTATTTCCACACCTTCCAAGTCAAAATTACTGTCTTTAATTCCCATGTAAAATATAGGCGTTGATACAGGCATATTTTGCTCAATATAACTTTTGTTAATATCCGAACTTTCTTTCGGGAAGATTCTTTTAATTTCAGGAGCCTTTTCCGATGTCTGTACGCAATTCTCAATCTGTTCAAAAACCTTAATGTGATCCACGTCACCAACCACTGTTATCAGCATGTTGGATGGATGGTAGAAGGTCTTATAGCACTGATATAAGGTTTCTTTTGTAATTTCACTTATACTGTCTATAGTGCCCGCTATATCATACCTTACGGGATGATGCTTGTATATTGCCTTCAAAAGATTGAAGATTACCCTCCATCCCGGATCGTCACGGTACATATTGATTTCCTGACCTATTATTTTCTTTTCACGTTCAACACTTTCATCGGTAATATACGGATTTTGAACAAAATTTAACAACAGCTTTAAGTTTTCGCTGAATAAGTCTGTACATGAGAAAAGGTAAACTGTTTGGTTAAAGCTTGTAAATGCATTTGGTTTGGAGCCTAAAGCTGCAAATTTATCCATGACACTTCCGTCTTTTTGTTCAAACAGTTTGTGCTCCAGAAAATGGGCGATTCCATCAGGTACCTTGGTAGGTTCGTTTTCTCCGGGTATGATAAATTCATTGTCTACAGAACCGTACTGGGTAGAAAATGTGGCATACTTTTTGTAATAGCCTTTTTTAGGAATTACTACACAATTCAAACCGCTGGGATGTTCATACCGGTATAATAATTCGTTATACTTTTTATATTCAATGGTATCAAAATTCATAAGCTCCTCCGCTTTGCATAACTTTTTTTATTTGTTGCTTTCATGTGTTTCTGAAGTCAGAAAATATACCGTATCCAACTGCACCTTATCTGCTACCTTAATAATATCATCTACCGTCACCCTGTTTATTTTTTCTATCAAGGTTTCCATAGTATCATGTGTACCGTTAATCAACTGACTCAGATAAAAATCCACTACGTAAAGCTGACTGTCTTTAAGTGACATAATTCCGGTTTTTATAGACTTCAAGGTTGCTTCATATTCATATTCCGTTATGTTCCCCGAACGTATTTCATCCAACTGTTTCATAATTATTTCCTGAGCCGTATTTTTATTATTTATATCAATACCGCTTGCAATAACCATCAAACCCTTAAACTTTTCCAACCCGGCATATACATAGTACGCAAGCCCTGCTTTCTCTCTGACGTTCTGAAAGAGCTTTGAATGCGTACCCTCTCCCAGTATGCCGTTAAAGACCATCAGTGCATAATAATCATTATCAGCAGGCTGTACATGTGTCCTGAATCCCATACAAAGTTTTGCCTGATTAACGTCCATTCTGTCTTCATATTCCTTTACGTCTTTAACGCATTTAAGTATAATACTGGAATTCAGTTTTTGAGGTGTACTTCTTTCCACAAGGGACAGCTTTTCCTTTACAAAAGCAACATCTTTTTCATCGATTTCTCCGGTGATAAAAATTTCTGCTGGAAGTGATGCTATTTTTTTCTTATAATGGTCATAAAGCTTGTCATTGGTTATTTCATCTATTTGTTCTACAGTACCATATTCATACAAACCAAAGGGTTCATCCTTACACATTAGCTCGTAGCATCTTTCCATGCTGTACTGAACCTTGTCATTTGTTCTGCCTTCAACAATCATTTTTAGATTTTTCTTTTCCTGTTCAACGTACTGTTCATTAAACGAACCATCCTTCAGTTCAGGTCTGAAAATGATATTCATTAGAAATTCGAATGCCTTTTCAAAGTTTCTTTGACTATCATTAGTATACTTATCTGAAATATATTCAAAATAAAAATGTATTATCTGTCTCTCGCCTTTTTTTACAATTCCACAGTAAAACACTGAGCCGTAAAGCTTTTCAAGGTATAAATTAATTTCTTTTATAGTAGGAAGCCCCTTACAGCCTCTTTTCAATACCGAAGGAAAAAGTGCATTTAATGCAACTGTATCCTTGTTCAAATTATCCTGAAAGAAAATATTAATTGTATTTGTTTTAAATCTATTTGAATTAATATTGTAAACCTCTATTCCGTTCTTCTCAAACAATTTGCATAGCTTTTCATCAACATGGGTACCGATCATAAATACCTCCTTTAATTACAAATTATAGAATTTTTACTTATCATTATATAGTATAATAAATTTTTTCGTATATATTCAAGTTAGTCAAGGTTATTGAGTAATTAAATATGTTATAAATGCAAATAATAGATTTGATTAAATAAAGTTTCTATGTAAAAGGGAGGGTTATAATTGAACGGACGAAACAGAAAATACGCAAGAACAACAAAAAAATGCCAACAGTCACCTGATACATCTGAGGAAACAGAATTTTCACTTTCTACAACAATGGCTTTAGGAATTGTCGGAGGAGCTTTTCTAATCGGAATGGTATCAGGAACACTTGTCTCAATGTGCAAAAGGGTCTAAAACAAGAGTATAAAATTTTTAAGCGGCCAAGCTTTTTAAAAGGCTGGCCGCTTAAAGAAAGTTCTAATTATTCGTACCTCAGTGATTCTATCGGATCAAGGTCTGCTGCCCGTTTTGCAGGATAAACTCCAAACAACAGTCCTAAAGCAATAGATCCTAAAAATGCAAGTACAATTACCTGTATATTCAGAACCGGTGGAATTTTTACAAGGGATGAAATTATAAATCCACCCAAAATGCCTAAAATAATACCAATTACACCGCTTATTCCCGTAAGTATAATTGACTCGGTTATAAACTGTATTACTATATCTCGTTTTCTGGCACCCAAAGCCTTTCTTACACCTATCTCTCTTATACGCTCTGTAACAGAAACCAGAAGTATATTTACTATTCCTATACCTCCTACAATCAATGTTATTACAGCTATAACCAGAAGTACTGAGGATATAACATTAAGTACGGTGTTCAAGCCGTCCTGAAAATCAGAATAGAATTGTATAGTATATTTATCCTTGTTTCCATGCTTATTTTCTAGGGTTTTAATTATATCATCAGCTATATTTTTCAGAGCAGTCTTATCCTTTTCGTCTACCGAAATGTAAATGTAGTTAAACTGATCTGAATTAGGATAATATGATTGAAGGGTAGTCATAGGTATTGTAAGACTTACCGGTCTGTTTTCATTATCAATCATCCCTCCGAAGGGAGTCTCTTCAGTTTTAGTCACTCCTACTACCCTAAGTCTTAAAGTACTTCCTGAGCCAAGTGTAACCTTTAGTTTTTGACCAATGGGATTTTCCTTTCCGAAATTGGCTTTTGCAAATTCTTCATCGATTACAACTACATTTGATCTTGTAGAGTTATCAATCTCATTTATCATTCTACCCTGAGCCATGTCAACAGGTACAATGTCCTTATACTGAGATGATATACCATTTATACTTGCATTTCTTGTTTTGTTATCAAGTCGGATGGTTCCTGATCTGCTAATGTTGGTTCCGATATTTTTTATCTCTTTAACGCCTTTACTTATAGCCTTTAAATCCTCACTAGCCAACATATCATTTGTACTCAAGCTGTCTGTCTTATAAGATACGATTAGTATGTTTGCTCCGATTTTTGCAAATTCGCTGTCCACATAGCTTTGCGTCGCATTTCCGATTGCTACGATAGTTATAACCGAAAACACACCCATAATTATACCGATCATTGTCAGGACGGAACGGAGCTTGTTTGCTCTAAGACTCGATAAAGCCTGTTTAAAGCTCTCAATTATATTCATTTTCTGTTTATCCTCCAATCCCGTTTACTAATCTTTAATTTTAACACGGGCTCCGTCCTTATAGGCAGGGTTTGGATTCATAACAATTAAGTCGCCTTCCTTTAATCCTCCACCTACCAATTCAGCTTTCATATCAGAAGTTGTGCCAAGCTCAATCTTCTTTTTCTTCATAGTCTTTTTGTCAGGGCTTATTACAAATACATACTTGCTATCATCCTTATCCTGACCCAACATATCCAAATCTACAGTAAGGACATTTGAAATATCCACAGTTTTGATATCACAGCTGACAGTAATACCGGGCTTCATTGAAGGCGTAATATTATCAATACTTATGACTACAGGAATAACCGTTTCGGAAGAACCGGTGTTAGTGGTATTTGCTTTTGCCATAGGCGCTACACTTTTAACCTTACCTGTAACTTTTTCTGCTTCAGGAATAGAATCACCGCTTATCTCCACGGCTTGTCCCGGCTTCAAAAGTTTTGCATTAAACTCATTAATATTAAGCTTAACTTCTAGCTTCTCAGGATTAATAACCACAAATACAGGCTGACCTGACATTGTGTACGAGCCCTCTGCAACATTCACCTGAGATACAATTCCGTCCATTGTACTGTACATTGAAGCCTTATATTTCTTAATCTTATTTTCAAGGTCCTTAATTGAAACTTCTGTCGTTTGTATTGCAATCTGTTGTGACTCAATATCTATTTGTTGTGCTGCTTTTGATTTACTGTTTGTTTTACTGGCCTCGTTTTGGGCATCTTTCTTAGCCTGAAGTGTTAATTTTGCAACACTTAGCATATCCTCGGCATCCTTTAATGTATTTTCAGCACTATCAAGTTCAACCTTTGATATAGCCTCTGCATCATATAAAGCCTTTTTCTCGTTGCGGTTTTTTAGTGCCTGTTCATATGCCCTCTGTTTAGAAGCAACATCATTTTCAGCTGCTTTTATTTCATTTTGATTGTTTACCGTACTGATTGTTGTATCAGCTGTCATAGCCTTTCTTAATAGCAATTCCTGACTTTTCTTCTGAAGCTTTTGTGTTTCAAGTTGGGTATTCAGATCATCCAAATCTATATCTGCAAGCTTTTGTCCCTTTTTAACGGTATCATTCTGCTTTACATATAATTTGGTTACTTTCACCGGGTTATCAATGTACACCTCAGATTTTTCTATTTCAGAAACTGTACCATTCGCAGAAATAAATGAACTTACATCACCTTTTTTTATTTCACCTGTCTGTACTGTAAAAACAGCCCCCGAACCTACTGAACCGGCATTTTTCACTATACCGACAGTAATCAGAGCCACTATAACAACCGCCAGACTCACCCCAATAATTATCTTCTTTTTCATTTTAACCTCCGTGTCCCCAAGGAAAATTCTACATTAATCCTGCCATCCTAAATTCAGTTATCCCAGCATACAGTACTTGAATAATAAAAATGGCCGCTACAATTAAATACGCCTTCTTTTTGGGCATCTTACTAACTGCTGCAACACCTATAGCTATTACTACATATTGCCATATACTGAATACATCCAAGAATTTAGCCATACCATAAAAGAAGTTTCCATCCATTTTAGGCATCAGAACAGCCAAGCTGGTATAGCTCAATAGGTCGTATACACCTGTAACATTTGATTTAATTACATGTACTACGGTTGAAAGTACTGTAATTACACCTGCATACCCTGTTATTGATAGTATCTGTTTATAGCTTCCTTGTCCCTTGAATATTTTAATGACTCCCCATAAAATCAAGGCACCCAGAACCCAGGCTATAACAACTCCTATAGCCCCTCCAACCGGCCCCGTAATCATTGCAAGATTTACAGTTTTGTTTAACTGTTCCGATGTCATTTCAAGATTCTTTTGGGAAGCTAATTCTACTGTGCCATTTCTAATAAACTCTTTATACATTGGAATCGTAGCCAACATAGCTGCCAGTTGAACAATTGGCAGAAAAATAAAAGGAAAAGCTATCCTGGGTCTTTCTGCAAGATTATCCATGACATTTCCAGGCCAGAAAAATATTCCTGCAACTCTTCTTAATAAGTTCATCTGACTACTTTGTGAGAGATTATCAGCTCGATTAACAGATACTTGCACATTTTCTTCCATCATCATACCTCCATGGCCACTTACTGTGGCAAAAATTTTATATCTATAAGAAATCAGTTTCTAGGCTTCTTCCTTGTATTGACTTAATACAATTCTTGCGTCAAGTGGGTTTTGGACTATTTCATCACTTCTTAGCATGCCGTCTTTAAATCGTAATACTCTTTTGGTATGCTCTGCAATGTCCGGCTCGTGAGTTACAAGTACAATAGTAACTCCTTCACGGTTCAAGTCCTGAAATACTGTCATTATTTCTTCCCCTGCCGTACTGTCAAGGTTTCCTGTTGGTTCATCGGCAAGTATAATGGCGGGAGAATTAACAAGGGATCTTGCTATAGCAACCCTCTGCTTCTGTCCTCCGGACATTTCATTTGGCTTGTGATGCACTCTTTGTTCAAGGCCAACTCTCTCCAATGCCAGCATAGCTCTTTTACGCCTCTCCTTAGCACTAACCCCGGCATATATCATTGGAAGTTCAACGTTTTGCAATGCAGTAATCCTTGGAAGTAGATTGAATGATTGAAAAACAAAACCTATTTTACGGTTTCTTACCTTTGCCAATTCAATTTCATTCAGAGTAGAAATATTGACTCCATCTAGCCAATATTCCCCTGCTGTGGATTTGTCAAGACAGCCTATTATGTTCATTAATGTTGACTTTCCTGAACCCGAAGGCCCCATTATTGCTACAAATTCTTCCTTGTCTATATTTACATTGACATTCCTTAGCGCCTCAACCTCTATCTGCCCATTTTTATAGACCTTGCCTAAATCGTTTATGGATATTATCAAGTTTTTCGCCCCCTCAAAACAATATTAGCATATACGTGGGAGCTGATCCCCTGCAAGAACACTGATAATTCTGCTTCCGCCACTGAGTGCCTTTAGCAGAACCTTGGGTTGTCCCTCTTCAGTCACCTCTCCTATTATCCTTGCATCTTTTCCGTATTTGTTCTTATGAAGTGCTTCTAATACTTTATCCGCCTTATCTTCACCAACAAAACAGAGCATTTTTCCCTCATTAGCCATATATAAAGGATCCATACCCAGAAGCTCGCAAACTCCCTGAACCTCACGTTTAACAGGCAAGCTGTCTTCCCTTATCATAATGGAAACATTACTCTGAACAGCTATCTCATTCAGAGTTGTGGCAACTCCTCCCCTTGTAGGATCTCTTAAAACATGAACGTCCGGGACAACCGATAAAATATCCTGAACCATACCCGACAAAGGAGCACAATCACTCTTAATATCAGCATTAAAGCCTATGCTCTCCCTTTCGAGAAAAATACTGCTTCCATGGTCGCCTATAGTACCTGATATTATGATTTTGTCTCCAACTTTTGCATTTCTGCCGGAAATGTTTAATCCATCAGGGATTATCCCTATACCTGAAGTATTTATGAATATTTTGTCAGCTGCCCCCTTTTGAACTACCTTTGTGTCACCTGTAACTATTTTAACACCACATTCACGGGCAGTTGCGCTCATAGTTTCAACTATTCTTTCCAGTTCATCCATACTAAAACCCTCTTCTATAATAAAGCCACAGCTTAAATAAAGAGGTTTGGCTCCGCTTGTTGCCAGATCGTTTACCGTACCGCATACTGCCAGTTTGCCTATGTTGCCTCCATTGAAAAATATTGGAGTAACAACAAAACTGTCAGTAGTAAATACCAAATTCCTTGCATCACCTATGTCCAGTCTTGCACAGTCATCTCCCTGTGACAGTATATCGTTACTAAAGTGCTTCTTAAATATCTGCTCTATCAGCTTTGAAGTAGCTATCCCACCGCTACCGTGAGCTATGGTTATCATATTTTTTTCCATTTTATCCTCCGTATTTGTAGTAGGCGGCACAGGTTCCCTCTGAAGAAACCATACACGAACCTACCGGGTTTTCTGGAGTACATCTTTGTTTAAAAAGCTTGCAGTCTCCAGGACGTTTTTTCCCTTTAAGAACCTCCCCGCACAAACATCCTTTTGGCTCAGGTGTATCCTTTTGTTTAATATCAAACTTTTTTGCGGTATCGAACATTTCATATTCTTTTACAATACCAAGACCTGATTTGGGAATCATTCCTATTCCACGCCAAACTGAGTCCACAGGTTCAAAAACTTCGTACATTTTTTGCTGCGCCTTAATATTTCCTTCCTTTGATACTATTCTTGAATACATATTTTCTAGAACTATTTTCCCATTTGTAATATTATCTATCAGAACTTTAATGGAATATAGAATATCCAAAGGTTCAAAACCTGCTACGACACCAGCCTTTTCCATATTATACGCAACATAGGTAAAAATGTCTGTACCTATTATTGCAGAAACATGTCCCGGATACAAAAATCCATCAATCAGCAGTTCTTTGTCTCCTGCCAGGGTTTTTATTGCTTCAGGCATAGTTTTGTTTGCAGTTAAAACTGAATAATTCTTAATGCCCTCACTTTTTGCCTTTGATACTGAAAGAGCTATAACAGGCGTTGTTGTTTCAAAACCAACTGATAAAAAAACAACCTCCTTATCTGGATTCTCTCTCGCCAATTCCACTGCATTAAGCGGAGAATATACCATTTGGATGTTGCTGCCTTGGGCCTTTTTGTGAATCAGTGTACTGTTATTCCCCGGGATTCTCATCATATCCCCGAAAGTTGTAATAATAACATTTTTGTTATCTGCAAGTTCTGTCGCACTGTCAATATATGATGTAGGTGTTACGCAAACAGGACATCCCGGCCCTGAAATCAGTTCTATCTGAGGGGGGAGAAGGGAACGGAGTCCATATCTTGAAATAGCCATCGTATGAGTTCCGCACACTTCCATTATCTTTAGTCTGCGTCCAGAGTAACCTTGAAGACTTTGCACAATTTTGCCTATAACTTCGCTGTCCCTGAATTCATCTATATAGTTTCTCATTTAATGCCTAGCTCCTTTATTTCGTTGAAAATGTCTATGGTTCTAAGAGCCTCTTCTTCATCAAGAACCTGTATTGCACATCCTGCATGAACAAGAACATAGTCACCCACCTGTACATTGTCCAAAAGCTCTATAGAAACCTTGTTTGTTACTCCCATCATTTCAACATTACCACTGTTTCCATCAATACTTACAACCTTTGCAGGTAATCCCAAACACATATTTTAATCCTCCTGTTGTCATATTTATTAACTATATTATATAAATTAGAATTTATCCATTATACACATTAATGAGTATATACCCTGCTGAGTTTCATTTCAATCTTCAAGAGTTGGAAAGTCCTATTGTCTCTTTTCCATCATTTGTGCAATTGCCATTATTGATTGTCCCAATGCAATTCCTCCATCATTTGCAGGAACCTGGGAATGAACAATGACCTTAAAACCTTGTTTTTCCAACAAATCCACTGCTATTTGAAGAAGAGTTACATTTTGAAAAACTCCTCCGCTTAAAACTACATTATTAAATTTATTCCTGCTTCTGATATTCAAGCATCCTTCTTTTACAATATCCGCTATTGTGGCATGAAATCTAGTTGAGATATACTCTGGACCGTTTCCGGTCAGAATATCCTCAACAATCTGCTTAATAATACAAGTTGTGTTAACTTTAAAGCCTTGTTCTGTATTTTGAATATCAAAACGGTATGGTTCGGTGCAGCATAAATCAGCATAATATTCCAGTTCGATAGCGGCCTGTCCTTCATAGCTGATATCTGTTTTAATACCAAGTAATGCCGAAACCGCATCAAAAAAACGACCCATACTTGAAGTAAAAGGACTGTTTATTTTCTTTTCCAGCATTTTTAGTGTAAAACTTATCTCTTCCTTACTTCTAGCTTTAAATGCAGGAAGCTTATCAATAATTTCCATTATGTTTTTAAAGGCACCATCCTCTAAAGCATATAAATAACTTAAAGCCATACGCCACGGATGTTTTACTGCCGAATCACTTCCCGGCATCATAACATATTCCAGATGGCCGACTCTCTGGAAACCGTAATAGCCTCCAGTAAAAAACTCTCCGCCCCATATGTTACCATCCTCACCGTAGCCTGTTCCATCAAAAGATACTCCTATTACATCTCCTTTTAGCCGGTTCTCTGCCATACAAGAAGCAATGTGTGCCTTGTGATGCTGAAGGGCAATTTTATCACTGTCCGGTTGACTAAGTGCATATTGAGTTGAGTAGTAATTGGGGTGAAGATCATATGCTATGCATTGGGGTGAAATGTCAAACAATCGTTTAAAGTGTTCAATCCCATTGCGAAAAGCAATGTTTGTACTTTCATTTTCTAAATCCCCAATATGATGACTCAAATAAAAGTTCTTTCCTTTATTCAGGCAAAAAACATTCTTGAGTTCTCCTCCGCAGGCAAGAACCGAAGGTATTTCAACATCTTTATTCAAGTCAAGCAATTCGTTTACATTTATAGTGACAGGTTTTGGTACATAACCCCTTGCCCTTCTTATGATGTATTCTTTGTCCTTGAAAACCCTGGTTACTGAGTCATCTGTTCTTATATATATTTCCCTGTTGTTGGTCAGGTAGGCATCTGCAATTCCCTCAAGTCCTTCCATTGCCTCCTCGTCCCGGTAAAAGATAGGCTCACTACTCAAATTTCCGCTTGTCATAACCAAAAGCTCAGGAAAACCTTCTTCTTCAAACAACAGATGATGAACGGGAGTATATGGTAGCATAACCCCAAGATACCTGTTAAGATGAGCGATGGCTTCAGGCAGTATACCAACATCTATTCTTTCAAGTAAAACTATGGGACTTGCAGGTGAATTTAGCATACTCATTTCAGCAGAACTGATTGAACAGTACTTTTCAGCTGTCTTTAAATCTTTTGCCATTACCGCAAAAGGTTTGTCATCTCTATGTTTTCTGTTTCTGAGCCTCTCAACGGCCTCTCTGTTCAGTCCGTCACATGCCAGGTGATATCCGCCTATTCCCTTTACAGCAACAATATAGCCCTTTTTAATCATGTCAGCAGTGTACTGAATACATTGACTGCTAGTTTTTATTTCTTGTATCACTTTACCTGTTTCATCAGCAACACGTAGTCCAGGGCCGCAATCATGGCAGGAAACAGGCTGTGCATGATACCGCCTGTCAGATGGTTTTGTATATTCCTCTCTGCAATTTTCACACATTTCAAAACCTGCCATAGTAGTCTTATCTCGGTCATAAGGGATATCCTTAATTATGGTAAATCTCGGACCACAGTTGGTACAGTTAATAAATGGATACTTATATCTTCTGTCGCTTTTATCTTTCATTTCTCGTAGACAATCACCACAAGTGGCAACATCAGGTGAAATGAAAACAGGCCCCTTGGAATTTTTTTGGCTGTGCCTTATTTCAAAATTCCTAAAGCCTTGATATTCTATCTCATTATATTCTATTGATTCAACTACCGATAAAACAGGCGCCGACTTTCTTATTTCTTGTATAAAATCGGCCGCCATCTGAAAATCTCCGTCAATTTCTATTATTACATTACTGTCGGAGTTGCCTACCCAACCTTTCAGACCAAGCCTTTCAGCCAGATTAAAAATGAAGGGTCTGAACCCAACTCCCTGTACAATGCCTGTTATGATAATTCTGTAACCTGTCATATATAACTGTATTTTATCTCCTAACTGACTATACTCAAGTAATCCCTTGCAACCTTCATGTCCCTTGTTATCTGATTTATCAATTCTTCTACATTGTTAAATTTCTTTTCATCACGAATTTTTTTCAAAAAGAATACTTCAATTTTTTCACCGTAAATATCCTGATCAAAGTCCATAATATGAGTTTCAACCGTTTTCTGTCTTACATCCTCAAAAGTAGGGTTATAGCCGACATTTGTCATACTATTGTATAAATGACCGTTTAACAGTGTTTTTGTAATATATACACCATTGTGAGGCAGTACAAGGTACTTTTCAGGATGAATATTCGCAGTAGGAAAGCCTATTGTATTACCTACACGCCTTCCGTTTACAACCTCAGCTATAATTGAATAATTTCTCCCCAACAGCTTATAAGCTGTTTCAAGATTTCCATTTATAATAGATTGTCTTATACTGGTACTGCTTATTATCTCACCATCACAGGTAATAGGCGGAATAACTACCACCTTGAATCCATATTTCTTCCCGAATTCCTCCAATAAAGGTATGTCTCCCTCACCCTTATAGCCAAATCTGTAGTCGTGACCGGCAACAGCAAGCTTTATATTCAACTTGTTTTTTAGAATATTTACAACAAATTCTTCAGGAGACATTCTTGAAAATGCTTCATTGAACTCGTCAAGGAAAAGGTAGTCAAGCGTAGTTTCACTTAAAAGTTCTATTTTCTTAGTTTCAGTAAGTAACAGAGGAGTAATAAGCTTTTTTCTGAGAATATTTTCTGTATGTTTTGTAAAAGTATAAACCACAGATGATAGTCCGTTTAATTTGGATTCTCTTATTAATGTGTTAATAAGAGCCATATGTCCGATATGCAAACCGTCAAAATTACCAAGACCGACACCTGTATAGCAACTGAATGTATTGTTAGAATCTTTTGAATGAATAACCTGCATATTATGTCTCCTTAGCTTTCATCATTTAAAGAACTTCTTTGATTTTAAATATAATGTGTTTTCTTTCTCAAAAACTTCTCCTAATCCAAGAAAACTATTATTATCGTATACCCTGTAAACAGTATTTTTATATTTGTTTTTTTCAACTTCTAGCCATACTCCGTTATTATACTTGAAAAGTTGTTCCTTATTTAAGTTTATACTATCAAACTCTTCAAATATTTTTTCAACAGGCAATAAGTGACTTTCAAGAGCTTTAGTTTCAGACAATTGTACTATTTCTTCCATTGTCAAGGCACTATCAAGGTGATACTGTCCTGCCCTAGTTCTTACGAGAAATGACATAAGTCCGCCGCAACCAAGCTTTTCTCCGATATCATTGCATAATGTTCTTATGTATGTTCCCTTTGAGCAGTGAACATCCAGAAGAACTTTTTTTACGGAAAATTCTTTTGTTACTCCTTCTGATTCAAATACTGCACAATCATCCCAAATTCTGATAACTTCTATGTTATAAATTTCAATGGTTCTTGATTCCCGTTCTATAGTCTGGCCCTGCCTTGCTAATTCATAAAGCTTCTTACCACCGATTTTTATGGCAGAATACATTGGAGGAAGCTGTTGAATAGTACCCACAAAGCTCATAATTGTTTTTTTTATTTCAGCATCATTAACTTCTACGGGAAATGAATCCAACACTATTCCTGAAGAGTCCTGAGTATCAGTTGAAACTCCCAGTGTCAGTTCTGCACGGTAAACTTTATCCTTGTCAATCATAAATTCTAAAGCCCTTGTGGCATTGCCAATGCATAATGGCAAAACTCCAACTGCCGAAGGATCAAGTGTACCTGCATGACCTATCTTCTTTTGCCCAGTTATTCTTCTCATAAATCCAATTACATCAAAAGATGTCATTCCTGCAGGCTTTAAAACATTTAAAATACCGTTCATTTTTATCTCCGTTTAAGTTTGTCCTTGATAGTGTTTATCAATTGCTCTTTAACATTTGAAATACTGCCTTTTATTGTACACCCGGCAGCCCTTTTATGTCCACCGCCTCCAAAAGCGGCTGCAATCTCCGATACATCTACATATGTCTTTGACCTTAAATTTACACGGATTTCATTACTACTCTTTTCTTTTATAAGAACGGAAACTTCTACGCCTACTATGGACCTTCCAATGTTTACAATCCCGTCACAGTCTTCATCTTTGGCTCCTGTTGACTGAAGAAGGTCCTGCGTAATTGCTATTACGGATAACGAGTCATTTTCATATAGTTCCAGAAGCTCTATTGCTTTCTGGGTAAGCTTTAGTTTTATAAAAGTTGTATTGTCAAATATTTTCTGAGAAAGCTCAGCAACGTCAATACCTGTTGAAAGTAACTCTGCTGCTGCTCTATGGGTTTCAGCAGTAGTATTGCCGTACTTGAAACCACCTGTATCAGTTGCAATGGCAGTATAAAGACACTTTGCCATTTCAGTATCAATTTCATATTTCATTTCATTAAGAAGTAGAAATATAAGTTCACCAGTTGATGCAGAAGAAGCATCAACATGGTTATACTGAGCAAAATTAGTATTTGTAATATGGTGATCTATGTTTATAGTGACCGGAGCTTTAAAAAAGAGTTCTGCTCTTGTTCCGAGTCTACCGATATCTCCGGTGTCAAGGGCAATATTCAAACCCATAACTTCATCATCTTCACTTATAAATCCGGCAAGCTCAATTCCGGGCAGAAATTTGTAAGTGTCAGGTATACTTTCTTCCATATACACAATTACCTTTTTGCCGGTTTTCTTTAGTGCTAAAGCTAATGCAAGAGATGAACCTATTGCATCGCCATCGCAGAAATATGGGGAAAAACAGCTACGCTTTCTGCCCCTTCAATTGCCTTTATTAGTTCATTTTCCATCGTTTTATCCCCCGATAATTTTAATCAAACATGTTATTCGGTAAATTCCTTTTTTGCATCATCAAGAAGCTTGTTAATGTGGATACCATGTTCAATAGATGTATCAAGTTCAAAGTGTATTTCAGGTGTATACCTCAGCTGAACTCTATGCCCAAGCTCACGTCTTATGAAACCTGCGGCACTTTTCAAAGCGCTAATGGCATTTTTCTTTTGTTCTTCATTTCCTAAAACACTGATAAATACCTTAGCATACCTTAAATCCTTGGTTACAGTGCAGGAAACTATACTAACCATACTTGGAAGTCTGGGATCCTTTATCTCATTTTGTATTATATTGCTTATTTCCTTTTTTACTTCTTCTGATATTCTAACTATTCTGTCTGCCATACTATTAGCCTCCATCTGCCGCTATCGGCTGAATATTTTTTATACTTCTCCCTTATTCACATGCAGCGAATAAAGGAGGCTAATCATACAATTAACTAATGCAATTATTGACATCTATCTGTGTTTAAATACAGTATGTCAATTCATATTCAAATTTCATTTTAATATGTAAATAGGTTGAATTGGATAAACCTCCAACTTCAACCTATTTTAATCACAGTGCTTTTATTGTTATCTCTTTACTTCTTCCATAATGAAGGCTTCGATTACATCGCCTTCCTTAATGTCTTTAAAACGCTCTATGGATACACCACATTCATAACCTTGAGCAACTTCCTTGACATCGTCCTTGAACCTCTTGAGAGAAGCAAGCTTACCTTCGTGAATAACAATACCTTCTCTGACAACCCTAACTTCGGAATTTCTCTGTACCTTACCGTCAGTTACGTAAGCACCTCCGATGGTTCCCACACCTGAAACCTTGAATGTCTGCCTGATTTCAATATGTCCAAGTACCACTTCCTGATAGGTTGGTTCAAGCATACCATTCATAGCAGCCTGAACATCTTCTATTGCCTTGTAAATAACACTATATAGTCTCATGTCAACTTCTGCATTCTTTGCAGCTTCAGTAACATTTGCACCCGGTCTTACATTAAATCCGATTATTATAGCATTTGAAACCTGAGCCAAAGTTACGTCTGACTCGGTAATTGCACCAACCGCACCATGTATGGTCTTTACTCTTACCTCTTCATTGCTTAATTTTTCAAGAGACTGCTTTACTGCTTCAACAGAACCTTGAACATCGGCTTTTATAATAATATTTAAATCTTTTACTTTACCTTCTTTTATCTGCGTAAACAGGTCTTCAAGGGTAACCTTTGCAGTTGCTTTGAACTGTTGTTCCTTCTGTTTGAACTTACGCTTCTCAACAAGCTGTTTTGCTACCTTTTCATCAGTTACTGCATAGAATACTTCTCCTGCTTCAGGAACCTCATCCATACCCAGTATTTCAACCGGCATTGAAGGCCCTGCTGCTTTGATTGCATAACCTTTATCGCTTGTCATTGCCTTAATTCTACCAAATGAAGAACCTGCAATTAATGAATCTCCGGTTTTCAATGTACCTCTCTGAACAAGAACTGTAGCAACAGGTCCTCTTTCCTTATCAAGCTTAGCTTCGATAACTGTACCTTTTGCTTGTCTTTCCGGGTCTGCCTTTAATTCGAGCATATCCGCAGCCAGAAGTACCATTTCAAGTAATTGATCTATATTTTCTCTCTTTTTTGCGGAAACAGGAACCATTATTGCATCTCCGCCCCATTCTTCCGCTACAATTCCATATTCTGTAAGTTCCTGCTTAACCTTGTCAGGATTTGCACCCGGCTTATCAATCTTGTTTATTGCAACTATAATTGATACATTTGCAGCCTTGGCATGGTTGATTGCTTCAATTGTCTGAGGCATAACACCATCGTCAGCAGCTACAACAAGTATTGCAATATCTGTTACCTGAGCTCCTCTGGCACGCATTGCAGTGAACGCTTCGTGACCAGGTGTATCCAGGAAGGTTATAAGCCTGTCATTTGCCTTTACAGTGTAAGCACCTATATGCTGTGTAATTCCACCTGCTTCGCTGTCTATAACATGAGCACTTCTGATGGCATCCAGCAATGACGTCTTACCATGGTCAACGTGTCCCATTACAACTACAACCGGCGGTCTTGGTTCAAGTTTTGAATCATCCTGAACTTCATCATCATCAAACAGTATATCCTCTTCACTTACCTGAATAGCTTTCTCGGTCTTTACTCCATATTCTTCAGCGATTACTGTAGCTGTTTCAAAATCAACATCGTTATTGAGAGTTGCCATTACACCGTAAGCCATCAATTTCTTGATAATATCTGTTGAAGTCTTTTTTAGGGATTCAGCCAAATCTTTTACTGTAAGTGACTCCGGAATGGTTATAGAAGTAAGTACTGCCTTTGGAGGAATATACTTCTCTTGAACCTTTTCATTTCTTTTATTTCTTTGCTTCTTCTTTTTACCATCATCGTTATAGAATTCGTTAAAAATATAGTCTTCAGAGAGAATTTCAGAAACTCCCTTCTTTTCTATAACTATCTTCTGAGGTCTGAATCTTTGCTTTGTGGTTGAATTGTTGTTCTTAGGAGCTTCTTTCTTTTGCTTTTCTTCCCTCTTAACGCTCTTGTCGAAATCTCTCCCCTGGAACTCTCTTCTTGCCTCGTTTCTCTGTGAGTCAAATGCTTCCTGTGCTACTGAAGCATCTGGCTTTGGTATATCCAGATTTTGTTGTCTGTACTGACCCTGTGGTCTGTCTGACCTCTGGTTGTTATACTGACCTTGCGGTCTGTCTGACCTCTGGTTGTTATACTGACCCTGTGGTCTGTCTGACCTTTGGTTGTTATACTGACCTTGTGGTCTGTCTGACCTTTGGTTATTGTACTGACCCTGTGGTCTGTCTGACCTTTGGTTATTGTACTGACCCTGTGGTCTGTCTGACCTCTGGTTGTTGTACTGACCCTGTGGTCTGTCTGACCTTTGGTTATTGTACTGACCCTGCGGTCTGTCTGACCTTTGGTTATTGTACTGACCCTGTGGTCTGTCTGACCTTTGGTTATTGTACTGTCCCTGTGGTCTGTCTGACCTCTGGTTGTTGTACTGACCCTGCGGTCTGTCTGACCTTTGATTATTGTACTGTCCCTGTGGTCTGTCTGACCTTTGAACAGGTTTCTCCGTTACTGGAACGTTGTTTGCAGATGAATTATGATTTTGAGCAGTCACCTGTTTTTCAGTTTTACCATGAGATTCTTCGTTACCATGTGAACCCGCCTCTTCCGGCTTCTTGGTATCAACGCTCTGCTGTGGCTTAATATCTAGCTGTGCAGATGGTTGAGCACTCTCAGGCTTATTAATGCTTTTTTGCCCTTCTTTTTCAGCGGCAGCAACCTTATTATTTATCTGTGCTGATTCCGCATTCGAGCTATCATTTAATACTTTAGATTCATTTCCCTTGTTATCCGCCACAATTTTTTCCTCTTTATGAATGTCCTTATTTATTTTTAAATTATTTAAAATTTCTTCTTTAGGTGCCGGTGTTTCCTTTGGCACTACCTGTTGTACTTCATTCCTATTGCCTGTCGAATTCTGTTTATTTTTAAAATCCGGTTTAACGTCCCTTACAAATCCGGGTCTTAAACCTGATGTACTCGATTCCACTTTGACATAATCATTTCTGTAATTTTTCTTTTGGACATTTTTTGTTTCATTCTTTGAAAAATTGTTAGACTGCGATGAATCATCTGTTTTACTATCAATAATTATTTCAGTCGTTCTGATAATTCTTGGTGCACTCTTATTATCTTTCTTTACTTCCTTTTTGACTTCTTTCTTCTTTTCTGCAACTGTATTAGTACTTTCTGCTACAGTTTTCTTTTCTCCAACCTCATTTTTTTTATCATCATGTCTTATAACACCTATATGCTTATATAGTGCATCTAATTCATGAGGTTCAAGAAGGCTCATATGATTTTTAACATTTACATTTATCTCAGCAAGCTTTTCCATTAACCTTTTACTTGTAGTATTAAGTTCTTTGGCAAGCTCGTATATTCTAGCTTTTTCCAAAACCTTCACCCCCTGTTTCGTTTGTTGAATTATCTATTAATTTAAGAAGGCCATTTTTAAAATCTTTTGATATAATTGAAACTACCGCTCTTAATTCTTTACCCGTATACTTACCAAGTTCAAGCTTTAGTCCGTACTCCCTGTACGGAACAGAGCGGTAATTACACATACTTTTAAATTTGTCCTTCGTGTTTTCAGAAGCATCATTTGCAACGACAACAAGTTCAGCCTTTCCGGACTTTATTGTCCTTTCACAGGTTTCATCACCCGATAACAGCTGACCTGCTTTCTTTGCAAGCCCTAATAAGGAATAAACCTTATCCATCGTTTTCCTCCAATTGGTTTTTCAGAATATGATATATGTCCATGTCAATTGTAGTCTCAAAAGCCTTTTCCAGTCTTTTAGCCTTAATTGCCTGTTCAAGACAATCGGCACTTCTGCATATGTATGCACCCCTGCCAGGCTTTTTACCAACGAGATCAATACTGATTTCTCCCTCATTATTTTTTACCACGCGTATTAATTCCCTCTTTGGCTTCATTTCCTTACAGCCAAGGCACATACGCAATGGAATCTTTTTTTGCTTCATCCATCCACACCTTCCATATTTTAATTTAATATCTTAATTCTTCCCAAAGGTGGTAAAGGGTCATTCAATTATAATATCTTCATGGTCATAATTATCATAATTTATACTGTCTGCATCAGTTTCATCTAAAAATCCACTGTTTAAGCTATCATCAAAAAGTTGTTTCTCAATTGACTGTCTTAGCTGGGATTCGCTCTTTATATCAATTTTCCAACCGGTAAGCTTTGCAGCAAGCCTTGCATTCTGGCCTTCCTTTCCTATTGCTAATGAAAGCTGATAGTCAGGAACCACAACTTTTGCAGATTTCTCATCTTCGTCCACGTCTACCCTTACAACCTTAGCGGGACTTAAACTACTGGATATATAATCTTTTGGATCGTTACTCCATTTAATGATGTCAATTTTTTCGCCTCTGAGCTCATCAACTATAGCCTGAACTCTGGTACCCTTTTGTCCTACACATGCTCCAACAGGGTCTACATTTTCATCTTTTGAGTACACGGCTATCTTAGTCCTTGAACCCGGCTCTCTCGAAATACTCTTTATCTCAACAGTACCATCATGTATTTCAGGAACTTCTAATTCAAAAAGCCTTTTTACAAGGCCCGGATGTGTTCTTGAAATCATAATCTGAGGACCTTTTGTAGTCTTTTTAACTTCTACAATATATGATTTCAAACGTTCATTAAATCTGTATTCCTCACCGGGAGTCTGCTCAGTAGGTCCAAGAACAGCTTCAGTTTTACCAAGGTCTACTATTACATTTCTCTTTTCTATCCTTTGAATTATACCCGTTACAATATCGCTTTCCTTATTGTAGAACTCATCGTATATAATTCCTCTTTCAGCTTCTCTCAGTTTTTGAACAACTACCTGCTTGGCAGTCTGGGCAGCTATTCTACCGAAGGATCTTGGAGTTACTTCCAATTCAACGTAATCCCCTATTTCAAGTGTAGGATTAAGTATCGCAGCCTCCCCGACAGATATGTCCATTGCTTCCATATCAGGGTCTTCAGCAACTTTCCTGAGTGCAAAAACTTTAACATCCCCTGTTACTCTATCTATATTCACTTTAACATTCATTGCTGAACCAAAGTTTTTCTTATATGCAGAAATTAGTGCAGCTTCAATAGCCTCAATAATTATTTCCTTCTTTATTCCTTTTTCTTTTTCCAGCTGTTCAAGAGCTAATATCAACTCAGCGCTCATTTTCTTGTCAACCTCCGTTTACTAATCAAGTATTTAAAATTTAATGACCCTTTTTACTATAGCAACCTTATCTCTTTCAAACTGGACATCGTGACCATCCTGGTTAATTACAATAAAATTATCCTTTAAGCCAACCAATTCGCCTTCAAATATTTTTTTGCCGTCTATAGGTTGAAAAACCTTTACTTCAACAAGTTCGCCCTTATATTTAGTAAAGTCTTTCTCTGTTTTCAATGGTCTGTCAAGGCCTGGTGAAGATACCTCTAAATAATAGCTCTGATCAATCGGATCGTTTTTGTCAAGTAAATCACTTACCTGTTCGCTTACTGCCTGACAATCATCAATACTGATGCCGCCGGGCTTGTCGATATAAACTCTCAGGTACCAGTTGGCACCTTCTTTAACATACTCAACATCCACCAACTCATAGTTTAAATTTTCTACTACCGGTGATACAAGCTCTGTTACAGTTTGCTGAATATTTTTCTTCATGTTTTTTTCTGCCTCCGTAGTTAGGGTTTAAAGACCGGTTCAGTTTTGCCTTTTACTCTTTTTTATGGCACAAATTTTTGAAACACAAAAACGTAGGCACTATAAGTGCCCTTGTAATAATTTTAACATGAACCAGACAGCTTACTGTCCTTATTATAAGTTTACCCAGTTATACTCTTTTTAAGACCCAATAGAGTTCGGATAAACAATAAAGAGTGGGATTTCCCACTCTCGGTAGTCAAGTCTATTAAACCTCTATCCTAGTGTATTATACCACTATTATTTCTAATTATCAACAATTTATTGCTGTTTTATAAAAAATTGCTACTATTTAAAGTACTTTTCGTATTTGCTTTTTTAAAATAAACAAAGTTGGTTACTCTCCGGCATTCCTTCCAGTACGTTATTTCTTTCCAGTATTTCAATAACCGATTTACTGATTTTGGCCTTGGTCCTGAGTTCGTCAATTGACAGGAATTCACCATTTTTGCGTGACTCAACAATGTTCTGTGCCGCTGCTCCTCCCAGTCCCTGAAGTGCATTCAAAGGTGGCCTTATGCCTTTATCTTCAATTCTGAATTTAGTTGCCTCAGAAAGATATAAATCTATCGGGAGGAAATTTATTCCTCTCGCGTACATCTCATTTACAACTTCAAGAATGGTAAGGACACTTTTCTCTTTTGTAGTAATATTGTTACCTTTCATTTCAAATTCCTTTATTTTATTCCTTACCTTGTCCTGACCGTGAGCCATCATTTCAGCATCAAAGTCATCGGCTCTTACCGTAAAGTAGGTTGCATAGAAGGCCTCAGGATAATATACCTTGAACCAGGCTATTCTAAATGCCATCATAACATACGCAGCAGCATGGGCCTTTGGGAACATGTACTTTATTTTTTTACATGATTGAATATACCAATCAGGAACATTATTTTCTTTCATTATGACTTCATACTCGTCTTTGACACCTTTACCCTTACGTACATCCTCCATTATCTTGAAGGCCGTCTTTGGCGGAAGTCCTGCATGCATCAGGTAAATCATAATATCGTCACGGCAACATATACTCTGTGATAGAGTTGTAATTCCATCTCTGATTAAATCCTGAGCGTTATTAAGCCAAACATCGGTACCATGTGATAGACCTGATATTCTAATCAATTCAGAAAAGGATTGGGGCTTGGTATCCAGAAGCATTTGTCTTACAAACTTCGTTCCGAACTCTGGAATAGCAAAGGTTCCAGTTTCACTTCCTATATCTTCAGGCTTCACGCCAAGTGCTTCCGTACTATTGAACAAGCTCATTGTTTTTTCTTCACCGATTGGAATTGTTGTTGCATCAACTCCGGTTAAATCCTCAAGCATTCTGATTACCGTAGGATCATCATGACCCAGAATATCAAGCTTTAGTATACTTCCGTGAAGGAAGTGGTAGTCAAAGTGTGTGGTTACTATATTAGACTGCGTATCATCCGCAGGCCGCTGGATTGGCGAAAAATCGAATATCTCCTTATCCTTAGGCACTATCATTATTCCGCCCGGATGCTGTCCCGTAGTTCTCTTTATTCCCGTACACCCTTTTACCAATCTGTTTATTTCAGCGTTTGTTACCACTATTTCTCTTTCATCAAGATAATTCTTAACATATCCATATGCGGTTTTTTCTGCAACTGATGCTATAGTACCGGCTCTGAATACGTAACCCTCTCCGAAAAGTTCCTCTGTATACTTGTGTGCCACAGGCTGATAATCCCCAGAGAAGTTCAAGTCAATATCAGGCTCCTTGTCACCGTCAAAGCCAAGGAAGGTTTCGAACGGAATATCATAGCCGTCTTTTTTAAGCTTGTTGCCGCAAGTGGGGCAGTCCTTTTCAGGCATATCAAATCCACAGTCATAGGTACCGTCAAGAATGAATTCAGAATATTTACACTTTTCACATACATAGTGAGGCTGCAAAGAATTAACTTCTGTTATTCCCGACATATTAGCTACAAAGGATGACCCTACAGATCCTCTGGAACCAACCAGATATCCGTCACTCAGTGACTTGGAAACCAGCTTTTGTGCTATAAGGTACATAACAGCGAACCCATTTTTTATAATAGAATTCAATTCTTTTTCAAGTCTCTGTGCCACAACTTCCGGCAATTCTTCTCCATAAATTTCTTTTGCACGGTTCATGGCCATATTTTCTATATCCTGCTCCGCCCCCTCTATATTTGGAGGATACGTCCCCTCAAGGACCGGGGCAATACTCTCAATCATATCGGCAATGAGATTTGTGTTTTCTATTACTACTTCCCTTGCTTTTTCCTCACCAAGGTAGCTGAATTCCTCAAGCATTTCATCTGTCGTTCTTAAATAAAGTGGTGCTTGATTGTCAGCGTCGGTATAACCCTGTCCTGCCATTAGTATTCTTCGGAACACCTCATCCCTTGGGTCCATGAAGTGAACGTCACAGGTGGCAACCACTGGCTTTCTATGCCGTTCTCCGAGTCTGATGATTTTTTTATTTATTTTCTTTAATTCTTCCTGGGAGGAAACCTTTCCATTATTTATCAAAAATTGGTTATTTCCCAAGGGTTGTATTTCAAGATAATCGTAAAAACGGACTATTTTTGATATTTCATCTTCACTTTTGTTGTTTAGTATAGCTCTGTATAGCTCCCCTGCTTCACATGCACTTCCCAGAATAAGTCCTTCTCTGTATTCCATTAGAAGTTTTTTAGGTACTCTTGGCTTTTTGTAAAAGTACTTTAAGTGGGATTGAGAAACTATTTTATACAGATTTTTAAGACCCACCTTGTTCTTTACAAGAATAATGGCATGATAGGAACTGGCTTTAAGGTTTACCTCCCCATCAAATGCATTCTGTATATCTTTTATGCTTTTACAGCCTTTTTCTTTAAGTATATTTATACAATGTATAAATATTTTAGCTGTAGCCATTGAATCATCAACTGCTCTGTGATGATTTTCCAATTCAATTTTCAAATGCTTTGCAACTATGTTTAGCTTGTATCTGCCAAGCTCAGGAAACATTTTTCTGCAAAGTTCTAATGTATCTATATATGGGTTCTTAACCTTTTCACCCATTAATTTTGCATTTTGTTTAATAAATCCTACATCAAAGTTTGCATTGTGGGCAACCAGAACACTCCCTTGTATAAATTCCATGAATTCATTCAAAACCTGTTCAATAGGAGGTGCATCCTTCACCATATCATCAGTGATACCTGTCAGTTTAACTATAAAGCTCGGAATTGAAACCCCAGGATTAACAAAGGCACTGAATCTGTCAACGATCTGACCGTTTCTAACCTTGACTGCCCCAATTTCGGTAATTCTGTCCTGATGAGGATTTAAACCTGTTGTTTCTATGTCAAATACTACAAAATCATCTTCCAGTGAATGTTCTTTCATATCATATACGATAGGTACACTGTCATCCAGAAGATAACACTCAAGTCCATAAATAACTTTAATATTATTTTTCTTGGATGCAGCATACGCATCAGGATATGCCTGAACTATACCGTGATCTGTAATCGCTATTGCTTTGTGTCCCCATTGTGCAGCACGTTTTACCAGTTCTTTTACCGGGGTTACTCCATCCATTGAACTCATTTGAGTGTGCAGGTGAAGTTCAACACGCTTTTCCTCAGCTTCGTCGTGCCTTATTTCCTTTTCAGTTTCAGTTATGTCAAACGCCATTATAGCAAGTTCTTTTGAGAATTTATCATACTGGGCATCTCCACGTATACGTAAACAAACCCCTTCTGTTATTCTCTCTGATATATTAGCAAAGTCCTTCTTTTCAACGAACATTTTTACAGTAACAGAACTGGTATAATCAGTAACATCAAATATGTAAATAAATTTGCCGCCTCTGATTTCTCTGGATTCTGTTTTGAAAACTTCACCTGCTATAGCGACCTTACCCGAATCAGGTGTTACTTCGGATATCTTCATTATACTGTCGGTAAAAGGCTTTCCCGCTATAACTCCCCTTACAGGCATTTCTCCTGATCCTGAAGATCTGAAATCTTGTTTTTTCTGTTTCTGATCTGAGGGAGGAGCAGTTATGGCAGAACTTACTACTTTTGCCTCGTTCTTAACTTTTTCTGCAACATATTCCTCAATTTTGGC
The DNA here is from genome assembly GCA_023412275.1 of Bacillota bacterium. Taxonomy (GTDB): domain Bacteria; phylum Bacillota; class Clostridia; order Acetivibrionales; family DSM-1351; genus Ruminiclostridium. Next base: position 59,584 of record JAEYNY010000199.1, read on the forward strand.
ATGGTCTACTTGGATATCACAAAATTCAACCTTTACATTTTGGCCTATTGTATCTTTGATGTGCTGTTCTAACATTGAATGGCAGTTTTGTGCTTTTAAAATATCAGACCCTGTTGTCAGCAGGTTTATTATTATCTTGTTACCTGAAATCTCATATTTGGAGCCGGGGAGGATGCCTCTGCACAGCGCTACCTTTGATGTAAGCATCTGGATGAGTTCATTCCACATGGTGCTCAGGTACTCCTCAATGCTGCAATTCCTGCTGTATCTTACTTTTAAAGTGAGATTTGGTGCTCCAAGCTTTTGCTTGAGACATTCTTCTGCTTTCATAACGAGAGCAATACTGACAATATCTGAACTTGTAGTATGTATTTCAATCTTGCTTGCCTTTATAAAAACACTCATTCTTTCTACTTTTAATTGCTTTAGCGTAGAAAATTCCCCGTCAAAATCCATTTCACCGGGGAATAAATCACATAAAAATCTATTTACATTATTTGTACTGTCCATAGCTTGACCCCATTTTATCTAAATCTTTTGTGCCCTGTATTTATATTTTATATTTTTTAATCTGGCACCAAACTACATTTGACTTATCTCTTTTATTAATTCCTCAACAACGTTTTCCTGAGGAATTTTTCTGATTATGCGACCCTTTTTAAATAGCAAAACCTCATTCACACCGCCCGCGATACCAATATCAGCATCTTTAGCTTCTCCGGGTCCGTTTACGGCACATCCCATAATTGCCACCTTGATATTCTTATCCAACTTTTCCAGTAATGGTTCTATGCTGTTTGCTATATCTATAAGATTAACCTGAGTTCTTCCGCAGGTTGGACACGAAACAATCTCTATTCCTTCTTTTAATAATCCCAGTGACTTCAGTATCTGTTTTCCTGCTTTTATCTCTTCAACCGGGTCTCCCGTCAATGAAACTCTGATTGTATCCCCGATGCCCTCAGCTAGAAGGCAGCCTATACCGACTGAGGATTTTATAGTTCCTTTGTAAACTGTACCTGCTTCTGTAACCCCAACATGTAATGGATAGGAACATTTTTTAGAGAGCAACCTATACGCAGCTATTGTCATTGGTACGCTAGAGGCTTTAATGGAAATCGCTATATCATTAAAATCCACATTTTCCAAAATAGCTACGTGTGCCAAAGCACTTTCAACCATTCCTTCAGCTGTTACTCCGCCGAATTTTTCCTGAATCCCTTTTTCAACCGAACCGGAATTAACGCCGATTCTGATAGGAATTCCCCTCTCCTTTGCCATTCCCGCAACTATTTTGACCCTATCATTACCTCCGATATTGCCCGGATTGAGCCTAATCTTGTCAACACCGTTTTTCATACATTCTACTGCAAGTCTGTAATCATAATGAATATCTGCAACAAGAGGAATTTTTACATGCTTCTTTATCTCTCCTATGGCTGTTGCAGCTTCATTGTCGAGAATTGCCAACCTGACTATATCACACCCGGCCTCTTCAAGTCTTATAATCTGTTGAATAGTAGACTTAATATCCCTTGTGTCCGTATTGGTCATGGATTGAACAGAGATTGGAGAATCTCCTCCAATGAAGATATCTCCAACTCTAATTTTTTTGGTTTTCTTTCTTTGTATATAATCTTCCAATTTAAAACCCTATCCTCTTCCTATTCTTAATATATCATTAAACGTTGCATATATCATTAGCATTATAAGGAATACAAAGCCTATCATGGATATTAGTGCTTCTCTCTCAGGACTAAGTGGTTTCTTACGGATTCCCTCAATAAGAAGAAGTACCAGCTTGCTTCCGTCTAGTGCTGGGAATGGTATAAGGTTTACCAACCCAAGGTTCAAACTTATCATAGCAGTAAATGATAAGAGGTTTAACAGTTTATCCATTACTGACGGCCCCTGTTGCACTACATCTTTTATGGTAGTAGTTATTCCTACAGGCCCCATAAGGTCACTTGCCGGAACTGTTCCCGTAAACAACCATCCAATTGAGTAATATATTGATCGTGCGATTGATATATTGTATTTCACTGATTGACCCAAAGTTGCGAATATTCCGCTTTTTGTATGATTGAAGTCAACACCTATCGCATAGTATTCAGGATTTTTTCCCTGCATAGGCACTACAGGAGTCAATTCAATATCCTTACCATTTCTGTTAACTGTTATAGTAACATTATTCAACTTTATCTTGTCTAGTGCATTTGCTATATCCTGACGGGAATTAACAGGTGTTCCGTTAAGCTTTACAATCCTGTCTCCATCCTTAACTCCGGCCTTCATGGCTGGAGATTTGCTACTTACGTTTGTAACCACATTTGACTCACTGCCATTTTCTGCCTTAGGTGAAAAACCCAGCTTATACCCGGACATTCTGTCAGGTTTGAAACTAATAGTCTTACTTTCACCATCTCTTCTTACCTGAAGGTCTATGCTCTCGTTGGTAAGAGGGTAAGCAAATATCTCAAGGTCATTTACCTGATATATATTTTTCCCATTATATTTTTCCAGAACGTCACCAACCTGAATTCCAGCCTTCTCACCAGCAGAACCCGGTAATACAGTCTTAACCTGGTTTGTATAAAAACCTGAGTAAGCCATAATTATAAATGCAAATACAACCGCTATAATTATATTCATTATTGGCCCGGCAGCTATTATTGCGGCTCTTACACCAATCGGTTTTTTATTAAAAGCCCTGTCATCATCGGAAGCTTCTTCTTCTCCTTCCATTTTTACATATCCTCCTAATGGAATTAGCCTTAAAGAGTAAGTTGTTTCACCTCTGACAAAACTGAAGATTTTAGGCCCCATAAAGAGTGAAAATTCATTAACTTTTACATTGAATGCCTTTGCTACTAAAAAGTGACCCAATTCATGAATTATTATTAAAAAGCTCAAGGCCAATATAGCCAGTAAAATTCCCATACAATCCTCCATAAGCCGGAATCGGCAGATTTATTTAAATTATAAGTTGTTTTGCTGTTTTCCTTGCCCAACAGTCTACTTCTATTATATCATCCATGCAAGGACAAATATTCACATTATGTGCTTGCATTACTTTTTCTATTGTTTCAGCAATTTCAGTAAAGCCTATACGATTATCCAGAAACGCTGCAACTGCAATCTCATTTGCAGCATTCATAGCCGCAGCCATTGTTCCACCTATCTCCAATGACATGTATGCAAGACGAAGACATTTAAAGGTATCTACATCAGGTTCCTCAAAGGTTAAAGGAGGACATTTAAGGAAATCAAGTTTTTTAAAATCATTTTGGCATCTGTCCGGGTAGGTTAATGCCAACTGTATCGGTATTCTCATGTCAGGGGAACCAAGTTGCGCCATAACCGATCCATCCACATATTGCACCATTGAATGTATAATACTCTGAGGATGCACTAAAACCTGAATACTGTCCAAATCCCTCTGAAACAGCCATTTTGCCTCGATTACCTCAAGTCCTTTGTTCATAAGAGTTGCGGAATCAATTGTTATTTTGTTTCCCATACTCCAATTGGGATGTTTTAAAGCCTGTGCAGGTGTTATATTTTTAAGTTCTTCTATTTTCTTACCCCTAAAAGGGCCACCCGAAGCAGTTATTATTATTTTTTCTACCTGTTTGTCTTTATTTCCCAAAAGACACTGGTATATAGCCGAGTGTTCACTGTCAACCGGGAATATATTAACATTATTCCTTTTTGCCTCTTCCATAACCAGCTGCCCTGCAGTTACAAGTGTCTCTTTGTTTGCAAGTGCTATATTTTTTTTGTGCCTGATAGCGTGCATTGTGGGTATCAAACCGGCTGTTCCTACTACAGAAGTAACTACGGTATCAACTTCAGAGTGCTCCACAACTCTTTTCATACCGTCCTGCCCCCATACCACTTCTACTCCAGTATCCTGCAATCTATATGATATTTCTTTTGCCATCTCACTATTCCCTACTGAGACAATATCAGGCTTGAATTCAAGTACCTGCTTTTCCAAAAGCTCTATATTTGAATTTGCTGATAATGCAGCAACTTTAACCCCAAGGTTTTTTGCCGCCTCTAAGGTTTGCCTGCCTATGGAACCAGTTGAACCTATTATTGATATAATTTTCGCCATTGTCGTACCACCATAACCTAAGAAAAGCTCTTAATTATTTTATAAATAGAACTAATACGTAATATATTACAGGAGCAACAAATAATATACTGTCAAACCTGTCAAGTACTCCACCGTGTCCCGGCATTATATTTCCAAAATCTTTAACATCTACATACCTTTTAATAGCCGATGCAGTCCAATCACCTATCTGTGATATAATTCCGCAAAATAGACCAAGTAAAATCAATGCTATATATCTAATATCTAAGTCAAAATAATTATTTACAATTATACCATATATAACCATAAGTAAAATGCATCCTAATATTCCGCCTATAGCACCGGCTAATGTCTTTTTTGGACTTATTTCAGGTATGATTTTCCTCTTCCCTAATAATCTTCCGAAGGTATAAGCAAGTGTGTCTGTACCCCAAGCACCAATGAAAATCAGCCATATCAGTATATTTCCGTTGTCCATGTTTCTGAGCATTACCAAAAAGCTCATGAGAAATGGTATATATACTACCCCAAATGCCGTCGCACAGGCATCAACTATATTGTATTTCTTATGTCCAAATACGATAACTGCCATACTTGCAAAAATAATAAGGCAAACAGATATCCCGGTCATTGTGCCCAGATCCAAACTATACCAACCTGTTTTTTCAAGCCCCAAAATCAATAATGGAACAATGGACAGGTATCCAATTATTTTTATAGGATGTATTCCTTTTGCTTTGGATATGGAATTATAAAATTCATATAAACCGATTGCAGCTATGATACTTACTGCTATTCCCAGCACGATAGATCCCAAATACAGTACACCAACTAATAAAACCAATCCAACCAGTCCGCTTATTATTCTCGTTCTTGCCATAAGAACCCTCCATGTTATAAAACACTACATAAATAATTATATTCATGTTCCGTGTGATTAATTTTCTATTCCACCATACCTACGATTTCTTTTCTCAAAAGCTTTTATTGCCTCGGCAATATGGCTCTCATTAACATCAGGCCATAGTGTATCGGTAAACCAGAACTCTGTATACGCACATTGCCAAAGCAGATAATTGCTGATTCTTTGCTCCCCACTGGTTCTGATGAGTAAATCCGGCTCAGGTATACCTTTTGTATACAAATGTTGCTCCATTTGATTTTCATCTATATCATTTATTGTTAGTTTTCCATCTTTAATTTCCTTAGCTATATTTTTAACTGCGTGTAATATTTCAAACCTTGAACCATAGTTAAGGGCAATATTTAAATTCAATCCATTGTTTACACTTGTCATCTTTTCAACCCTTGTAATTTCATTTTGCAGTTCCGCAGGAAGTCCGTTAATATCTCCGATAACCTTTATTCTTACATTACTTCCGTCCAATTCTCTTTCTGCATTGCGAAGAAATTCCAAAAGCAGGTTCATAAGTGCATCAACCTCACCTTTAGGCCTTTTCCAATTCTCTGTTGAAAAAGCATAAACCGTTAAATTCTTAACTCCCACCTTAGAGCAATAAATGACAACCTTTTTAAGAGTCATTGAGCCTTCTCTATGTCCTACGTTTCTAGGTAAGCCTCTCTTTTTTGCCCATCTTCCGTTTCCGTCAGGAATTATAGCTATATGCTGCGGAATACATTGAAAATCATTGTCTAGTTTCTTTTGGGGGAATAACTTATTAAAAAACCCCATATATTTTTCCAACTCCTATTTTTATATGTATTTGCATAAAAAAACGTAATGATTATTGAAAATAACCCCTCAATTTAGAGGGGTTTGCAAACAAGTATATTTAAACTTTTATTATTAAGAGTCTTAACTCTTATTACTCTGAACGAATCATCATATTCAGTAATACTCATTTTAGGCGGTGATGAAATGAAAATACCGTCTATGGGATATTCCCTGTCACCGGCCGCTTTCAGTGCATCTCCCACTGTATATCCAATCAGGCTGTTACAGAAAGAGGTCATCTGAACCTCTTCATCTCCTGTACAACCATTGTTTTCATTTACTTCCGTATAACCCAATGAAGTTATACCTCCATTATTTCCTTATCTTTGGCTTCAATAATCTTGTCTATGTCGGCAATAAATTTATCAGTAAGGTTCTGTATATCCTTTTCTGCATCCTTTAAATCGTCTTCTGTTATCTCGCCGCTCTTTTTCTTTGCCTTCATACCTTCAATAGAATCTCTTCTGATTGATCTTATGGCAACTTTTGATTCTTCGCCTTCTTTTTTCGCCTGCTTTGTAAGTTCTTTACGTCTTTCTTCTGTTAATGCAGGAAAAACAAGCCTTATAACCTTACCGTCATTGTTAGGATTGATTCCTATATCAGACTTTTGAATTTCCTTTTCAATGTCTTTTAGCAGTTTTGCTTCCCATGGCTGAATTAAAATAACTCTAGCTTCAGGTACAGACACTGTTGCAATCTGCTGAATAGGAGTCGGCGCACCATAATAATCAATTGTCAGTTTATCCAATATTGCAGGATTAGCTCTTCCTGCTCTGATTCCAGCAAGATTGTCCTTTAATACATTTATGGTTTTTTTCATTTTTTCTTCGATTGGCTTGTAAAGTTCCTTATCCATAAATCTCCTCCTTAAATTATTACTTATATAATACATTTATTTATGAAGGATTTCAATATATTGTAGTACCAATCTCTTCACCTTTTACAGCTCTGATTATGTTATCCGGATCATTAAGACCGAAAACCAGTGTAGGTATTGCATTATCTTTACAAAATGAAGCAGCTGTCAGATCAATTGCACAAAGTCCTTTGTTCAGATATTCCTGATAGCTAAGCCTGTTGTATTTTACTGCATTTGCATTCTTTGATGGATCAGAATCATAAATTCCGTCTACATTCTTTGCCATTAATATTACTTCAGCATCAATCTCGGCTGCTCTTAACGCTGCCGCTGTATCTGTTGAAAAATAAGGATTTCCCATTCCGCATGCAAATATAACTATTCTTTTCTTTTCAAGATGCCTTACAGCTTTTCTTCTTACATAAGGTTCAGCAATCTGCCTCATTTCAATAGCAGTCTGAACTCTCACGGGAATTTCTCTAGATTCAAGTGCATCCTGCAATCCAAGAGAATTAATTACTGTTGCAAGCATTCCCATATGGTCGGCAGTTGTTCTGTCCATACCTATTCCGCTTCTGCCTCTCCAGAAATTACCTCCGCCTACTACAATAGCTATTTCAGCACCCATTTTATGCACTACTGATATTCTGTCACATATTTCGTTTACTGTATCGGTATCAATACCGTGTCCCTTATCACCGGCAAGTGCTTCTCCACTGATTTTTAACATTATTCGCTTATATTTTAGTTCACTCATGGATATTTCCCCCGTTCAATTCGTAATATATGTAATCATTGGGTGAGTACATATCTGTAGTAATTTTTTTACATATTTTGAGTTTATTTTTCAAAAAAGGCCCGAATAAAGGGAACATACAATAAATATGTTCCCTTTTATATTAACCATTTATTTGTTTCATTACTTCATCAGCAAAGTTTTCATCTTTCTTTTCGATACCTTCGCCTCTTTCAAATCTTGCAAACCTTCTGATTGAAATATTTTCACC
>JAEYNY010000073.1 GCA_023412275.1 Bacillota bacterium
GCTCTGTCTATTATTACACTCATAGCATAATCTATAAACGATTTTTTCATTTCAGATTCAATGTCTATGGGAATAATTTTTTGCTCCCTTATTTCATCTGCCATCTAACTTTTTACCTCTTTTCCTATTATAAAAACAATCTTATCCACTCTATATTGTAATAAACTTTTAACTTACTGTCCACTTTTTTGTATACCAACAATATCAAATACAATATTTAGTATTGCCACTTTTTTTACATATTAAATACTGCTTTAACTCCTGAAAAACTTAGTGAAAGCTTGTTTTTATACATAAAAAACTGGACACCCCCGGCCCAGTTTCCTAAATTATATTCTATATAACTCCTACTTTATGTATATTAAGCCATATTGTTCTTAGGAACTCGAACCACAAATTCTATGTATTCCCCTCTGTCAATCTGCGCAGCCTTTGCATTAACACCTGATTGTCTCATTATATCTATCGCCTGTTTTATAGTATTTACAAATATTCTTACGTCCTTTATTGCTTTTGTCATTTTCTTCTCAGGTGTTTTTTGTTTTAGATTTTTCGAATATTTATCTATAGCCCGTTCTACCAATTCTTCGGTTTTCTTAACGTTAAGGCCTCTCTCACAAACAAGTCTTAGAACTTTTAGTTGTAGCTGTTCATCATGGAGCTTCAGCAATGCTCTTGCATGTCTTTCAGTGAGATTATTATCAGAAAGAATTTTTTTAATCAATGGAGACAGTTTTAACAGTCTTATTTTATTTGCTATTGTAGATTGGCTTTTTCCAATCTTTTGGGCAAGCTCTTCCTGAGTAAAACCATGCTCATTTATAAGGTTGCTATAACCCTCAGCTTCTTCCATATAGCTAAGGTCTTCCCTTTGCAGATTTTCTATAAGTGCCATAACAGCAGAATCATTATCGTCAACATTTATTATTATTGCAGGAATCTCCTGCAACCCCGCCATAGTAGCAGCCCTAAGTCTCCGTTCACCTGCTACAAGCTCATATGTGCCATGGGAAAGTCTTCTAACGTTTATTGGTTGTAAAACACCGTATTGTTTAATTGAATCGCACAGTTCTTCAAGAGCCATTTTATTAAATTGTTTCCTTGGTTGGTATGGATTTGGTCTGATGTGGTCTATACCAACATAAGTAATATTTTTCTGGTCTTCCTTCTTTTCCTGCTTTGTAAACTGAATTTTACTTTCCAACATAACGGCACCATCCTTTGTATATTATTTGTTAATTTAAATTAGTAATCTACTATATGTTGTAAATTACTTACAAAGGATATTTCTATTGCAAACCTTCTTTTCCTTTATTACCAATAAAAAATCGTTCGATAAAAAAGCAGTTAATAACGGATAATACTTCTTATATCAACGGTTCTTTCGAGGGTTTCCCTGCTTTCCTCGGATATTTTGTCGGGGTCTGTCTAAACTTTCTTACCACGACGACATTTCTTTCTATATTTGTGAAAGGTAATTCCATTTTTTCTATTTTCTCGATTTTACCACCTAAAATGTCGAGAGCTTTATTGCAATTCTCAAACTCTTCAGTGTTACTTCCTTTCATTGCGATAAATATCCCGTTTATTTTTACAAACGGAAGACAATATTCGAGTAAAACCGGAAGATTTGATACTGCTCTTGCGACAGCAATATCATACTTTTCCCTGTATAAAGGATTAGCTCCAAAGTCCTCTGCTCTACCATGAATTGCTGATATTTGGGTAATATTTACTGAATTTATTACCTCATTAAGAAACTTTATTCTCTTATCCAAAGAATCAAGCAATGTTATATCATTTTTAGGGTTCACTATTTTAAGAGGAATTCCGGGGAAACCTGCGCCAGTACCTACATCTATAATCTTTTTATCTTCATTACTAATATAAGGAACTATGCTGACTGAATCTATAAAATGCTTTATTACTATTTCTCTGTCATCCTCTATTGCAGTTAGATTTATTTTCTTATTCCATTCTTTCAGAAGCTCCATATATTTTTCAAATTGTACTACCTGAGTATCTGATATTTCTGTTTTGTAGTGTGTCAAACCTTTGATAAGTAATTCCTTTAATTCATTATCAAGCGCCATAAATTCCTCCGGTTACTAATTTTTCTTTCTATTAACCTGTTCAAGATATATAAGTAATACTGAAATATCAGCAGGAGACACCCCTGTTATTCTGGATGCCTGACCAATGGAGTCAGGTCTTATTTGTGAAAGTTTTTGCCTTGCCTCCAGCCTTAATCCCTGTATCTCATTATAATTAATATTCTGTGGTATTTTTCTACCTTCAAGCTTTTTATACTGTTCAACCTGCTGCATTTGCCTTTTTATATAACCTTCATACTTTACGGCAACTTCAACCTGTTCACGTACTGCTCTGGGAAGGTCAGGAAGTTCACAAACCTCTGAAAGGCTTTCGTAACTTATTTCAGGCCTCCTAAGTAGTTCTGTTACCTGAATACCACTTTTTATTGCAGTGCTGTTTCTACTTTCAAGATATTTTAGAACAGCCTCACTTGGTGGCAAATAGGTGTTTTTGAGTCTTGCTATCTCTTTGTCTATCATTTCCTTCTTTTCAAGAAACTTTTCATAGCGTTCTTCACTGATCAACCCTATTTCTCTACCTATGGTCGTCAATCTCAAGTCGGCATTGTCCTGTCTAAGCAGAAGCCTGTACTCTGCTCTGGATGTCATCATTCTATATGGTTCCTTTGTACCCTTTGTAACAAGGTCATCAATAAGTACACCTATATATGCCTGGGATCTGTCCAATATCAATGGCTCTCTGTTTTGTACCTTCATTGCTGCATTTATTCCTGCAACAATCCCCTGAGCTGCAGCTTCTTCATACCCTGAACTTCCATTTATTTGCCCGGCTGAAAACAACCCGTCTATATTTTTATACTCCAGTGATAACTTTAACTGTGTAGCATCTATTCCATCATATTCTATTGCATAGGCACTTCTCATTACTTTAACATTTTCAAGTCCAGGAATAGTCTTCATAAACTCTACCTGTACATCCTCAGGAAGACTGCTTGACATTCCCTGTAGGTACATTTCTTCAGTATCTGTTCCCATAGGTTCAACGAAGACCTGATGGTGTTCTTTATCTGAGAATCTTACTACCTTGTCCTCTATTGACGGGCAATACCTTGGGCCGATGCCTGTAATATTTCCACTATATAATGGTGATCGATGAATGTTCTTTTTAATTACCTCATGAGTATCAGTATTTGTATACGTGAGCCAACATGGAACTTGTTCCTTTTCTATTTTTTCTGTTTCAAACGAAAATGGAACAATTATATCGTCTCCGGGTTGTTCTGACATTTTTGAAAAGTCGAGACTTCTCTTATTTAATCTGGCAGGAGTGCCCGTCTTAAATCTCAGAAGCTCTATACCTAGTTTCTTCAAACTCTCTGACAATTTGTTTGCAGGAAACAATCCATCGGGTCCTCCACTATAACTTACATCACCTATAAAAATTTTTCCTTGGAGATATGTTCCTGTTGTAAGAACTATTGCCTTACACTTGAATATAGCTCCGGTATGGGTTTTTACTCCTGTGACACTAGTCCCTGTTTCATCAGTTAGTACTTCTATAACTTCTGCCTGCCTAATATCGAGGTTTTCCTGTGTTTCAAGAATACGCTTCATTTCCATCTGATAATGTCTTCTGTCCACTTGAGCTCGCAAGGAATATACTGCCGGACCTTTTGAGGAATTAAGTATTTTTGACTGAATAAACGTTTTATCCGTTGTCTTTCCCATTTGTCCGCCTAAAGCATCAATTTCCCTTACCAGATGCCCCTTTGCTGTACCCCCGATGCTTGGATTACATGGCATATTTGCAATACTGTCAAGGTTAATAGAAAATACTATAGTACTGCAACCAAGCCTTGCCGCTGCCAGTGCTGCCTCACATCCTGCATGTCCTGCACCTATAACAGCTACATCATAACTTCCAGCGAAATAATCCATAAGGATTCTTCCTTTCTATATATAATCTGTAATTTTCTTACATAATACTATTTTCCAATACAAAAACGACTAAATATATCATGCATTACAGCTTCGGCAATAGATTCCCCTGTAATCTGCCCTATGTTGTCTGCACAGCTTTTTATATCAATGGTTACCATATCAAGTGGCATCCCTGTTTTAAAAGAATTCAATGCCTGTTGAATATCCTCAATAGCTCTGTCCACAAGGTACTTATGTCTGGAATTTGTTAATAGAACTTCATCATTTCCAGATATTCTTCCTTTAATAAATAATTCTGAAATCGTTGTTTCCAATTCCTCTATTCCTCGGGCATTTATAACTGATGCATTTAGAACAATATTGTACTCTTCCAACTGCCTCTTTATTTCATTAACTTGCTCTTTATTTGCCAAATCTGTCTTGTTTATTAAAATAAGAGCTTTTTTATTTTTTATTAAATTTAGAATTTTAATATCTTCTTCTTCTATGCCTGTTTCTGCTGAAAGTACTACTATTGTCAAATCAGCCTGTTTGACAGCCTCATAAGCCTTGTTTACTCCTATTTTTTCAACTATGTCTTGCGTGCTCCTTATACCGGCTGTATCTGTAATCTTTGCCGGAATTCCCTTAATATTTACGTACTCTTCTATAATATCTCTTGTTGTTCCCGGAATATCAGTTACAATTGCCTTCGTACTTCCTGATAGTTGGTTTAACAAAGAGGACTTACCTACATTTGGCTTTCCTGCAATTACTATATTCAAGCCTTCTCTTAATATCTTGCCTCTCGCAAATGTTCCTGCCAGAGTATGAAGCTCATCTTTTATATTAATAAGATTCTCTAATACTTTTTCTCCAGTTATTTCTTCTATATCGTGTTCCGGATAATCAACAGTTACCTCAATGTGAGCCAATAATCCTACCAGAGTTTCTCTGATGGTTTTTAATCTAGAAGACAATCTTCCTTCCAGGTGGCTTACAGCAGCTTTTGAGCTCTCAACGGTCTTGGAATTGATTAAATCTATTATAGCTTCTGCTTGTGACAAATCTATTCTGCCATTTAAAAAAGCACGTTTAGTGAATTCTCCCGGTTCAGCAGGCCTTACCCGATTTTTGAAAATCAGTTCCAATATCCTGTTTATTACCACAATTCCACCATGGCAATGTATTTCTATAACATCTTCTCTGGTAAAGGTATTAGGCTTACACATTTTCAATAGTAATACCTCATCTATTACGTCTTTTGATTCCTGATCAAAAATTTTACCGTATGTTACTGTATGTGAACTAATTTTCTCCATTGCTTTTGAAGTTTTAAATATTTTAGCTGCTGTGCTAAATGCGTTTTCTCCGCTTATCCTAATAACACCGATTCCACCTGTTCCATACGGAGTAGATAGTGCTGCTATAGTATCTTCATTGTACATAATATTACCTCTTCTAACTGGTACAGATTTTTATTGCCTTACCAACGCACAAAATGGTTCAAGGTATGACCCTGAACCATCTGATATGCATATTTATTTCTTAGTATGTTTTTTTAATGTTAGCAATATAGTTATTTCAGAGTAATAACTACCTTTCTCTTTGGTTCTTCTCCTGTGCTGTATGTCTCTACATACTTATGACCTTGAAGAGATGAATGTATTATTCTTCTCTCATAAGGATTCATTGGCTCCAGAGTAATAGGTTTTTTGTATTTTACTACTTTATCAGCGAGTCTGTTAGCGAGCTTAACAAGTGTTTCTTCTCTTTTCTGCCTGTAATTTTCAACATTTAATATTACTCTTTTATAATCTTCATATTCTTTATTAACAACCAGACTTGTTAGGTATTGCAGGGAATCCATTGTTTCCCCTCTACGGCCGATAATTATTCCAATATTATCTCCATTTATATCAACAACTATGCTTTCTTCATCTTCACTAACGTTAATATCAGCCTCAACACCCATATTATTAAGTATTGTGTACAAAAAATCTGACGCTATGTCACATCTGTTTTTCTCTTCTTTTTCTTTAACTGTCACTCGTATTCTGGCAACTTTAGAACCTATAATACCAAAAATACCTTTGTTGCCCTCTTCTATAACTTCAACATCAACATCATCCTGTGTTAACTGTAATTCTTCGAGTGCAGCAGATATAGCTTCCTGAACTGTTTTACCTTTTTTTTCAATACTGTAAGCCATTATTTACTCACTTCCTCCTTTTTCTTAAGGACATACTTATTTACATAGTACTGCTGAACAATAGCAAACACATTACCGGTAATCCAATATAGAGCAAGACCTGCAGGGAACTGGAAAGAAAATAGTAAAGTCATTATAGGAGATACATACATCATGCTGTTTCCCATTGGGTTTGTAGCCTTATCCGTAGTTGCCTTAGGCATTGACATACGCACTGACAGATATGTGGTAAGGGTCGCTATTATGGGTAATAGCAAAAGAACTGCATATTTAGGCTCGCTCATAATCTTGTTAAAATGCCATGTAGGTATATCTCCCAAATTTATTCCAAACCCGTGACTTGGGAAAAACATATTCAAGTTTCCAACTTTAGAGCCCTGACCGATACTCATAAAGTGTGTTATCGTATTAATTTCTGAGTAGGCACTATTAACGGGTATTTTTGATTCTACTGCCAGACTGCTCAACTGGGCTGCTGAAAAACCTAACATATACTTAAGTGGTTTTGTGATAGCCTGCCATAATGATAACAGTATAGGCATTTGTATAAGCAATGGGAGACAACCGCCTGCGGGATTTATTTTATGTTCCTGATAAAGCTTCATCATTTCCTCGTTCAGCTTTGCTTTATCATTTGCATATTTTCTTTGAATTTCCTGAAGTAAAGGCTGAACCTTTTGCATTTCAGCAGATGACTTGTACTGTTTTAGAGTTAATGGAACCATTGCAGCTCTAACTATTATAGTAAAAATTATAAGTGCAAGACCGTAATTTTTAAAAGCAACAGTGTTATAAATCCAATAAAGGAATTGACCAAGTGGCCTTATTATTATGTCGAACATGTTTATCTCCTATATTACAATTAGTATCTATTTAACAGGGTCAAACCCTCCAGGATGAAAGGGATGACACTTTAATATTCGTTTTAATGCCAGATATGATCCTTTTATACAACCGTATTTAATTACAGCCTCAATTGCATACTGTGAACATGTTGGATAAAATCTGCATGTGGGCCTCATTTTAAGTGGTGATATAAATTTCTGATAAAATCTGATTAATGCTATCAATATTCTTTTAAACAATTATATTTCTCCTGATCAAATATCTGCAACTTTTTAAGCAGATACTTGAATTCCTTTAACATAGCTCCATACGTAGGAACACTTATGCCTGATCTAGCTGCAACTACAATGTCAAACCCATTGGAAATATAGTCTTCAAAATACCGGTAACTCTCTCTGATTAATCTTTTCTTTCTATTTCTGATAACTGCCTTGCCTGCCTTTTTGGAAACTGATATCCCAATCCTATTAAAGGATTGTTTATTTGGAAGGATATAAACAGTTATATTCCTTCCAACATAAAACGATCCTTTATTAAAAACTCTTGCAAACTCGTAATTCTTTTTTAGTGTTACAGTCTTTTTCATAAAATACTGCCTTTACAAATATTAGTTCGTACGAAGAATAGCAAGTTTTAAAGAAAAAGACCACAAATATGCGGTCTTACGCTGAAAGAACCTTTCTTCCTTTTAATCTGCGTCTTCTTAATACTTTTCTGCCGTTAGAAGTACTCATTCTTTT
>JAEYNY010000179.1 GCA_023412275.1 Bacillota bacterium
TGACTCCCAAAGAGTATAGGCAACATCTTCTGGAGAAATTGGCATAAAAAGGACGTCAACCATAATTGAACGATTGACGTCCATAAAAATTTATTTTTTCCCTGTCTACTTGACGGGGAGCATATCATCGTGATAGGTTTTCCGGTAAAATATCCGTGTTCGCCGGTAAACAACTGCAAATATCTTTAACCAAGCTTCCATTGATACAATTTATACTAGCGTAAAAATTAAATTAAAAACTTCCTTTAATAAACAAATCCATTAACTTATAACCATCGTCTACGTATACACCTGACTTTTTTGCTTCAAACTCATCGTAGCTCTTAGCCGGTGATTGAATTTCATCGGTACAGTCATAAATTATAAACGGAACCGGTTCGGAGGTATGAGTACGTAAACTCAGAGGAGTAGGATGGTCAGGAAGTACTAATACACGGTAATCAAACTTGCTTATACCTTCAAGTATAGGTTTTACAATCTGTGAATCCAACAACTCTATTGCCTTGACCTTGTTTTCAATTTCATGTCTGTGGCCACATTCGTCAGGTGCTTCAACATGTACATAAACAAAATCTTTCCCGCTTTCAAGGGCCTGAATTGCAGCATTAGCCTTACCGATAAAATTTGTATCGATATTACCTGTAACGCCTTCAACATCAATGGAATCAAGTCCCGCACAGATTCCGATACCTTTAAGTAAATCCACCGCAGATATCATTGCTCCGGTTTTGTGGTATTTTTCCTGAAAAGAAGACAAAGCCGGTTTCTTACCTTCGCCCCAAAGCCATATAGAGTTTGCAGTTCTTAGTCCACGTGCTTTTCTTGCCTGATTCACAGGATGGTCTTTGAGAATTTCATAACTCTTTTTCATTAAATTAAGTAGCAGTCCTGACTCTTCCTTTGGAAGATAATCTGTTATCTTTTTGTCGGAAATATCATGGGGAGGAGTACATCCAAGGCCTGTTTCGCCGTTGCTCCAAACCATGCAATGTCGGTAGCTTATTCCGGGATAAAAATTTATGTTCTCGGTTTTAAGAGCATCATTTACAGCCTCTATCAGAACTTTAGATTCAGCTGTTGAAATTTCATCTGAACTGTAATCAATCATTGTTTTATCCGAATACTCAGATTCGTCTTCGGAAAGATGAACAAGATTGCATCTTAAGGCTACATCAGTAGGTGACAATTCTAACCCCATGCTTACAGCCTCTAGAGGTGAACGACCTGTATAATACACTTTTGGGTTATAGCCCATTACCGACAGGTTGGCAGCATCACTGCCGGGAGCAATACCTTCGGGAACAGTACGAACAAGTCCAACAGTACCCTTTGAAGCCAACATGTCAATTGTCGGTTTTTTTGCATATTGCAGAGGGGTTTTGTTATCAAGTTCAGGCATGGGATAATCTGCCATACCGTCACCAAGAATCACAACATATTTCATACTATCAAATCCTTTACTTAATATTATTTATGCATTGGTCCCCAAAGCAGCTTTTAGTTTATCAATACCAATACTGATTCTTTTGAGCGTTTCTTCTTTTCCGATTATATCTGCAATTTCAATAGCTCCGCCCGGGGTAACAGCCTTTCCGGACACAGCTGTTCTTATAGGCCAAAGCATTAAGCTGTTTTTGATTCCAAGAGCTTCAATGTGTGCAAAAATCTTTTCGTGAATGCTGTCCGCATTCCAATCGCTTATACCTTCCAGAATAGGATAGGCAGCAATTAAATTCTCCAAGGAGTTTTCAAGGGTTGTTTTACTCTTCTTATGAACATACATCTGAACATCGTAATCCGGCAATTGGTCAAGAAAATCAATAGTATCCGGAATAGTTGTTAAAACCTCTGTTCTTATTTGAAGGAGTTTGCTGAGCTTCAGTGTGTCAATATTTTTATTGGTTATTGCTTTCTCATAAAAGGGAAGAGCAAGCTTGTGGAATTCCTCTACAGGCATTTTTCTGATATACTCACCATTCATCCATGTCAGCTTGTTGATATCAAAAATTGCAGGAGCTTTACTGATACCCGAAATTTCAAAAACCTCTTCAAGTTCCTTTAGAGAGTAAATCTCCTGGTTTGTACTTGGACTCCAACCCAGCAATACAACATAGTTTACAATAGCCTCAACCAGATAACCCATTGAAACCAAATCCTCAAACGATGGATCTCCTGCCCTTTTACTGAGCTTTTGTCCGGAAGCCTTGAGAATAAGAGGAACATGCACGTATGTTGGAATATCCCATCCAAAAGCTTCATACAGAAGGTTGTATTTAGGAGTTGAAGAAAGGTATTCGTTACCCCTGACAACATGTGAAATTTCCATCTGATGGTCATCAATTACATTTGCAAAGTTGTAGGTAGGAAGTCCGTCAGTTTTAATAAGAATCTGATCATCAAGTTCGCTATTGTCAACTGTAATTGTACCGTAAACCGCATCTTCAAAGCTTGTAGTACCTGTATCAGGCATTTTTTGTCTTATAACATAAGGTACGTTGTTTCTGAGATTTTCTTCAATCTCTTCTTTGGAAAGATTCAGGCAGCAGCGGTCATATCTGTGACCATGACCTTCGGCATCCTGTTTCTCCTTTAGTTCTGCAAGCCTTTCCTTGGTGCAGAAGCAATAGTATGCACCGCCAAGTTCAACAAGCTTCTTAGCATATTCAAGGTACATGCCCCTTCTTTCGCTTTGGACATAAGGGCCATAATTACCGCCAACATCCGGACCTTCATCGTGGTTTATCCCGGCAAGCTTGAGGGTTTTGTATATAACGTCTACAGCTCCTTCAACAAAACGTTCCTGATCGGTATCTTCTATTCTTAAAATAAATTTACCATTGTATTTTCTTGCAATAAGATATTCATAAAGTGCAGTCCTCAAATTTCCTATATGCATATAGCCAGTAGGACTTGGTGCAAATCTGGTTCTTACATTTTGCATGAAAAATCTCCTTTCAATTGAAAATTATATAATTTTTAGAAAACATATTAAAAAACCTTTCGTCCATATGTAGGACGAAAGGTAATCTTCCGCTATAATATTATATTATTTTAAATAAATGTGTGTCAAGGTGAATTATCTATCTAAGCATGTCAAACAGTCCTTTGAATCCCTTTTCTTTAAAATTAATCATTTCCTTTAAATCAGAAGTTTCGTCCTGAACCATTGAATTCAGAAGCTTCTGTCCTAATATGTCCACAGGAGCTACTTCATCAGTAAATATATGACTGGAATCAGTAACCTCCTTCAGATTTTCAATTACAAACTGGAAAACGTTCTTTAAAGGGTTTGAGCTATTCATATTGCTAATATTGTCAAATAAATTATTCACCATATTTGTATCATTGGATGCAAACAGCAATTCATTGGTACTTGTTTTCAATTCACAAGTATAAACCTTTTCAAAAACACTCTTGACAGTCTGGCTCAAATACTGGTTTATAGGATTATCACCTTTTGCCTTCATATTAATATTGAGAATAATTACACCACCGGGCTTCAAATGCTCTGAAACTTTTGAAAAAAACTCCTTTGTGGCCATGTGGAAGGGGATTGTTATATCATGATACGCATCAATCATTATTACGTCGTACATTCCACAATTTTCATCAGAAAGAAAGGTTCTTCCGTCTGTCTCATAAATGGTTGCTTCATCATCCTTCAAGTCAAAATACTTTTTGGATAAATCAACAATTTTAGGGTCAATCTCAACAGCATCTGTCTTAATATTCGGATAATATATTCTGGATTGTTTTGCGTAAGTACCCGTACCATTCCCAAGGATCAAAAGGTCCGTCTTGTCATCGCTTCTAAAATCCTTTATGAATTGTGGAGCCGCCAGAGCAAAATCATAATACATACCTGATAGCTTGTTGTCCTTTTTGTATACCGACTGAACACCAAAAGCTACATTAGTGGAAAGGTATACGGAGTCCTTGTCTTCCGTTACCTGTAAATAATTGTACACAGATTCGTCTTCAACAACACAATCCCTCCAGAAAGCATATGAATTGGAGAGAGGCATAAACAGCAAAGCGAAGATTACTATAAACGTCAAAGAAGTCTTAACAGTTTTAATTTTATTCATAATAAAATAAGCGAGGCAGATAATATTTAAAACAAGTGCAAAAATCAGAAAGGTTTTGCAGGTACCAACAGTAGGTATTGTAACAAAGGTAGGTAAAAACGTACCGATAATACTTCCTATAGTATTCATGGCGTATATCTTTCCGGTAGTTTTACCTGTGTTCTCAATATCGGTAACACCCAGCTTCACCAGATAAGGAGAAACCATTCCAAGTCCAATCAAAGGAACAGAGAACAGAACCAGACAAGAGATTGCCGAACCTGTAATTAGCAGATTCTGAGGAAGAAACATAAAAAGCAGGCCGATTATACCTACAACAATATATTTGCCTACAAAAGGAATAATGGCAATCCATATAGCGGCTGCCCATATAATAAGATAAAGTCTGTTCGTACTGTTGTGCTTGTCGGCAGACCTTCCACCCAAAACGTTTCCTACACTTAGGGATATCATAATCAATCCGATAATAACGGTCCATATAATCTGAGATGTCCCGAAATAGGGTGCAAGAAGCTTGGATACACTTAGTTCTACTGCCATTACAGACATTCCGCAAAAAAACGATGTGGAATATAAGAGTAGCTTTTTTTTCATTGGTTATTAACCTTACCTTTCGTAATGGTATCTGCTGTAAATTGGGCACAATAAACATGTGCTTTTTCTATATAAGTTTATAACAGTTTTGATGGTTTTGAAATACAAAATTTAATAACAAATTTTTTCTTGTATACAATGAACAAGTTGTATATAATAAAAGTGGTGCCAATACTTGTTTTCAGGTATTATAACCAGGTAATAATAATAAATTTTTACTAAATCTTTAATAATATAATTATGTCAGAGTGCAATATGAACTTTGTTAAATTGGATTGCCTTATCTACAAGACTTTCAGTTTGATAATTTTACTTGGGTCCATATGAAATGGCCCTATTAGTATTGCGTAACTATGAAAGGGGACTTTTAAGACATGAACTTTTTAGAGCAGATTGTAAGCAGAGCAAAAAAAGATATCAAAACAATAGTACTTCCTGAAAGTAATGATATCAGAACTTTGAAGGCTGCTGCAATGATTCAGGAACAGGGTATTGCCAATATCGTACTTGTGGGTAACAAGGATGATATAAAGAAACTAGGTGGTGACCTGGATATATCAAAGGCAAAAATTGTTGATCCTGCAAACTTTGAAAGATTTGATGAGTATGTAAATACCCTGTATGAACTTAGAAAGGCAAAGGGAATGACTCCTGAAGAGGCAAGGAAAATATTATCTGAAAATCCTTTGTACTTAGGAATAATGATGGTAAAAATGGGCGAGGCTGACGGAATGGTTGCAGGAGCAATTAATTCAACTGCAAACACACTAAGGCCGGCTCTTCAAATATTAAAGACAGCACCTGGGGCAAAACTGGTATCAGCATTCTTCGTAATGGTTGTACCTGACTGTGAATACGGCGAAAATGGAGTATTCATTTATGGAGACAGCGGACTTGTGGAAAATCCAAATGCAGAAGAGCTTTCAGAAATTGCTATAGCTTCTTCAAAATCATTCAAGAGCCTTGTACAGACTGAACCGGTTGTTGCTATGCTCTCATATTCAACATACGGCAGCGCAAAGAGCGTACTTACAGAAAAGGTTATTGAAGCTACTAAACTTGCAAAGGAAAAAGCTCCTGATCTTCAGCTTGATGGAGAATTGCAGGCAGATGCTGCTATCGTACCTTCCGTTGGAGCATCAAAAGCACCGGGAAGCAATGTTGCAGGAAAGGCCAATGTATTAATATTCCCTGACCTTAACTGTGGTAATATATCATACAAGCTTACACAAAGACTTGCAAAGGCAGAAGCCTATGGCCCTATTATTCAAGGTATAGCAAAACCTGTTAATGATCTTTCCAGAGGATGTAGTGCGGAAGATATAGTAGGTGTTGTTGCAATAACTTGTGTACAGGCACAGAATTCTTAATATAAAAAATACGTTTAACTATTATTAGGGGAGATGAACTAACAATGAAAGTTTTAGTTATCAACGCGGGAAGTTCTTCATTGAAATATCAATTAATCGATATGACAAATGAAACAGTTCTTGCAAAGGGGTTATGTGACAGAATAGGGATTGACAATTCCTTTATAAAGCAATCAAGGGGTTCAGAAGAGGCGGTTGTTTTAAACAAGGAATTAAAGAACCACAAAGATGCGATAGAGGCTGTTATCAGTGCACTTACAGATGATAAGATCGGTGTTATAAAAAACATGTCAGAAATATCAGCGGTAGGACACAGAATAGTACACGGTGGAGAAAAATTCAACAGTTCAGTAGTTATAGATGAAAAGGTTATGGAAGCGGTAAGAGAGTGTATAGACATAGCTCCTCTTCACAATCCACCAAATATAATAGGTATAGAGGCTTGTCAACAGATTATGCCGAATATACCGATGGTAGCTGTATTTGATACTACTTTCCACAGCTCCATGCCTGATTATGCATACCTTTATGCATTGCCATATGAACTTTACGAAAAATATGGTATAAGAAAATATGGTTTCCATGGAACATCCCACAAATATGTTGCAGAGAGAGCTGCTGCAATGCTTGGTAAGCCATTAAGTGAATTAAAGATAATTACATGTCATCTTGAAAACGGTTCAAGTATTTGTGCAGTAAACAAAGGTAAGTCAGTTGATACATCAATGGGCTTTACACCTCTGCAAGGTCTTGCAATGGGTACAAGAAGTGGTACAATTGACCCTGAAGTTGTTACATTCTTAATGGAAAAAGAAAACCTGGATGTTAAGGGTGTAAGCAATCTCTTAAATAAAAAGTCAGGCGTTCTTGGTATATCAGGTGTAAGCAGTGACTTCAGAGATTTGCATGCTGCAGCTGATTCAGGAAACAGCAGAGCTGAACTTGCAATTGAAATTTTCAGTTATGGTGTTAAGAAATTCATCGGAGAATATATTGCAGTTATGAATGGTGTTGATGCAATCGTATTTACAGCAGGTGTAGGTGAAAATAATTCTGTAGTAAGAAATATGATTGTCAGCAATATGGATTTCTTCGGTGTCAAAATAGATGAAGAAAAGAATAAGCTCAGAGGACAGGAAATTGATATTTCTGCTGAAGGTGCTACTGTAAGAACCCTTGTGATTCCAACTAATGAAGAGCTTGCAATTGCTAAGGAAACAGTAAAATTTATAAAGTAATTTTCAATATAATATATATGTAAAAACAGGGCAACAATAGTAATATAATTAATAATATAATTTTACCGAAATTGAATTATTGACAAAAGCTGCATTAGTTAGTATAATATCAGTTGTCGGTTTTTAAGAGGTTACTTATGAGAGTAAATGTGTCTGATATTATTAAAACTGAAGGAGCAGGAATAGATATCAATTTTGTTGATGATCTTCCTGAAATACAGGAGTATGATACTTCAGTAGAGTTTAAACCTTCTTTTAAGTTTGCAGGGCGCATAGTTAATTTAGGTGGCCTGTTAAAGTTAAGTGGTGAGCTTCATTATGAGTTTAGTGCAAACTGCCTCAGATGTCTTAAGCATTTAGATATGACTGAAGATATTGAGGTCGAAGAAAGCTTTGTCGAGGTTTCAAAATCCGATGATGTTGATGCATATACATTTGAAGGTAATGTTGTTGACATTGATAAGCCACTTAT
>JAEYNY010000038.1 GCA_023412275.1 Bacillota bacterium
AACCAATAAGGATGATGGGGCAAGTCTTAGAGATACGTGCAAATCAATCTATATGAAGGGCGTTTGTGAAGAAAAGTATATGCCCTATAATCCGGAAAATTATATGTTACCACCATCAAAACTTGCAAAAATAAATGCACGCCAATACAAAATTATTGCATATAAATCATTAAGTTCCTTAGATGAAATCAAGCAAAACTTGGCTTTTAGACAGCAACCAGTATTATTAGGAATGAATGTATATGAAAGTTTTGAATCGGATGCGGTAACTAAAACTGGAATTATGCCAATGCCACACAAGAACGAAAAGAAACTAGGAGCTCATGCTGTTTTAATAGTTGGTTATAAGGACCTAGTGAAGAATCATCGTATGTCTGGTAGAAACAAATATAAACAAGGTTATCTTATTGTAAGAAATTCGTGGGGTGATAAATGGGGCGATAAAGGATATTTTTATATGCCATTTGATTATGTCATACCTGATTATACTTTTGACTATTGGATTATGGAATAAAAGGTAGCGATTAATCGAGCAATTGGGAAGGCTAATTTTCTTCATGTTTAAACTTTATCATTTTAAGGGAAGTAGTGTATTCTTTTGTCCTGAAAGTTATTGTGTCTTTCCCGTAAGGTGGATTGTGAGCACCTTCAAAAGTTTGAAGGTGCTCTGTATTTTCATTCATAATAATTACGGTAGTCAATCTCCATGTGGGAATATTTTGAAAATTATAAGTAAAATTCCATCAAGTGTTATAATAATATATGTAAAGTTATAACAAATTACCACAAAATGAAAGGAGTTAATTATGACACAATTAGCTTTAAAGGTGTTAAGCGGAGTAGACACAACAAATCAATTTTACGGCAAACTGAAGGAAAACATTGAGCTAAAAAATGTTTGCTGCCTATCGGAAGTTCCGTCGGGAGATTTTGTTGTAGTCGATTCAAAATCAGTTATCGGGAAAGAGGGCGACAGCTACGATCAGCTGTGCGCAAGCCTTGGGGAGGGAACCAGTGTATTGTTCCTTGATGTTGATGCCAACTGCAAAAAGATTCTGGGTAAGTACGTAGGATTTAGCGGAGAAGGAGATTCCGTTGCTTTATTCGTTAAGCCCCACGGCAAAAATGCAAAGAAATACTCTATATTTGATTTATCTAACAGTAAACCCAGCAAAGTAAAAAGCCAAATGATTTCTTCAAAATCGGATAAGATTATTGAAAATGATTTTGAATTAAACACAGATTCAAAAGTCATTTCAAAAAATGTCATGGACATGTTTTACGGTGATATTATGGAGGGCCACCTAACCAAGGCCGAAGATAGCGATATACCGTCCGGCGTTGAGGATAAGCAATGGGTTTACGGGGAATATTATGACTATGGGGCTCCTGAAGAAGATAAGTGGAAAAGCTATCAACCAAGGGAACAGGATATGTACGGAAGAATAACCTATAAAGTACACGCCTTTAAGGATGTTGCTGTTACAGGAGACTTCCAGTGGATCTATATGGAGCTGAATGGTATGTGGTGTACATCAAAATCAGGTGCGGGTATGAATGAGAATAACCACGATGAACGTGGATGGTCAAACGGCTCCATAGAGATTAGTATACCTACACCCAGTGATAATGGTGTGAATTTAAATGTATACGATTGCTCACCTAAAAATGTTAACGAAGTAAAATCATATACAACATCAGTATCCTTTGAAGTAGGATACGATACCGGAAACTTCAATTATTCCGAATCCTGCACCGAAGATATCACTGATTGGTCAGTAACGTTGAAAACAGATAATAACTGGCTTTTCCAACAAAGTTCTCCTTACCCTGGTTCTATTGAGGATTTCCCTGATGATTCTATCAAGTATAATGCAGGGAAGGCTAGACACGAGATAAAATCTCTTCCTACACTGTCAACAACTGCAGTAGACTTTGATACGATGTCGGTTTGGTTTAATAATAGTGTAAGTACCAATACGATTAAAATTTGCCCGAATCTGACAGTAAAATATAATTATGAGGCTCTTAAAAATGAATGGCCTGCATGGGAAGCAATGTTTTGGTGGCATTATTGCTATCCAAGTGAGACATTCTCCATTGATTTGAGTCAGGTTAGCTGATTCTGAATTACGACCTAGACGAGAGAACTAAGTACGTGAATTTACATATAAGCCGACTTTAGGCTGATTTTGGACTGCATCTTCTGAAAACAAACCAAATATTTACAAATTATAGTATTGTTGACATATTCTGGAATTTGTAATATAATAGCTCTGCACATGTGTAGAGCTATTATATTACGTACACTTATTAAGGCAAGCCAGTAGTTAAATACCTAAATCAAACCTTTGTTGCGTGGTATCATGTAGCCGGAACAAAGGATAACAAATCAAGCTATTAGTTGGTTTTCCAAATAGTAAAAAATTTGCCCTGATAAGCATGTATGATACAACAAGTGGTATGAAATTCAAGCAAATTCATTCTATTACAAAGGAGAGAGATATGAAAAAGTTTAGAAAAATATTTATAATGGTTTTTGTTTTGGCATTTATTGTTGGCAATATTATTGGCCAAAATGAAATGATTGGCATAGGCAGCGGACATAGTAAATTAGTAACTACGCCAAATCACCAGGAGTCCATTGCTAATAATACAAGTAACTACTCAGATAGTAATATAATGGTTCATGGATTAAGTATCAATAATCCGAATTCGATGGAAAAGTACAAAAACAAAACAACGAGACATAAATTATTCAAAAATAAAAAAAATATTCATAGATTCAATAAAAAAGCTAATACAAATAATGATGAAGATATTAGTTGGAATTTGAAAACAATTAATAAAAATAATATTCAAAGTTCCAATACAATTAATAAAATTAAAGTTGCCCTTATTGACTCAGGTGTAAACTATACAGAAGCCATAAATGTTGCCGAGAGAAAGAATTTTATTCCTGGAGAGGATGAAGTATCCTATCTATATGAAGATACTTCAGGACATGGAACAAGCATAGCATCTGTATTATGTTCTTCGGATGAATTTGGTGTGCATGGTGTTAATCCCAATATCGAATTGTATTCTGCAAAAGTTCTAGACAAAAACAACGAAGCTCCAATTAGTAGAGTTGTAGATGCAATTAATTGGGCAATAAGTCAAAATGTAAATATCATCAACATAAGCTTTGGAACAATTTGTGATTCTCCAAGTTTAAAACAAGCAATTCAAGATGCATACGATGCAGGCATTTTAATCATTGCCGCAGCAGGTAATAGCGGAACAGTAGAATATCCTGCAGCTTATGATGAAGTTATGGCTGTTGGATCAGTAAAATGTGACGGAGTTATAAGTGATTTCAGCCCTGTTAGTGAGGATGTAGAAATAGTTGCACCCGGTGAAGATATCGTTTCAATAGCCGCATTTGATGGGTTAATGAAAAATTCAGGAACAAGTCTGGCATCACCGGAAGTTGCTGGTGTAGCATCTCTATTATGGGAAAAAGATTTATCTGTATCGGCTGACTTTATCCGACAACTACTGGATTATAGTGCCAACCTTTATGGAGAAACTAGTAGTTATGGAAATGGATTAGTTGATTTAAATTATGCACAAGATATTTATAAAACATTTAAAGAAGTTTATAATACAAAGCTAAGTACCAAAACCATTGATGATGCAACAGAAATATCGAGTGTTATGGTTAATAATATTTCACAAAATGAGTCAGATATAAATGTATTTGATAATGTAAACTCGGACTATGTAGAGGGTAGTTGGTACAGTGATCCGGCTAATGGAAATGGACATCAGAGTATTTTTATTGATGCGTGGGGAAATAAGACAACCACAAATTTAGATACATATCAGTATTATGCGTTGATGTACGGCTGCAAATTTAATGACACATCAAGTTCAACTATATCCGGAATGACAGACCATCCGCAATGGCATGGGTATTTGTGGAATGGAACTGCTGATAATAATTATATAAACTGTTATATTTATTTATCTAGAATTGCTAATGCGTTATATCAAAGTAAAAATTTGACTACTACAGATGATAGTGCAATTTCAATACCGGCAACAATGACGAATTCGGAACATAATGGTATGAAGGGAATTATTACATCTTCCGGAGTTGGAAATTTATCTTGGAGTACAATTTGTAGCAACGCTAGCACAAGTACTATTACTGTAAGTAATCTGGCAAAGAATAGAATGGCATTTGTATATGGAATGGCAATGCATACTGCGACAGACGTGTTTGCACATAGTACTTTTTACGCCTCATCCAGTTCTACAGATAGTTCTGGCACCACGACTACTAACTGGACAAGAATTATGCATACGACAAGTGGTTTACATTATGCGGATGATACAACCTTTATACAGGCAAGGTATAATGCTGCTTGTAGAGTAGCATATCATATAATAAATCGATGCGGATCTCAAAAAGATGGTATTAATACAGCAACTGTATTTGATTTTCAAGTATCAAACTCGTACTTTGGCAACCCGGACTTTTTGGTTGGTAATTATAATTTTTATGCATCGCATTGCAATTGTCCCACAATGTACAGTTCCTATGAAAATGATTTTAAATATGCCGACCTATATACGTATATAAATTCACATAACACAATACCAAAACTAAATACATATGATGTCGAAAATCATACCTTTGAATAACATCAGATTTTGAAACATATAAAGGCTGTAGGAAGTTACGTTTATAAACATCGTAGCAACCTACAGTTTTTTGTTTGGCAGTAGTAATCAGATTGACATGTAAATTGTTAGATAATATACTTATACTATAATATGGAATTTTGGCAAATTTTATACAATATTTGCATTATTGGAGGAATTTCATGCAAAGATTACATATACCTAATTATGTAAATGATAGCTATTATTATAAAACTATAAGCTGCGTGGACGCTCCTATAGCTATAGCATCAGGATATTTTGAATATGAAAACTATTTTTATTTTTGTGCTTATTATTCTTTACGTCTAATATGGGAAACTAATGTTGAGCGATTTGATTCAATAAACACAAAATTAAATAAATTAGGTTTAGAATTAGTAACAGTAAATATTACAAATAGAGAGACATTACTTAGTACTATAAAATCTGTTCTAGATGAAAAATACCCTATAGTTATGTATTTAGATTATTTTAGCATGTTCTATTGCGATTTTAATTATAAAAAGGCACATGGACCTCATGGTATTATTATTAATGGCTATAATAAAGAAACAACTACTATTACTATTATGGATTGCTCCCATGTTGGTTTTGATAATCCTTTTTATTGCCTAACATTAAAAGAGGAAATTTTATTAGACTTATGGGAAGAATCAAATAAATATTTCAATGAAAATCTCTCCAATTATGCTAATAGATTGTACTATATTAAACCACTGAACACTAAACAAGTGATTTTTAATGATTTCAATTTTTTAAAAGATGTAGTGGAAAATAACTATATTGTTGAAAATGATAACTTGATTAGAAACGTAATTCATAATAAGAATTTTGATATAACCGCTGCAGAGTTATATAAAAGAGATCTTGTTGATTCTACACAGAACATTTTCAAAATATTTGATAGGTTAAATGTACAATTAGTTAAGGATAATATATACTTTAAAAACTATGAAGATTTTAAAGTGAAGTATTCAAATAAAAGGTCAATAGTATTTTCTAGTTTTCTTAGAAAAACTATTAACGGAAATGTTGATGAAAACGCCATAACTAAATATACCAACGAAATACAATCCATCAATAACGATTTTCGAATGTTTACTAATCAGTTGTACAAAGAATATTGTACAAAGATGTCTAGTGATGTTTTTGTGAAGTGTGATAATGAAAAAGAGCTTATAAACTATGCGTCTAAAGCTTCAATAACTGCAAGTAGTGAGTTAGATGCCTATGGCATATGCTTTAAAGCAGAAAGAGTAATAAACGGTAAATATAATGGATTTGACACTGATATGTGGATTTCAAATGATACAGTAACTCCGCACTGGCTAATCCTAGACTTAAATATAGAACGAGCTATTTCAAAGTTTGTTATTATACATGATTTTCGTTCACCTGATTTGTACTTGATTGATTATAGTATTCAAGGAAGCAATAATATGATTGATTGGGTAAACTTAGCAACGATAGAAGAAAACAACAAAGAGCAGACTACAAATTATTTAGAGAAACAAAAATATAGGTATTATCGTATTTACATTACTAAACCGTCAAAAATAGATAATATGGCTAGAATATTCGGGATAGAATGTTGGGGATATGAGTAAAGTATTCAATCTACGACAAATCAGCAGTCCAATATCCAATTCATACAGCAAATAAATATCAAATTAGTAAAGAACTTACCGGTATGTACGGTAGGTTCTTTTTTGTATAAGTAGGTTCCTATGATCAATTTTGCTGTTACAGTACCAAATAAATGGGTAAAAATATTAGAAAGGAGCTACGGCCCTGTTTCACTGGCCAGCCAACTGACAATACTTATAAGTGTGAAATGTTGAACGAGTATGTGGAAAATCAGATGAAAAGCTACATATGCTACATTCGTATTCACGGTAACTTAGTTACGGAACAATCGAAACAGACAATGTAAAAAATCAATGTTGTAAATGAGTATCAGGATGGCTTTTAAATTATTTTTTGAAAAGGAGGACTGTTAGCATGAAATCTACAGGAATAGTAAGAAGGGTTGATGAACTTGGAAGGATAGTAATACCTAAAGAGACAAGACAAATACTTTCAATTAATGAAAAAGATTCTTTAGAAATTTTTACTGATGACGATATGATACTTTTGAAAAAATACTCTCCAGGATGCATATTTTGTAATAATGTAAAAAATCTTACGATATATAAGGGTAAGCACATATGTGAAGAGTGCAGCCAGGATTTAAAATCAAAATAATCTTTTAAAGCGAAAGAATATGTCTCCTTGGCATGTTCTTTTGCTTTATCGGGGACAAATCAATAAAAATAGTAAAATTTTTTATTAATATATCCGAATAAGATATTGAAGGTTTTAAAATGATATACTGCACTAAAGTGCTTTATATAAAACAGCAAAGATAAAAACGCAACGTGAGATTATCTCACCAGAGCCGGAAGGTAGCCCGGCCGTACCACTAGAATAATGGTGTAAGTAACCCTCCCTCCTTGGGTCGTCCATTCTTTGCTCATAACATCATTCATTTTAAGGAGGAAATGTCATGGGCAAAATACAAGGCAAACTGACAGTGTTTTTCGAGGAGCCATTCTGGGTTGGTATTTTTGAAAGAACCGAGGATGGAAAACTTTCGGCGACTAAGGTAACTTTCGGTGCTGAGCCAAAAGATTTTGAAGTTTACGATTTCATCCTAAAACACTATTATGAGCTACGTTTCAGCCCGGCTGTGGTTGCTGCTGTAAAGGAAAAAGCTAAAAATCCAAAACGGATGCAGAGAGATATCCAGAAACAACTGTCGAATACAGGTGTTGGTACGAAATCTCAGCAAGCTTTAAAATTGCAGCAGGAGCAGAACAAACAAGAGCGAAAACAAATCAGTCGTGAACAACGAGAGGTTGAAAAGCAGCGAATGTTTGAACTTAAGCAGCAAAAAAAGAGGGATAAGCATCGGGGCAGATAATGCCCCGACTATCCTAATTGGGACAATTGAATATTAATAATATGTATATCGGGTAAAACTCATATTCGGCATCGGGAGCAGCTATTATGCCAAAGAACAAAACTTGACATGGTAATATACCAGATGTAGTATTATTTGTAATATAATGCTTGAAAGTAGGATTGTTTAACAATTTGGGGGAATCAAACTACATTAAATTGGTCTTTATTCGAGATGAATTTTGAAAATATAATAGTAGAATGAGGGGGTTAGAATGGATAAAGATAGAAATTGGACGGTTTTGTTTATAGGAGGGGCTTCTGGTATGGGTAAATCAAGTGTTGCCTATGAACTGGCTCGTTTTTATAACGTGAATGTCATGGAAGTAGATGATATTTGCCAAGCAGTGGAGGCAATGACAACAAGAGAGCTCCTTCCGGCAGTTCATTATTGGAGTAGTGGCATAAACTGGATGGATGTTGGTGTAAGCGGCAACGTAAAGTGGCTTAAAGACGTTAGTAAGGAATTGATTCCGGGCATAAAGGCAATTGTTGAAAACCACATTGAAGCTGATGTACCGGTCATCATTGAGGGTGATTTTATACACCCTGAATTTGTGGCATCATTTGAAAATCCAAAAGTAAAATCTATCTATGTATATGAGCCGGACAAAAACCAAATTTTGCAGAATTATCTTTCCAGAGAGGGTGGGGAACTGCAACATTTTAGAGCAGATATCAGTTTGGAGTATGGAACTTGGTTAGTGGATACCTGCGGGAAATTAGGGATAAAAGTGATTGAATCAAGACCATGGGATACAGTTGTAGATAGGGTTATAGAAAGCATACTTTAGTGTCTAATTTATTCTGTTTGTGGTTGTATTACTTGAGTAATTATTTTGTCGTATTTATCTCCCCATTCTGCTTTAACCCAGTTTAGTAGTTCCGGATATAAATGTGAATACTCCTTTCTATATGGAAAATTCATTATTAAATTCTTCCAATCTGCCAGTCAAACAAATCCTTCCTTATTGAATTTTCATGAATAATAAATTTACATAAGTTATCAAAATCATTACTTTCATAAAGGAGCACGTAAAGGCTGGGGGAATGTTTAGGAAGCAGAAAACAATTGGATCAAAGAAACAAGGATATCCGTGAGAAATTCAGGGACTGGGTTGGGTATATATACGAATTTACCATGTGCATACTTTTGTACTTCTTTAAGTAAATCTTCAGGAAAAATCACATCAGCATTAACATACTTCATTCTAGCTCCCCATTCAAATGAAAAAAATATATCTCATAACATAACAATTTGCGGAAGTAGAGTCAACTGACTGTAATTTCATGTATAATTTAGGTAAATAAACTTATTTTTACATTAATGGTACCAATAACTATTAAATAGCAAATATATCTGCTACAATAATTTACCGTAAAAATATACTTTAGGTCTAGGGGGAAACATGATATGTTGCGGTTGAGAGAAGCTATACACGAAAACACTCTGACAATTATTCAAAAAATGTTTATGCAGTATTTAAACAGCTCTACAGTATTGTATGAAGCAGATGGAAGTATTGCAAATAGTATTTTTGAGGGGAAGTACTGTAATTTTCTGAACGAGATTTCATGTAAAAATGCTGAAGCTTGTCAAAAGGAGGGGTTAAGTTCAGGAAAATGGATATGTCATGAGGATTGTTGGAGGATTTCAAGAGAAAGTATGACTAAAAAGGAACCAGTGGAAAGAGAGTGTTCAGGAGGTATCAACATTTATGCTGTACCTATTTTTTATAAAGATCAGGTAATAGGAAGCATTAATGCTGGGATTACAAACCCACCGTTAGTTAAAGATAAGCTGGAAAGTGTTGCAAGAATTTATCAAACTAGTGTGGACATCTTGATGCAGAACGCATATGCTTTTAGAAGGCTGACCACTGAGGAAATGGAAATTGCCAGAATGCAAATCAGAATGGAAGCTCTACTAATTACATCTTTGTATGAGGCTAACGTTAAACAGCTTAAAGCTGAAGAGGAAAACAGGCGAAAGAACAAATTGATATTTGAGAAATCCTTACTTGTTGAACGACAAAAAAAGCAACTTGAAGCCGAATTAGAAAATCTAAAGAATTTGCAAAGGGTAAGTGCGGTACTTCTTGGAGAAGATAACATTAATGCATTGTATGAAGGAATAATTGACTCGGCAATGCGGATTATGCGTTCTGAATATGCCAGTATACAAATTCTTTATCATGAAAACCACAAGGAACGCAAACTTAAACTATTGGCTTATCGAGGGTTCACTCCAGATGCTGTTAAGTCTTGGGAATTGATAGATGTTGAAAAAGCATGTACGTCTTGTTCTCAAGCAGTACGTTCTCGACAGCGTATAATAGTGTCTGACGTTCAGCACTGTGACTTTATGGATGGTTCCGAAGATCAGATTGTATATATGGAAACCGGTATTTATGCTGGTCAGTCCACTCCGCTGATTTCACGTAATGGAAAAATTTTGGGTGTAATATCTACACACTGGTCTAAATGTTATAGCCCTACTGAACGTCAATTAAGCCTCCTTGATGTATTGGCAAGACAGGCAGCAGATCTTATTGAACGGAAGATGTATGAGGAAGCATTGTCCGAAAGCGAAGAAAGGTATCGTACCTTATTCGAATATATGACTGAGGGATTTTTCCTAGCCGAGATAATATATGATGATGCAAGTAAACCTGTTGACTACCGCCACTTGGTTATAAACAATACTATGAATAAAATATTTAACTATAATAAAGAGGATATCATAGGTAAAACAGCCAGTGAGGTTTCCGTTCTTCCCAGTCATTGTATTGAAATCTTTGGACAAGTAGCTATTAATGGTAAGCCGGCTTTTTTTGAAAGCTATTCCAAAACTCTTAACCGCCATTTTTTAATCAAAGTGTATTCACCTAAACGAGATCAATTTGCATGCCTAATTCAGGATATTACAGAATCTAAAACTCAAAGTCAATTAATCAGACAGCAAAAAGATCAGCTTCAAACCATTATAGAGAATATGTATGATGGTGTTTTTCTAATTGATAAAGACAATAAATTTACATTACTAAACCAAGGAGCAAGGGATTTCTTTTACAAGCCTGAGGAAGTTTTTAGTAATGGGGATAGTTTAAAACATACACAATATTTTGATGTTAACGGAAAATCACTTACAATTGAAGATTTACCGGGAACAAGGTCATTAA
Source organism: Bacillota bacterium (assembly GCA_023412275.1). Classification (GTDB taxonomy): domain Bacteria; phylum Bacillota; class Clostridia; order Acetivibrionales; family DSM-1351; genus Ruminiclostridium. Next base: position 10,896 of record JAEYNY010000038.1, read on the forward strand.
AGGGAGAGGTATTAAAGAACATATTATTAACAACTAAACGACCGGATAAGACAGTACATTTTAGTGTTAATTCTTGTCCACTATATGATGAGAATGGAAAAGTTGAGTTTGTTGTTATTTGTGTAAGAGATTTTACTTTACAATTTGAACAGGAAAAACTTTTAAAAGAGAAAAAAGAACAGCTTGAGATGATTACGGAAAATATGAAAGATGCTCTATTTGTTTTCGATAAAGACGGAAATTACATTCTTATAAACAAAACAGGAAGAAAGCGAATTGATGGAGAAGTTCAAAAAGCCGGTGACAGCTATAAGTACGTAGAGTATTTTGATTTGGAAGGCAATAAGATTTTATTTGAGGATACTCCTAATTATCATGTCATGGGTGGTAGAGCAGTAGAAGAAAAAATTATGCTAATGAAATGGCCAGATAAAGAAATTTATATCAGTGTGAGTGGTTCACCTATATTTGATGATAAGGGTAACTTTCTATACGGTGTAATTATCAGCCGCGATGTAACAGAGAATATTACAAATGAGCAGATGATAATGAATCAGCAGGAACAACTTTTAAAAATAGAAAAGGTAAAAAATCAAACACTGGAAAATGCTATGAAAATGAAAGATGAGTTTCTGGCAACAATTACTCATGAATTTAAAACGCCTCTAACTGTTATAAATGCAGCATTGCAAGCAATAGAAAGTATTTATGGCAGCCAGATATGTGATAACATTAAAAGACATTTGCAAAGAATCCGAACAAATTCTTTTCGTCAGCTTCGCCTGGTTAATAATTTACTTGACATAACAAGATATAATGCGGGACATGTTAAATTAACTAAGAATAATCTTGATATAGTATTTCTATCCAGGGCTATTGTCAAATCTGTTGACATTTATGCTAAGCAGAAAGGACTGGAGCTTCTGTTTAAAACTGATTGTGATTATTTGGAAATAGGAATCGATGAGGAAAAGTATGAACGTATCTTGTTAAACCTTTTATCAAATGCAATCAAATTTACACCAAAGGGTAAAGCTATACATGTTGGTGTTTCATGCGATAAAAAGAATGCAACCATTTCAGTAAGAGATGAAGGTATAGGGATACCGAAAAGTAAATTAAAAGTGATATTTGAAAGATTTGGTCAGGTAGACAGCTCATTGTCAAGACAAGCAGAGGGAACCGGAATCGGCTTATCATTGGTAAAAGCACTAGTTACAGCTTTAGAAGGTACAATTACTGTTGACAGTGATGTTGGAAAAGGAACCAATTTCATTTTTACGCTACCTCTAAAAAAGGTAAGACGTAAAAATCAGGAATTTAACATGTCTGCACCTCATGACAGCAGGATAATGCAAGCGGCCGCAATAGAATTTTCAGACATATACATGGATTAAATGAAAAGATACATTGGTATAACTCCTTTTGATTATAAATCAAAAGGAGTTTTTTATATAAATATGTAAATATAATGCAGTATTGGTTCGTTTTTCTTGAATTAGTTAATTCTACATTGTACAATAGTAAAAGATTCCAGTGTTAAAGAAAGGGTGCACTAATGAAAAGTTTGTTTACAGATTTGTTCCCGGCAATTTTAGTCATTATTGCCAGTATAATAGAACTTATAGTACAATCACGTCAGCTAAAAAATCTACGTGAAGAACTTGAAGGAACAAAGGCAATTATAAAAGATACCGCTGATCTTCGCAATGCTATTTTACATAACCTTGAAGGAACTTGGTCCCTTGTTGGTTCTTTTTCAAAATTTCAGAATGATTGTGGTCAGCATAACAGCGAAGGATTTTTGATACTTTCTTGGTCACCTGGAAAACACTGCTATGATGCAATTTACTGCTATAGCGTATGTAAAGCAGGGCAAGAGGAAACCTTGGTTACAGCTGTATGCCAAGGTTATTCAGTTGGCGAAGTGGATCACCAAAATTCAACCAGTCTTTCTCTTATGCTAAGAGTTATATCTAGAACAGATCTACATAAAAACGTAAACTATAATAAAACTTTTACTTTGGATATACGATTAACTAAACCACGGAAATCGTCACGAATCAATAAAATGTCATCTAATTTTGAAACACCGACTACGGTAGGGACATTGGATTTTTCTAAAATGAATTAGTGTAAAGGATTTTGAAATAATGCTTTATTCTTCAAATTATGATAGTTTTAAAATTAGATCTAAGGATTATGATATTTATAAATACATTTTGCCGATACTTAAAAATAATATGAAAGCTGTTGATCTTGGATGCGGAACGTGCAGAAAGAACATTCAAATCGCCCATAACATTGCGCATCTTGATTGTGTAGACATCAATGAGGAAATGCTGGCTAAGGCTGCGTATAATATAACTAAAGCGAACTTAGCGAATATTAGGCTATGTCATGGAGATAATATGGATGTGCCATTACCTTCGCATTCATATGACTTATGCACAGCTTTTCTTACTACTTGGTCGCCAACAGAGGCTCATCGCTTACTTGGTGAGAACGGTCTACTATTTGTTGAGGCTCTCTGCTCTGACGATAAAATAGAAATGAAAACTGCCTTTGGCAAAGATAAATTCGGTTGGAGAGGGCGTAACCTAAATCAATCTCCTTCAGAGAGACTTAATTATCTTCGGAAAATGATAAGTCCATTTTTTAATATTGAAAGTATGGATATAATAAAATTTAATACAGCTTTAACAAGAGAAGGCCTGATTGAACTTCTTTTGACAACGCCTACTATTCGTGATTTTTCTATTAAGAACGACCAACATATTATTGATGAACTCACACCAGATAATATTATTACTATCACTGAGCGTAGAGTTATTATTACGGCGCGGGCATTGAAACTGGAGGAATAACCATGAGCATGAATAATTTCAAAGTTACTGAGTATACACTAGACCAACAAAATACTATGAGGACCGCTTTCTTAACTGCTTTTCCTAAAATATTTACAGATATTCCATACGCTAATGACATTTTTTCAGAAACAATCCGGCTCGCTAATAATTGGAGATTTTCTTTTCAGCCTGAGCAATTTGTAGCAAAATTAGCTGTTGAATTAGAAGCTAGGCATAGGGCACTAAGCTGTACGGTCAGAGAACAGGTAAATAAGATAGGGGATTGTCTGATTATTGAACTGGGAGTGGGATTATCACCCCGACGTCTCGAATTTAAAGATATCTCATATATTGAAGTAGACTATCCACCAATGGTAGAGATTAAGAGTAAAATATATGAGAAGCTTGGATTCTCCGTAAAATCAGGTGAATTAATTGGTGCAGATTTAACAAGTATCAAAGATTTAGATTATATTATTAAATCTATTTCTATATTAAAACCTGACTGTCCTGTAATAATAGTCTCAGAAGGCCTTTTCTGGTACCTGACACGTGATAATATGCTGACCTTGTCCAAATTTGTTCATAGCACGCTATCTTCCCGTAGTGGACTTTGGATCACAGGTGACTGCCCACCCAAAATTGATATATATAAAAATGATAAATATCGCAATGTCATTGCCGAATCATCTTCTCGCAAAATAGATGAACCTTTCGGTTCCCTTTCAGAATTTGTAGATTTTTTTATTTCCCTTGGTTTTAATATTAACTCCACCAAAATGGAACAGTGGGTAAAAACTGACGAAATAGTGTCAGCCAGTCTTTTTTCGTTGGCACCGGAAACTACACTCAACCGAATGAGAGCATATACTGATATAGCTGTGCTTAGTGTTTAATTACTAAGTCATTTCTTTGTGAATATGCTTGCAGCTTCCTGGGATTTTCTGAATTCCCTGGGACTAATAAAATAAACTTTACTGAAGGCTCTGTTAAAGGTACGGATACTTTGAAATCCACAGTCATAGGCAATTTGTGTAATGTTTTTATTTGTATTTAAAAGCATGTTTCTTGCCCAACTTACACGAATACCGTTTATATAATCGCTAAAGCTTACGTTTATTTTATCTGAAAACACTCTGGATAAATGATATTTTCCAACGCCTAAAGCTCTGGACATGTCATTGAGTGATATGGGCTGCATATAATTCTCGTTTATATAATTAATAATATCAAAAATAATATCAAAGTAATTAACATCGGTATTTGTAATGAGTTCCATCTGCTGAAGGAGCCTCGAAATAATAATCTGTATGTAGGCCTTACAAATAGGAGTGCAGACAGGATGACTCTGAGTATGGTTATATTCATCAACGAGAGTATCTATAGCGTACGGAACATCCTTATGAAGATCTTCCTTATTAATAAAAGGGTCTTTAGGATGAAATTTCAAAAGAGTGTTGATGAAATCCCCTGCAAGTGCCAGATTGAGTATGATTACAATGCAATTCATGCTTTCTTGATACGGGGGAGTATGATAGCTATGTACGCTGTTGGGAAAAAGAACGGAAAGCCCTCCTTTTTTCATAAGGCGTGTGCAACCGTTGACTGTTATTTCAATTTCGCCCTCCTCCACATAGAGAAGTTCAAGTTGCGCATGAAGATGTGGTAGGAAATCAAGACCGTCCTCTCTAAAGATAAGCAAATCTTCAACTCTGTTTTCATAAAATGGAATCAATATTTTCCCCTCACATACTGCAATATTTGACCAAAAAATAATACTATATGTCAAGTATTATAAATTGTTCTATGCTAAAATTCAATTGTAAAAATGAAATTAACTATTCTAACCAAATTCAAAAACGGCATTATAAGGAGGAAGGTAAAGTGAAAAAAGAATTTCATGTTGCGGTAACCGGTTGTGATTTTGCAGAAGGTACCCTAGAGCATCCTTTCAGAACTATATCAAAAGCTGCTAAGGTGGCTGAAACAGGAGACAAAGTTATTGTTCACCAAGGGGAGTATCGTGAATGGGTAAAGCCTGAACATAGCGGATACAGCAATCTAAGCAGAATAGTATACGAAGCTGCCGAGGGTGAAAAGGTTATTATTAAGGGGTCAGAGCGAATCCAAAGCTGGGAAAAGGTTGAAGATACAGTATGGAAAGCTGTTCTTCCAAATTCTTTTTTCGGTGATTACAATCCATACAAGGAAATTCTCAGTGGTGATTGGTTGATATATAAGTCCGGCGTTTATCGTCATCCAGGCGATGTGTATTTAAACGGAGTTTCATTTTATGAGGCAGATTCCTTGGATGAAGTTAAAAACCCTGTAGAGAGAACCGGAGTTGTAGATATCCCGTGGACTCAAAAATTTGAAAAAATTCTGCATCCTGAACAAACAATTTACCGTTGGTTCAGTGAAGTAGATGAGGAAGAAACAACTATTTACGCTAATTTTCATGGCGTAGATCCAAATAAAGAGCTTGTTGAAATCAATGTAAGAAAATGCTGCTTCTATCCGCTCAAATCAGGTCTGAATTATATTACTGTAAGAGGGTTTGAGATGGCACAGGCTGCTTGCCCATGGACGCCGCCTACAGCAGATCAACCCGGTCTGTTGGGTGCAAATTGGAGCAAGGGCTGGATTATAGAAAACAACATAATTCACGATGCTAAATGTAGTGCCATCAGTATTGGAAAGGAAGCTTCAACAGGACACAACCTATGTTCCAGAAGGCACCAGAAGCCGGGTTATCAATACCAGATGGAGGCTGTTTTCCGTGCCTTACAGATAGGCTGGAGCAAGGAAAAGATAGGTTCCCATATCATCCGAAACAATGTAATTTTTGATTGTGGACAAAACGGTATTGTAGGACATATGGGTGGAGTATTCAGTGAAATATACAACAACCATATTTATAATATTGCAGTGAAGCATGAATTCTTCGGCTATGAGATTGCAGGTATAAAGCTTCATGCTGCAATTGACGTAAAAATTCATAATAACCGAATTCATAACTGTTCTCTTGGTACTTGGCTTGATTGGCAGGCGCAGGGGGTTAGAGTAAATAATAACCTGTATTACAACAATGACCGTGACTTGATGGTAGAGGTAAGCCATGGCCCATACTTAGTGGATAATAATATTTTTGCTTCCGATTATACTTTTGATAATTTTTCTCAAGGTGGTGCATATGTAAATAATCTTTGCTGCGGCAAGCTCCATTTAACAAAGGTACTTGATAGGTCTACTCCATATCACTTCCCACACACTACAGAAGTAGCCGGTACAGCTGTGGTTTACGGTGGAGATGATCGTTTTTATAACAATATCTTTGTTGGCGGTGAAGGCATTGAGAACAGTGGAACAGCAGGGTACAATCCCAATACTGCTTCATTTGAAGAATATGTTTCCAAAGTACTTAGTCAGGGAGTTGGAGATTTGGAGGTATTTAAGTTAACCGAACAACCTGTATACATTTCATCAAATGCGTATTTAAACGGAGCTGAAGGCTTTAATCGTGAAAATAACGGTTATATTAATAAGACGTTTGATCCAAATGTAAAAATTGTTGAAGAGGGAAATGCAGTTTATCTTGAGATGAATGTAGATAAAGATATACTTGAAATACCGACTCAAATCGTTTCTACAGAAACTCTTGGTACCGTACGTATTGTTGATGCTATTTTTGACGATCCTAACGGAAATCCTATCGTAATTGACACTGACTTTATAGGAGCATCCAGAAATGTTAAGCCTGTTGTAGGGCCAATTGAAGGATTGAAATCAGGATTTAATCGCGTTAAAATCTGGGGTTAACGTATAAAGCAAAAAAGTTTATTGAAGAAGTCTGGGAATTTATTCCCGGGCTTTTTTTATTAGAAAAAGTCGAATAATTACTAATAAAATACATTTTTTGAATATTATGATATAATCTAAGTAAAAATTTAGAAAGGGGAAATGTTAATTGAAGCTGAAATTAATGGCATTTTCAATAATTGCATCACTTATGCTTAGTTGTTTAGGTATTCTAAGTGTTGCCGCAAATGAACAGGCATACAGAAATGTGGCATATTTTACTTCATGGAGTGGATATCAGAGAGCCGCAGAGGTAGGAGATATTAACCCTTCCTTACTGACACATATTAACTTTGCATTTGCTAATTTATCAGTTGACGGAACTATTACTGTTGGGGACCCGTGGATTGATACCCAAAAGCCATATGGAGACGATACATGGGAAACAGAACTAAAGGGACATTTTGGACAGTTGATAAAATTGAAACAGCAACATCCTAATATAAAGACAGTTATATCGGTAGGTGGATGGACGTGGTCAAAGAATTTCTCTGATGTAGCGGCTTCAGATACGTTAAGAAAAACATGTGCCCAGTCTGCAGTAGATTTTATTGTAAAGTATGGGTTTGACGGTGTAGATCTTGACTGGGAATATCCGTTTCAAGTCGGTGATAACATACCTCACCGTGCAAACGATGGTGATAACTACATTTTACTGCTCAAAGAGATCAGAACTGCACTGGATGCACAGGGAGAAAAGGACGGAAAAGAATATATTTTAAGTATTGCAGGAGCGGCGGATGCTAAATTCATAGAAAACTGTAAAGTTGCAGAAATGATGAAGTATTTGGATTACATAAATGTTATGACTTATGATTATCACGGTACCTGGGATAAAGCAACCAATCACAATACTCCACTGTATGCAGATTCCGGTAATCCCTGCGTATCAACTACAATTGAGAATTACATTGCTGCAGGAGTAGAGCCGGAAGATTTAAATCTGGGTCTTGCTTTTTCTGGAAAAGGTTGGATTAACGTAACTGACCCTAATGGTTCAGGATTGTATAAAAGCGGAATGGCACCATCATCTGCTGGCTATGGAAGCGGTACATTTGAAGCTGCTGTATTTGATTTTTGGGATATTGCAGAGAATTATGTTGGTAAAAATAATTATGTTCGCTATTGGGACGATGTTGCAATGGTACCTTATTTATACAACGGAAGTACTTTTATTACATACGAAGATGAGGAATCAATGGGCTGTAAGGCAGATTATGTAAAGAAAATGGGCCTTGGGGGTACTATGTTCTGGGAATTCTCTTATGACAAAAACTTAGTCCTACAGAATGTCATTGCCCAGAGTCTCAGTATTAATAAAGTCCCGGAGACAGTTCTTTACTATGGAGACGTTAATGAGGATAGAGTACTTGATGCTATTGACTTTGCACTGCTTAAGTCGTTCCTTTTAGGGAAGGGTACTTTACAGAATATGACCATTGCTGATGTTAATACTGATGGAAATATTGATGCACTTGATCTTACAAATTTAAAAATGATCTTATTGGGAAAGAGTACTCCAAAACCATTTTAATTTGTAATGTTTACATAATTTCTGCTGTCGCATCAGTTTAAAAATACTAATGCGACAGCAGATAATTAGTCATATTTAATTAGTCATATTATAATTTTATTCAACTGGGAATTTATCAATCATTCCAAGAAGCTTTTGTTTCATATATGCAAAGTCCAACGCGTTTATTTGTCCGTTTCCATCTACATCTGCGTTTGTTAAGTCAATTGAGGTATTGCGGAGTAAGCATGATTTTAACAGAGCAAAATCTATAGCATCAAAAACTCCGTCTGAATTCAGATCTCCTGCTACCCCGGCTGAAGGTTGAGAACTGTAGAGGTCTGTAGGTAGTTCATCCAAGGTTACTACATCCTGACTGTTGTATATAGTGTTCAATAGTACCGGGTCATTATATCTTGAACTAGTTAAAAAATCACCATACCACGGGCAGAAATACAGCCACCATGCACCTTCGTTAGTTATGTTCTTAATGTCAGGTATAACGTCATTTTCTGACATTGCAACCATCTTTGTATCGTTTGTATCGTTTACAAGTGTCAAAAAGGCTGTTGTTGCAGCACTTGTTTTCCAAGTGTATGGTGAGCCTTCGTACTTATCATAAGCAACCATATCTACATATTGGTCACCGGGATACCATTGGAGAGAATTAGCATATGTATAAAGGTTAACTTCCCATATTACATTATGAATACCATATTTTTCAGTTATTGTTGTGTAAAGAAGCTTCCATAGCTCTTTATACACATCTGATCCTGCGGAACCCCACCAAAACCAAGCACCTGAACCATCTGTGTTGTTATTGCCTTCAGCCTCATGGAAAGGGCGTAAAAGTACGGGAACTTTAGCATCCTGAAGTATAAGGAGCTGCTTTGCCAGATCATCGATCGCCATCATCAGATACGCATACTCCTTTGTTGTTTTATCAAGGCAGTTAGCTGTTTTGAAGCTGGCAGTCGGTTTGTAAGTACATTTTGTCCAATCCAGTTTGTCACCCAGCTTATAGCTTGTGAAATCTGCCGGTACATTGATATGCCAGGATGATGTTGCAATTCCGCCTTTTTCTTTTACCCACTGTATCATACGGTCTGTTGTACCGTCTTCCCATCCGTACAGAGGGTTGTAGTTCATCAGGTCAAAACCTCTGATTGCAGGATATTTGCCTGTCTTATCATAGATATACTTAAATTCAAGTTCTGAATCTCCGTTATTACCCCCTCCATAAATTTCCTGCTGGCCTGAAATAACATGGTTTCCATAAACGCTAGTCAGATACTTCATAAGAGACTTTGTTTCAGGTGTTGCCTTTGAATCGCATGGGGTCGGGTCTATATTCAAGTCAGGCATATCTGCATAGTCAAAGGATATTTTGTCATAGAGTATGAAACCCCAGCTTCCAGAGGTTCCTATCTCAATCTTGGCTGTTCCGGCTTCAAGATAAAAGAATCCAAAACTGTAATCCATCCAGCCGCCTTTGTTGGGAATATAGAAGTTGCCTTTGGATTCGCCGTTGATACTTATAGCCTGAAGTCTGGATTCACCAAGATTGCCAAGATACATCCAACAGCGTGTTTTAATTTCATACATTGCACTTTTAGGAACTGTAACCTCTAAAGTTATTGTTCCTGAGTTTGAAGCCCACACAAAGCCGTCTCCTGAATAACCCGGATATTCAGTTCCATAGACATTTGTAGCAACTGTAGCACCGTTGCTGAGAGTGCAGGCTTCTGCTTCAACATTTACAGGTACGGAATACGCAGCCTGTACCGGAGAAGGAACGGTTGTAAGGACTGTACATGACAATGCAACCGCTGTTAGCAGAGAAATAACTCTCCCTAAAATCTTTTTCATAAAAACACTCCTTTTAAATAAATTTTCCTGTTACGATTAAAAAAAGAATAGTGTTGTCGAGAAGAATAGATGAAATGATTGTAATCAAGTACATATTTAGTTAAAATATAACATAATTTTAGTTTAATTTCAATTTTGATTTTACCTAAAAGAAAAATAAAATGTAGGATTACAATACATGTGTGACAATTAGTAAAAAAATAATGCGGAAAGTGCATCCATAGTGTATGTTTAAGTTACCACACAAAAATATACATTAGGAGGATACATTTCCGCATGAACAGCATA
>JAEYNY010000093.1 GCA_023412275.1 Bacillota bacterium
TATGATGTTTAAAGTGGATAATGAAAAAGAGAATGAAGCAAAAGAAATCTTAGTTTCTGTATATCAGGCACTAAAAGAGAAAGGCTACAATCCGATAAACCAGATGGTTGGATATATTTTGTCTGGAGATCCTACTTACATCACAAATTATAAGAATGCCAGAAGTATTGTCCGAAGACTTGAGAGAGATGAGTTACTGGAAGAAGTCCTTAAATTTTATCTGGAAAATCATAATAACGAACCTGAATAATCGATTAAAACAGGCACTCTCAAATGAGAGTGCCTGTTAATTTTATCTGCTTACGGAGGCAAGAATGAGAATACTTGGAATAGACTATGGAGACTCAAGAATAGGTGTAGCCATAAGTGACCCTATGGGTTGGACAGCACAGGGGTTGGAAATGATTAAGAGCAAGGATAGTTTGAAAAAAGCTGTCTTACGTTTATCGGAAATAATAAAAGAATATGGTGTTACAGACATAGTCATAGGGTATCCTATCAATATGAACGGTACGAAGGGCCCAAGAACTGAAAGAACGGAAGATTTTATTAAAAAGATTTCCGATTTGGGCCAGTTTAATATAATAAAATGGGATGAGAGACTTACTACCGTATCAGCACACAGAACTATGAATGAATTGGGGATAAAAGCTTCAAAGAAGAAGGACATTGTGGATACAATGTCAGCGGTATTAATTCTTCAAGGCTATCTTGATCGAATGGCAGGTAATAAAAAAAGTTGATATTGGAAATCATCTACATGTGTGTTATTATAAAATTAATGTATTCAGATTTCTGATGCATTCTAGGGCATTCAAAGACTTATACTAGGAGGAAGTATATATGAACGATGAAGAAAGAGATGATATTGTAGTACTGTTAGGAGAGGACGGAGAGGAAGTTGAATTCGAACATCTCGATACCATAGAAATGGAAGGTAACGAATATGTAATTTTGCTCCCCCTTGAAGAGCAGGAAAACGAAGAAGTAGATGAAGTTGTTATTCTGAAAATTGAACACAATGAAGATGGTGATGACTCGTTTATTACTGTTGATGACGAAGAAGAACTTAACAGAGTATTTGAAGAATTCAAAACCAGAATGGAAGACGAATACGATTTTGATGAGTAATCAATGCTCAGATTAAAACGAATAGATAAACCCTTGAATAAATAGGACTTCAGCTTTAATTAGGCTGTGGTCCTTTTATTTTTTTGTTTACCGCATACCATTATGGGTATTATTTCTATGGTGGTACTATTTCGTAATAATATTCCCTAACTGATAAAAATAATGTAAAATGTAATTATAATTATGTTAACCGTTATAAATAGCAATCACCTCACTATACTCTAATATTTAAAGGAGACTATATGAATATCAGGAAAAAGCTTACTATTTTTGTAGCAGGGTTAGCAATTCTCTCCATCGCTGTAACACAATTATTTTCTTTTTTTAAATCCAATGACATTATTGTAACTCAAACAAATACAATGGCAAAGGATTTAAGTTCAGCTTATGCTGAAAATATTTCTAATATGATTGACACGGAAAAATCAATCGTTAGTGCACTTTCATCACAAAATAGCATTATTGAATTGCTTGAGCAATATCAATCGGGTAATCCGACAGAACCAAGCCAACAACTAAAAGATAATTGTATGGCACTGTTGAAAAATACCGAAAAAAATAAAAGTAATATCGAACATGTTTATATTGTTAGCGCTGAAAATGTAATAATTGCCGATACAAGCGATACGACTTTGGGAAAGAATCTATCTGACCGTCCATATTCAACACAGACCTTATCGGAAGGAAAACCTGTAATAAGTGATGTAATAGCCTCTAAAGCAACAGGAAAAAATGTTTCCGCTTTTACATATCCTGTAAGGAACGCTGCCGGGAATCTGCTGGGGTATGTAGCTACAACGGTTTATACTGACTCTTTTAGTAGTTTTCTTGAGGATAAGAAGATTCTTGGAACCAAATCAAGCTATGCCTTTTTAGTGGATAAGTCAGGGAATATTTTATTTCATCCGGAAAGAAATAAAATCGGAAAACCTGTAGAGACTCCTCAAATAAAAAATATCATTAGCAAACCGGGTAACAAAATAGCAGACGTTATAAATTATAAATATAATGGCAAAGAAAAAATAGCAGCGTATAAGTTTATTACTAAAACAGGCTGGCTGCTTGTGTTATCAGGCACAATTGATGAGGTTACTGCACCTGTAGCTGCAATGCAAGGCTTTGTTGTAACATTAAGTCTGATAATGATATTAATTGCTTCGTTGGTTGGATATTTCCTTGCAATGCGTATTTCAAAGCCTATAGAAAGAGTAACAAATCTTATCAAGAACACATCAAAGTTAGATTTGAAATATGATAACTCATTTGAAATATATCTAAAGGGTAAGGATGAAATAGGAACTATAACCAGAGCTGTAACAGAAATGCGTCAGGTTCTGCGTGGCATGGCAGGTAGGTTGATTGAAGTGTCTGAGAAAATAAATGATAATGCACAGCATGTAAGTACTCTGGCAAATGACGTTAAAATGGACTCACAGGATAATTCAGCAACCACACAGGAGTTGTCGGCAGGGGCAGAAGAGTCAGCCGCATCTACTGAAGAAATTTCAGCATCCATTACTGAAGTTGAAAATAATGTAAATACAATTGCTCAGAGAACCAAAGAGGGTGCTGATGTATGCAGACAGATAACGGATAGAGCATTAAAACTCAAAGAAGATGCTATCATTTCAGGTCAGAATGCAAAATCAATATATGAAGATGTAAAACAAAAAATAGAGAAATCTATTGAGCAATCCAAGAGTACGCAGCAAATAAACCTTTTGGCGGACACTATACTTCAGATTACCGACCAGACAAACCTATTGGCCCTAAATGCTGCCATAGAGGCAGCAAGAGCAGGGGAATCAGGAAAAGGCTTTGCAGTAGTTGCGGATGAAATCCGAAAACTGGCTGAACAATCATCACAAACCGTCGGTGGTATCCAGAGGATGGTTGAGGAGGTAAACCAAGCAGTTAAGAATATGAATGAAAGTTCAACAGCTATACTATCCTTTGTAGATCAGGAGGTTCTCAAGGACTATAAGAAATTGGTAGACATCAGTGAACAGTACAATAATGATTCCAATCTGGTTAATGGATTAATGTCTGACTTCATTCATACTTCTGAAGAACTTAATTCTACAATAACCAATGTATCAACTGCAATAAATGAAGTTGCACAGACTGTTGTTGAAAGTGCCAGAGGAATTGAGAATATTGCCATAAAGACATCATCCATTGTAGTAAAGACAGAAGAGGTTGATGAAAAAGCGGTAGAAAACTTAGATAGTGCAAAAGAACTTTATGATATTGTATCAAAATTCAAATTATAAATAGTAATCCATTAAAAAGTACCCTGGTGTTAAATCCACAGGGTACTTTTTTTGGCTAAAAATTCAGTAGATTTTACCGTATCCATAATTAATTAAATTTTTAACAATCAGGTTGAATATATTGTCTGGTTTTGTTATAATATTAACATATTTTGTGAATATATTAACACATACTTAAGGGAGGTTTGGCTAATGAGTGAAAACAGGTGCTGCTGTGGCTGCACAGATGAAAATAGCTTGAAACTCGGAAAGATTATTGATAAGTACAAAGGAACAAGAGGTGCTTTGATTCCCGTACTTCATGAAGTTCAAGAAGTATATGGTTATTTGCCAGAAGATGTATTGAAGGAAATTTCCGAGAAGCTTAATGTTTCACTTGCTGAAATATACGGGGTAGTTACTTTCTATACTCAATTCTCATTAAATCCAAAAGGTCGATTCAAAATTAATATCTGCATGGGTACAGCCTGCTACGTAAAGGGTTCAGGAGATATTCTGGACAAATTTAAACAAAAACTCGGAATTGATGTAGGACAGTGTACTGAGGACGGAAAATTTTCACTTGATGCATGCAGATGTATAGGCGCTTGCGGACTTGCACCTGTAATTATGGTAAATGATGATGTTCACGGCAGATTAGTGCCTGATGATGTCGATGCAATACTGGACAAATACAAAGACTTATAATTATACATTACGAGGTTTGTATGAGGGATTTATCACTTCATATTCTTGATATAGTTCAAAATTCAATCACTGCTCAGGCCACAAAAATCAAAATACATATTTCGGTAGATTCCCAGAGAGATTATTTATTACTTAAAATTAGTGACAACGGGGCAGGTATGGATTCTGATATTTTAATCAAGGCACAGGATCCCTTTTTTACGTCAAGAACCACAAGAAAAGTAGGGCTTGGAATACCATTATTAAAAGAATCTGCAATAAAGTGCAATGGAAATTTCAACATAGTTTCTGAAAAAAATGGAGGAACAGAAATATTAGCTGCGTTTTCTATAAATGACATTGACAGGCTTCCCATTGGGGAAATAGGCGAAACCTTTATAGCAGCAATATCGTCAAACCCACAGATTTCATTTATTTTGGAACTGAATAGCGGAAAAAACCTTTTCAGACTTGATACTGATGAGGTGGCCAAAACCCTTGGTAATGTGAGTATTACGGAGTTTGATATCCTTATATGGTTGAAAGAGTATATTGATGAAGGTATAAAGAATATTTTTGGAGGTGTACTTAATGAAGTCGATAGCTGAATTGGATGAGATCAGAAAGAAAACTTTAGACCAGTTATCTATCAGATCCAATGAAAAAGGCATCAAAGTGGTCGTTGCAATGGCAACATGCGGAATAGCAGCCGGAGCAAGACCTGTAATGAAGGCGTTTATTGAAGAAATAAATAAAAGGAATTTGAATAATGTTACCGTATCTATTACAGGGTGTATCGGAGTATGCAAAATGGAACCTGTTGTAGAAATACTTGACAAAGACGACAAAAAGGTAACATACGTAAACATGACTCCTGAGAAAGCTGAAAGAGTAGTTCTTGAGCATATTGTAAACGGTAATATATGTACAGACCTGACCATAGGTGCCCAGGAGGGTGTGTAATTAAATCTTATTATAAACTCAAAAACTGTAAGGAGGTTTTTATAGATGCAATTATATAGAGCACATGTTCTGGTTTGTGCAGGTACAGGTTGTACATCATCAAATTCCTTAAAGATTATGGATGAAATGGAAGCATTACTTGCAAGCAACGGGCTGGACAGTGAAGTTAAAATAGTTAAAACAGGTTGTTTTGGCCTTTGTGCTGAGGGACCTATTGTAGTTGTATATCCTGAAGGAGCAATGTACACAAGAGTTGAGGTTTCTGATGTAAAAGAAATCGTTGAAGAACATCTTCTGAAAGGCCGTATAGTAAAGCGTTTACTGGCCGGCGAAAAGGAACATGAAGATATTTCAAAGTCACTGGAAGGAGTGGATTTCTTTAGCAGACAAATGCGTATTGCATTAAGAAACTGCGGTCGTATAAATCCTGAGGATATCAACGAATACATAGCTTTTGACGGATATAAGGCACTTGAAAAAGTATTGACAGAAATGACTCCGGAAGCTGTTATAGATACAATGAAAAAGTCAGGCCTAAGAGGAAGAGGGGGCGGAGGCTTCCCTACAGGTATGAAATGGGATTTTGCAGCAAAACAGACAGCTGACCAGAAATACGTATGCTGTAATGCCGACGAAGGTGACCCTGGAGCATTTATGGACAGAAGTGTTTTAGAAGGTGACCCTCACTCTGTAATAGAGGCTATGTCTATAGCTGGTTTTGCAATTGGTGCAACACAAGGTTACATATATGTAAGAGCTGAGTATCCTATAGCTGTTAAAAGATTGCAGCTGGCAATTGATCAGGCCAGAGAATACGGCATTTTAGGAGACAATGTACTGGGAACAGGACATAAGTTCAATCTTGAAATAAGACTTGGTGCTGGAGCATTTGTTTGCGGTGAAGAAACAGCACTTATGACCTCAATCGAAGGCCATAGAGGCGAACCAAGACCTAGGCCTCCATTCCCTGCAGTAAAAGGACTATGGGAGAAGCCTACAATTCTCAATAATGTTGAAACTTATGCAAATGTACCGGTTATCATATTAAAAGGTGCTGAATGGTTTTCAAGTATAGGAACTGAAAAGAGCAAGGGAACAAAGGTATTTGCTCTTGGAGGAAAGATAAACAATACCGGATTGGTAGAGGTTCCTATGGGTACTACTTTGAGAGAAGTAGTTTACGACATAGGTGGTGGCATACCTAAGGGTAAGAAATTCAAAGCAGCACAAACCGGAGGACCTTCCGGCGGATGTATTCCTGCATCTCATCTGGATACCCCAATTGACTATGATTCACTTATTGCCCTTGGTTCTATGATGGGCTCCGGGGGACTTATAGTAATGGATGAAGACACCTGTATGGTTGACATAGCCAAGTTCTTCCTTGAATTTACGGTTGATGAATCCTGCGGTAAATGTCCACCATGTCGTATCGGAACAAAACGCATGCTTGAAATATTGGAAAGAATAACTGAAGGTAAGGGTGAAGCCGGAGATATTGAAAAGCTTGAACTATTGGCTAAAAATATTAAGGCATCTGCTCTTTGTGGACTTGGTCAGACTGCTCCTAACCCGATTTTGAGTACTTTGAAATATTTCAGAGATGAGTATGAGGCTCATGTATTTGACAAAAAATGTCCTGCAGGTGTTTGTAAATCAATGATGAAATACACCGTTGATGAAAGCAAATGTAAGAGCTGTGGAATCTGTGCTAAAGCCTGTCCGGTAGGTTGTATAAAGGGCGAAAAGAAGGTTCCTTACGTTATAGATAATTCCAAATGTGCAAAATGCGGTGTCTGTATGGAAAAATGTCCGTTCAAGGCAATTTCAAAGGTATAGGGAGGAGAGTGAAATAAAATGTCAACTGTAAATATTACAATAGACGGTAAGAAACTTCAGGTTGAACAAGGCATAACAATTTTAGAGGCAGCCAGACAGGCTAATATAAAGATACCTACACTTTGCTTCCTAAAGGATATCAATGAAATAGGTGCATGTAGAATGTGTCTGGTTGAGATAAAGGGTGCAAGAGCATTGCAGGCGTCTTGTGTATACCCTGTTGCAGAAGGACTTGAAATTTATACTCAGAGTCCGGCTGTAAGAGAAGCAAGAAAGGTAACCTTGGAGCTTATCCTTTCAAACCATGATAAGAAATGTCTTACTTGTGTAAGAAGTAAAAACTGTGAGCTTCAAAGTTTAGCTGAAGAATTAAATATAAAAGATATAAGATTTGAAGGTGATTCTACAAATCTACCATTAGACGATTTTTCACCTTCTATCGTAAGAGATCCAAATAAATGTGTACTGTGCAGACGTTGTGTCAGTATGTGTAAAAACGTTCAGACTGTTTCTGTTATCAGTGCAGCTGAAAGAGGCTTCAAATCAACTATTTCCTGTGCTTTTGACAGGTCCTTGGCAGAAGTTCCATGTACAATGTGCGGACAATGTATAAGTGTTTGTCCTGTTGGAGCCTTGAGGGAGAAAGATGACACTGAAAAGGTGTGGTCTGCATTGGCTGATAAGGAACTTCATGTTGTAGTACAGACGGCTCCTGCTGTTCGTGTTGCTTTGGGTGAGGAATTCGGACTTCCAATAGGAACAAGAGTAACCGGAAAAATGGCTGCTGCTTTAAATCACATGGGTTTTGCAAAGGTATTTGACACAGATACTGCTGCAGATCTTACAATAATGGAAGAAGGCACTGAGCTGCTAAACAGAATTAAAAACGGTGGAAAGCTTCCTGTTATAACCTCTTGTAGTCCGGGTTGGATTAAGTTCTGTGAACACAATTATCCCGAATTTCTTGAAAACCTATCATCCTGTAAATCACCACATGAAATGTTCGGTGCAGTGATGAAAACTTACTATGCTGAAAAAATGGGTATCGATCCTAAGAAAATATTTGTAGTTTCAGTAATGCCATGTACTGCAAAGAAATTTGAAGCACAAAGACCTGAGCTTTCCGCAATAGGCTTGCCGGATGTAGATGTAGTTATAACAACCAGAGAACTTGCAAGAATGATAAAGGAATCTGGTATTGATTTTAACAATATGGAAGACATGGATTTTGATGATCCAATGGGTAATGCAACAGGAGCCGGCGTAATATTCGGTGCAACCGGAGGAGTTATGGAGGCAGCTCTCAGAACAGTATCTGAAATAGTTGCAGGAAAATCCTTTGATGATATTGAATATGCTGCTGTAAGAGGCATAGAGGGTATCAAGGAAGCAACAGTTGCAATAGGTGACATGAAAGTTAAAGCAGCCGTTGCCAATGGTCTCGGTAATGCTAGAAAACTTCTTGACAGTATAAAGGCAGGAGAAGCATCCTATGACTTCGTTGAAATAATGGCCTGTCCTGGTGGATGCGTAAATGGTGGAGGACAGCCGATACAGCCTTCTTCAGTAAGGAGCTGGACTGATTTGCGTGCTGAACGTGCAAAGGCAATTTATGAAGAAGATGTAAGCCTCCCAATCAGAAAGTCACATGAAAACCCTGTAATCAAAGAAATGTATGATAAGTATTTCGGAGAGCCGGGAAGCCACAAGGCACATGAGATTTTACACACACATTATACTGCAAGGGAAAACTACCCTGTTAAAGAATAATCAATTTTAATATAAGAAGATGTCGGATAATTAGTTCCGGCATCTTTTTTGTATTATATAACATAAATATAAAAAGCAGAATTCAAACACTGAATTCTGCTTTTATATTGACAAATGATATTAATAGTTATATTATTAAATTTAGTAATAACGAATAATTATTAAAACCTACCCAATTATACTATATCACAAAAGCAAACAGTTGTCAAGGGTTTTTTAATAAAAGGAGGATTTTTTATGAAAGATTTTTTACAAATCCAAAAACTATTATCTCAGAACGAGTCTGAAATTAATCAAATTGAAAAATGCAATGAATTTTCCTCAAAATTTGGCTTAGTTCTCACAAATACGCAAATCAGAACTCTTTCAGAAGAAAGATATAGTACGCTTAAAAGATACGGCCGTGTAGAACTTGGGAAGGGAATTCTGGACAAACTGATTTTTGGGTTTTGTGATTCACCATTTATATGGCAGGAAAACTACATGGATACTTTATCTGAACTGCAGGACATTTTTTATTATTTTAAAAATGAGTCCCTCGATGAATTTACAGATGATGAACTGATACATTACATGCGTAAGAGTTTTGATAATCAGTGCCAGGGTTCAATTGAGTACTTGAGGGAGACTAGCTTGGAAGATGTGTGCAGAAGTATAAGATTCGGGCAGGAGGCGTATAAGTATTTTGATACTTACGATGATGAGTTAGAATAACTGCAAAGGAGGTCAAAATATTATGGATGCAATACAGAAATATCAGCATATACAAACTGTCAGGAGCGAGTACTTTCAATCTCTTTTACAGGGTGCAGCAAAAGAGGGTATAATCGGTTCCGATCAGGTAAAGAAAATTCAAGTGGGGCTGCTAGGTCTGCTATCAAAGCAGATAGAAAAGTATACTTATGGAGAGAGCAGCTCCGTAACTGCGGAGAGTGCTGAAAGTCTGCTTAAATCAATTTGTTTCTCTGTAAGTTTGGCATTGAAGTGTCAGGAGAATGTTATTATTGCATCAGAATTACTTGAACATGAGAGTGTTGAGGAATTATTTGAAAAAGGAAATGAGTTAATCAGATATTATTTTGAGGATGCAAAAAAAATCTGGATTAAAATAAAAACAGAGGGTCCGAAAATCAGTAATTTGGCGTATAACGATACTGTTTTCATTGGACTGAAGGAATTCTTTGATTGGTATGACTACAGGTTTTCTGCACACGAAATAAAGGGTAGTTTGGATTATCCTCTTTCTTATGATGAAATGGATTTAAAAGGCATAGAATATATCCATGAATATGTAACCCACCTTGATATGGAAAATGCTTTCTGTTCTCCATATGATGCACATAGTATCGAGTGCCTTATGAAGGGTCATAGTAAGAATTTCAGAGAAGACCTGCTAAATATATTTGAGTTGGTACTTACGAATTTACTTGGTAGAAGCATGCTGGGTTATACGCTTGACAGATTGGATATAAGTGAGGAAGATAGGGCTTGGCTGTTAGTACAACTTAATAAGGTTGATGAAACGGTATTTGTACAAAAAATGGAGCGGGCTTTTTATGAAGTATTGTCTTTTATGAAAGTTGAATCACAGGCTACTATTGATTATTTCAAAATAACTTTAAAAAATATTATCTCAAGAGTCAAACATAATATAAATCTGGGTAAGCTGGACAAAGTGTTTATAACGCTATATGAAGAGGAAAATGAAAACTTAATATCGGGATATGTTGATGGTAATAAAATGGAAGATGAAGCTTTAAGAGTATTAATTGATGAAATGAAGGATTGCAGATTTTTGGAGGATAAAATTGCAATGGTTTTGCAGAGTATAAAAAGTCTGGAGGATTTATCGGAGGTTCTCAATGGATGTTTCTTTGAAGGGGAATACGAAAGTGTGTTCAAACTCCTTGATAAACGAGAAATACAAGAACTGAAACAAAGGATTGTTGAAAATAAGACCGATTCTTCTTCCTTTTATGATTGGGAATGTGCATTGCTTAGGTTTGCCATAGACTAACAAGAGGTTTATTCACATTTACCTATATCACTTACTTATTTAATACAAATTTACCATAGATTTACTATAAAAAGTAATACTATAATTAATAGTAAAATAATTCCAGTTTATGGAATTAGAAAGGTGATAAGTATAAATGAGTATATTTTCAACTATTAAATTTGTTGTAGAGGCCCCATTTTCTCTGCTAATGCCATTATTCGAGCTTCAAGAACCCACAGGGCCGTATAAGGTTGGTACCACTACGTATGATTGGACAGATACGTCACGCCGGGAGGAGAAATGCAATGGAGATGTCAAACGGGAACTAATGGTACAGGTATGGTACCCGGCAGAAAAAATAGAGAACTTAAAAAAAGCACCATATATAAAAGATGCACCCGAAATCATTAGGGGCCTTGAAAAGTATTATTATATTAAACCTTTTCTGTTAAGAAGGCTAAAAGATGTACAAACCCATTCTTTTATTAATGCACAATTATCAAGTAAAAGTGATAAGTATCCGGTATTGATATTTTCACCTGGTATGGTAGGGTTTAGAAATCAAAATACATTTCAGGCTGAGGAACTGGCAAGCCATGGTTATATAGTGATCGCAGTTGACCATCCGTACTATGCAGCAGCAACAGTTTTTTCTGACGGCAGGGTTGCAGAGTCTACAATAAGTACTGATGTAGACAGCCGTGACTTTTCTCTGGAGTTTGGTGACAAGAATAACGAAACGTGGGTAAAAGACGTTCAATTTGTTCTGGATAAGCTTGAAGAGATTAATAATAAGGGTAATGATAACCTTTTTTCAGGCAGGTTTGATATGGAGAAGATTGGCATGTTCGGACATTCCTTTGGAGGAGCTACAGCAGCTCAGTTGCTTTTGAAGGACTCCAGAGTAAAAGCTGGCATTAACATGGATGGTGCTTTTTTTGGTTCCGATATTCCGGAGACAGGGATTGAAAAGCCATTTTTACTAATGCTTTCGGAGCAGAATAAGATGAGTACTGATTTAGTGAAATTAGAAAAGAAGTTAAAAATGTTCGGAATAAAGGGTGAAAAGCTTAAGGAATATCTGGCACTGTATGCAGAATGTGAAAGAAGAATGAAAAAAGCTATGGCTGGAGGAGCTTATTCCATTGTTATTAAAAAAACCACTCATTTAAGCTATAGTGATGCATATCTTTATACTCCGTTAATGGCCATAATACATAAACCGAAAAAGATACATAAAGTAATAAATGATTTTTCACTTATTTTCTTTAATAAATATCTTATGGAGGATTCAACTGCTTCCTTGGAGAATACAGCCCATAAATATAATAATGTCGAAATTGCAGGAGCCAAAAAGGAATTAGTTTCTTGAATATAATGTATAAATCAGGTAGAGTTTAGTTACTCTGCCTTTTTTATGCACTTTTAACCATTATGTTTACAAAATTAGATTACAATTACCATGGATTAACAAATAATTGAGGAATATAATTACAATGTAAGTTAAAATTTTATGTTGAGAAATTTATTAGGAGGATTATAAATTGAGGGTATTTGAAATAGTACTTATTATTATTAACTTTTTTATGCTAGGATGGCTGCTATTTAGTAAAAAGAATAACAAGAAAATATCTTTCATTTTATTTGGAATTTCATTTGTAATAACACTTACCCAAATAATTGTAGAAGGCTACCGAATTCAAATGTTGCTGGCATACATCTGCCTTCTGTTAAATGTACTGATTTTCTTTCGTAAAGGTAAAAAGCCCAGAAAAACCTGGAAAATTGTTCTTGCATCGATATTTTCATTTTTATACCTTGTAATAGCTGTTGCATTTCCGGCACTATTGCCTGTTTTTTCTTTTGAAAAACCAACTGGGCCATACCAAGTAGGTACAGTTACATATGATTGGACTGATGAAAACCGTTTGGAAGAAGCAACAAAAGACCCTGGTGATAAAAGGGAGCTAGTGGTACAGGTATGGTATCCTGCTGAAAAAACTGAAAATGCTAAAAGGGCACCATATATAGATGATGTCCCGGAGGTAGCAAAAGGGTTTGAGAAGGAAAATGGTTTACCATCTTTACTATTTAGTCACTTGAAATATGTAAAAAGTAACTCATATTTAAGTGCCAAGCTTTCCGTTAAACAACAGAAATATCCACTTTTGATATTCTCCCACGGCTTTGGACTTACTAGAAATATGAATACATATGAAGTGGAAGAATTAGCAAGTCAGGGTTATATTGTAGTCGGAATTGACCATACTTACGATGCAGCCGCTACAGTATTTTCAAACGGTGGGGTTGCTCTATATAACAGTGATAATAAAAAAATGACCACTGAAGACGTTGAAAAAATGGATGGTCATAATGAAATATGGGTAAAAGATGTACAGTTTGTACTTAATAAAATAGAAGAGATAAATAAAAAAGATCCTCTTAATCATTTTACCGGAAGGATTGATTTGGACAAAATAGGTATGTTCGGGCACTCTTATGGAGGTGCAACAGCAGGACAAATTGTTATGCGTGATTCAAGAGTTAAAGCCGGTATAAATATGGATGGGGCTTTTGCTGGTTCACCCATTTCTGAAAAGGGTTTAGGGAAGCCGTTTATGATTATGGACTCTGAAAGTACTTTGAACTCTTATAAAGGTAATGATGATATATTTATCAAAAATGGAATAACCGGTGATTTACGTAAGAAATACGAAGACTATCTTGCAAAAATGTATATTAAAAGAAATAATGCTATTGCAAACGGAGGGTATTCTCTCTTAATAAATAACACGCAACATCTTAGTTATACCGATTTAAGTCTTTTTACTCCGGTAATAGCTATTGGCTATAATCCACATGATGTACATAGAATAATAAATGATTTTACTCTCACATTTTTTAATAAATATTTATTAGGAGATTCGTCTGCTTCCCTTGAAGATACCGCAAAGAAATATAAAAATATTGAACTTGTCAAAAGCCAAAAGTGATTAGTTTTTTGAATTAAATAATATAATATATAAATTAGGTAGAGTTTAATACTCTGCCTTTTTTATGCACTTTTAACCAATGGGATTACAAATTTATAGAAATTATACCATAGATTTACATATAATTAGGACATATAATTATAATGTAAGTAAAAATTTTATGTTGAGAAATTTATTAGGAGGATTATAAATTGAGGTTATTTGAAATAGTACTTATTATTATTAATTTTTTTACTCTGGGATGGCTGTTATTTAGTAAAAAGAATAACAAGAAAATACCTCATATTTTATTTGGAATTTCATTTGTAATAACACTTATCCAAATATTTGTTGAAGGTTACCGAATTCAAATGTTGCCGGCATACATCTGCCTTCTTTTAAATGTACTGATTTTCTTTCGTAAAGGTAAAAAGCCCAGAAAAACCTGGAAAATTGTTCTTGCATCAATATTTTCATTTCTATACCTTGCAATAGCTGTTGCATTTCCGGCACTATTGCCTGTTTTTTCTCTTGAAAAACCAACTGGGCCATACCAAGTAGGTACAGTTACATATGATTGGACTGATGAAAACCGTTTGGAAGAGGCAACAAAGGAACCTAATGATAAAAGAGAGCTGATGGTGCAGGTATGGTATCCTGCTGAAAAAACTGACAACTTGAAGAAAGCACCTTATATAAATGATCTCCTGGAGGTAGCGAGAGGACTTTGTGGATCTTCTGTACTGTTGAGCCACTTAAAATATGTAAAAAGTAACTCCTATTCAAATGCCATGCTTTCCGATAAACAACAGAAATATCCACTTCTGATATTCTCCCACGGATTTGGGGATTTTAGAAACGTAAACACATTTGAAGTGGAAGAATTAGCAAGTCATGGTTATATTGTTGTTGGAATTGATCATACTTACGATGCAGCAGCTACAGTGTTTTCAGACGGAAGGGTTGCTCAATATAGCCAAGATAATAGAATGCTTAACGGTAACAATGAATATTTTGATAAACATATTGAAGTATGGGTAAAAGATGCTAAGTTTGTATTAGATAAAATAGAAGAGATTAATAAAAAGGACCCTCTTAACCATTTTACCGAAAGGATTGATTTGAATAAAATAGGAATGTTCGGGCACTCATACGGAGGTGCAACTGCAGGACAAATTATTATGCAGGATTCAAGAGTTAAAGCGGGCATAAACATGGATGGTACTTTTTATGGAGATCCCATTTCCGAAAAGGGGTTAGGAAAGCCCTTCATGATGATGGACTCTGAAGCCTCTTTGAACATTTATAAGGGTGATGTTGATCTATTTATGAAATTATCAGGATTAACAGATAAGAAATATAGAGACTTTAATGCAAGAATGTATATAAAAAGAAATAATGCCATTGCAAACGGAGGGTATTCTCTCTTAATAAATAACACGCAACATATTAGCTATACCGATTTAAGTCTTTTTACACCAGTAGCAGCTATTGGCTATAATCCACATTATGTACATAAGATTATAAATGATTTTACTTTGACATTTTTTAATAAATATTTATTAGGAGATACATCTGCTTCCCTTGAAGATACCGCAAAGAAATATGAAAATATAGAGTTCAAGCAGACAAAACATAACTAGAGTTATATACTTAAGCCTAATTAATAAAAAATTAATACATTCTCTTCCCGAATAATATATAATAGATATTGTTTTACAATTATTTATTGGAAAGAGTGTTAACTAATGAATTGGAAAAATACAATTATAAGCCTTACTCTGGCAGGCAGTTTTATTTTTACCATGAGTTCCTGTGCTTCAAAGCCTGTAAGCAGCGATGTTTCAGAAGAAACTACACAAGTAGCTGCCAATGTGTCACAGAATTTAATAACTGAAAATAAACTAAGTGATGAAATCCATGTAGATCAGCTTGGTTATAAGCTACTTGCAAAAAAAATAGCTGTTATTAAGGGACAATATAAAAAGTTTCAGGTGGTTGACAGTAAAACGGGTGTGGCAGTCTTAACAGGAGATCTGACTGGAAATCCAAAGGATGAATCCAGCGGAGATACTGTATGTTATGCAGACTTTAGTAAGATTACAGTAGCCGGTAAATACTTTATTTCCATATCAGGATTAGGGAAATCATATGACTTTTTTATAGATGACAACGTATATTCAAAGATTAGCGATGCAATGCAAAAAGCACTATATTATCAACGTTGCGGAACAGCTTTGACAACCCAATTTGCAGGTGAATATAGTCATGTGGATTGTCATAAAGCGTTAGCCAAATTATATAGCGATGAGACAAAAGAGATTGACGTAAGCGGAGGCTGGCATGATGCAGGAGATTACGGAAGATATGTTGTACCCGCATCTGTCACAGCAGCAGGTTTACTTTTGGCATATGAAATTTATCCCCAAGCTTTTACGGATACAACACGTATTCCCGAAAGCGGAAATAAGATACCGGACATTCTTGATGAAGCAAAATATGGGATACAGTGGCTTCTCAAAATGCAAGAGAGCGAGTCAGGTGGAGTATATCACAAGGTCACTTCAAGGGGATTCCCCGAAATGACAACAATGCCTGATAAGGATGTTGATGACCAGCTTGTGATGCCGATATCTACAACTGCTACTGCTGATTTTGCAGCGGTTACTGCGATGGCTTCGAGAATATATATGACGATAGATCCTGCATTTGCACAAAACTGTTTGCAGTCCTCCAAAAAAGCTTGGGAATGGCTTGAAAAAAACAAGGATTTCGTTGATTTCAAAAATCCTTCAGATGTGGCATCAGGCGAGTATGGCGACAGCTCTGGGAAAGATGAGAAGGCCTGGGCTGCTGCAGAACTTTTCAGAGCCACGGGAGACGAGAAATACAATGAATATTTTGTAGACAATTATCAAGTTGAAGGTTTTGGACTTGGATGGCAGAATGTAAGCGGATTTGCAGCAATTGCATATATGTTTTCGGATGTATCAGGAACCGATCAGGAAAAGGCGGATGAAATTAAAAAGGCTTGGCTTGCAAAAGCTGATATGTTTGTATCTACAGGTCAAAAAGACGGATATCTGGTTGCAATGCATAAAATGGAGTATAACTGGGGAAGTAACATGAATGTTGCAACACACGCTATGCACCTGCTTATAGCAGACAGACTTAAAACGGATGAAAAATATACTCAGACAGCCGAAGATTGTACACATTACCTGTTGGGTAGAAATACACTTAACGAGAGCTATATAACCGGGTTCGGTTCAAAACAGGTTAATAAGCCACATCACAGACCATCGGCTGGAGATCTTGCGTTAAAACCTGTTCCCGGATTTATGGTAGGAGGGCCGGATTCTGCGCTGGAGGATGACATAGCAAAAAGCAAACTCTCAGGTAAATCTCCTGCGGAGTGTTATATAGATGATGTAAATTCCTTTTCAACAAATGAGGTTGCTACCTACTGGAATTCATCAGCGATTTTTATCTTAGGCTATTTAAACTCAAACAGATAAATTCTTGACGGGTATCAAAATAAAAAGTGATTCATAGTATATTGGTATTGGCATTTTAAAAAAGAAATATTATAGACTTTAAGGAGGCTGGGATTTTGGCTAAACAAGTTTGGAAACCATCAACAATGTTAAATCCTGTACCGGTTGTAATGGTATCATGTACGGATAAAGAAGGTAAGCCTAATATAATTACTCTTGCATGGACGGGGACGATTAATTCTGACCCTCCAATGGTATCAATATCAGTAAGAAAAGAACGGTATTCCTATGAACTTATAAAAGAAAAAGGTGAATTCGTAATTAATCTTCCTACAAAAAAGCTGACCTTCGCAACTGATTACTGCGGTGTTAAGTCAGGCAGAGATATTGATAAGTTTGAGACAATGGGGTTGACGGCTGAAGCTGCTTCTATAGTACAAGTTCCACTTATAAAGGAATGTCCTTTGAATCTTGAGTGTGTAGTAAAGCAGTCCATAGAGTTGGGCTCGCACGTATTGTTTTTGGCTGAAATCGTAGCTACAAATGTTGAAGAATCGCTGTTGGATGAAAAGGGTAAATTGGATTTAAATAAAGCTGAATTGATTTGTTATTCACATGGTGAGTATTATCCCCTTGGAAACTCTCTGGGTTATTTTGGGTATTCTGTAACTAAAAAGAAGAATCTCAAGAGAAATCAAAAATAGATTTGGTTAAAGTAAAACTAAGCCTTATCAAGAAAAGCCAGACTATGGCTTTTCTTGATAAGGCTTTTCCATTATATATTAAATAGCTTCATGAAATGTCCTTGAGATTACTTCCAATTGCTGTGCCTTTGTTAGCTTTATGAAATGAACTGCATAACCCGACACACGAACTGTAAGCTGATTGTATTTCATAGGTTCCTTCATGGCATTTTCCAGAGTTTCTTTATCAAGTACGTTAACATTTATATGATGGCCGCCATTCATAACATAACCGTCAATCAGGGCAGAAAGATTTGAAATTTTAGTATGCATTTCCTTCCCTAAAGCATTAGGAATAACTGATAGTGTAAGGGAAATGCCGTCATTACAAACACTATAAGGTATCTTAGCCACTGAATTCATCATTGCGAGTATTCCTGACTTATCTCTGTTGTGCATTGGGTTAGCACCGGGGGCAAAAGGTTCTCCTTTTTTACGGCCATCAGGAGTAGAGCCTGTTTTTTTACCGTACACAACGTTTGATGTTATGGTCAGGATAGACAAAGTATGTCTTGCATTGCGGTAAGTGGGATGAGTTTTTAAACTTTCGTAGAAGCTTGTAACAACCTCTTTTGGAATACTGTCGGCTCTATCATCATTGTTTCCGTACTGAGGATAACTTCCTTCTAGCTCAAAGTCTGTAATAATACCACGTTCATCTCTTATTACCCTGACACGTGTATGTTTAATGGCACTCAGGGAGTCTACAAGCACTGATAATCCGGATATACCGAAGGCCATAAGTCTGTTTACATCTGTATCATGAAGAGCCATCATGAGACGCTCGTAAGCGTATTTATCATGCATATAATGTATAATGTTCATGGTATTTACATATAAACCGGTCATCCAATCCTGTAACTTTAGAAAGTTTTCCATAACCTCATTATATTCAAGGAATTCGCCTTCATATGGTTTTATTTCAGGTGCAACCTGATCACCGCTTATTTCGTCACGCCCTCCGTTTAAAGATAATAAAAGCAATTTTGCCAGATTACATCTTGCACCGAAAAACTGCATATCCTTTCCAAGACGCATAGCTGATACACAGCAGGAAATACCATAATCATCACCATACTGGGGTTGCATAAGATCATCGTTTTCATACTGAATTGCACTTGTTGAAATAGACATTTGAGCACAAAACCTCTTGAAATTTTCAGGCAACTTTACTGACCACAAAATGGTAAGGTTTGGTTCAGGTGCGGCTCCCAGATTCCTCAAAGTTTGAAGGAACCTGTAGGAGGTCTTGGAAACCATATGTCTTCCGTCACTGCTGATTCCGCCAAGAGATTCTGTTAACCAAACCGGGTCTCCTGCAAAAAGTTCATTATATTCTTTGGTACGCAAGTGCCTTATAAACCTCAGTTTTATTACAAACTGGTCAATGAGCTCCTGAGCATCTGCTTCTGTCAGGGTACCGTTATTTATATCATGTTCAATGAAAATATCAAAAAATACATTGAGCCTGCCCAAAGAATTTGCAGCGCCGTTAGTTTC
Organism: Bacillota bacterium; assembly: GCA_023412275.1. GTDB lineage: Bacteria > Bacillota > Clostridia > Acetivibrionales > DSM-1351 > Ruminiclostridium. The sequence goes on from JAEYNY010000093.1 coordinate 19,354, forward strand.
TTTTAAGGCACCTAAAAATGCCAGATATGTCCACTGAACAGCTTCAAAGGCATTTTGTGCAGGGCGTTTCAGGTTAAAGCCGTAAGAATTTCCGAGAACACTCAAATCATTAAGTGCGGAAATCTGATCGTGAAGTTCTTCTCTAAGTCTAATAACGCCATCAGTCATGGTGCCTCTGAGACTGTCCAGGTCTTTTTGCTTTTGAGTTATTAGATAATCAGTGCCGTATAGGGCAACCCTTCTATAATCCCCTATTATACGGCCTCTGCCATATGCATCGGGAAGACCTGTAATAACTCCGCATCTTCTGGCCTTTCGCATTTCATCTGTGTACGCACTGAAAACACCGTCATTATGTGTTTTTATGCTTTTACCGAAAATTTTATCAATGTCGGGTGAAGGTGCAGTGTCAAACTGTTGGCAGGCCTGTTTAGCCATTCTGTAGCCGGTTTTAGCAAGAAAGGCCCTTTTCAGAGGCACATCTGTTTGAAGCCCCTTTATTACTTCGTATTTCTCTTCAATAAAGCCGGGTTTGTGACTAGTTATACTTGCTACGGTTTCTGTGTCGATATCGAGAATTCCACCGTTTAAATGTTCTTCAACCAAAAGACTTTTACAAGTTTCCCAGAGTTGTTTTGTTTTTGAACTGGCACTGCAAAGAAAGCTTTCGTTACCATCATATGGAGTGTAGTTTGTCTGGATAAAGTCCTGTACGTCAATGGAATTCTGCCATTTACCAGATTTGAAATCAGAAATGTTTAAATTCATAATTTAGTACCCCCTCGGAAAAATTTCTCCCCAGGAAACACTTTATTTGTATGTTTTTGGAAACAACAAAATAAAAACCGCCTGGGCAGTTATGATGCCCAGGCGGCCGGCTTATTAAAGTCATACTCCCTGTGGTAATCTCCACGTCCGCCAGTTGTATGACAGTTTGTTCTGTTAAAATGGTTTATAACTTTAGTATAGAATATTTTTCGGATATGTCAAGAGGTGAATTTATTGTCAATTCGAACCTTGACAAAGAACACATGTTTGTGTATCGTTATGTATGGGAAAATATGTAAAAACTAAAAGTTACTAAGGGTAGGGAAAATGAAAGATTATACTAGGGTTATTGATTTTATTAAAGAAATAGAGAAACTAAAGAATGTAACTCGTACTGCATGGACATCCGAGGGAAAGCAGGAGAGTGTGGCGGAGCATTCATGGAGGTTAGCAATGTTTTCACTGCTCTTAGCTGAATATTTTCCATTCATGGATATAGCAAAAATTCTGGGAATATGTATTGTTCATGATTGTGGTGAAATTTATGATGGGGATGTGTCGGCAAAGTTCGAGACCAATCCTGAAGGGAAGCTGAACAGGGAAGAACGGGCGTTGATAACACTGACAAACACTCTTCCTGACAAGCAGCGTAAACGGGTTTTTTCTCTATGGAAAGAATACAGTGAAGCCGGATCTCAGGAAGCAAAGCTTGTAAAGGCATTAGATAAGATGGAAACAATTATACAGCACAATCAAGGCCTGAATCCGGCTGGGTTTGACTATGAATTCAATTTAAGATATGGGTCAGATTATGCAGAATTCAATGAAGATATAAAAGCCCTAAGGGAGATAGTAGACAGGGACACTGTGCAAATGTGCGAAAAAAGCAGAACTCAAGATTTTCCTGAAATAATCCTGCGAGAGTTGGAGCTAAAGGATTTGGAAGATTATCTGTACTGGAACCATCCTTCTCGTGAATTTCACAAGTTCAATGGTCCGTATTTTGAGAAAAGCAATGAGGAAGAATTGATCAAAGAAATAGATGAGATGAGGGTTCTTTTATTAAATGGACAAAAAAATGTACTTACAAATCAAAAAATAATAGCAGATAAGAATACTGATGAATTGATTGGAAAAGTAAACTGGTATTGGAAATCAAAAGAAACACTTTGGATGGAGGTTGGAATTGTTATTTTCAATGAAAAGTACTGGGGACATGGAATTGGTTATAAAGCGCTGAAAATGTGGATTAACGAAATATTTGACCAAAGACAGGAACTAGTGAGGATTGGAGTATCTACATGGTCGGGAAACGAAAGGATGATAAAGCTGGCTGAAAAACTAGGTATGAAAAGGGAGGCAGTTTACCGTAAGGCCCGGATTGTAGATAACAAGCATTATGATTCTGTAAGTTATGGTATACTGAGGGAAGAATGGCGATAATCAAAAGGGGACTGTCGCACTGACAGATCTTGGGAGATGAGGAAATTGAAAAATTTAATTATAATAAACGGTACCATGGGTGTGGGCAAAACAACTACATGTAGGGAACTGCAAAAAATACTACCCGGCAATGTCTTTTTAGATGGAGACTGGTGCTGGGAGATGCGGCCGTTTGTAGTCACAGATGAAACCAAAGCAATGGTGATTGACAATATCACCTATCTTTTGAACAACTTTATTAAATGTTCTGAGTATGAAAATATTATCTTTTGTTGGGTTATGCATACGCAAAATATTATAGACGATGTTTTAACCAGGTTGAATATATCTCATTGTTTAGTCAAAATGTTTTCTTTGGTTTCCAATGAGACAGCATTAAGGAAAAGGCTGGATAAAGACATTTCTGAGGGAGTCAGATCAGCCGATGTGGTCCAGAGGAGCGTTGACCGGATGGCCGGATACTATGACCTTAAAACAGATAAAATTGATGTCAGTAATATTTCTGCAAAACTAGCTGCATGTTTAATAAAAGAAAGATTATAAGGAGGCGTTACTCATGGAAATAATTGATTTAAATAAATGGGAGAGGACAGAACATTTTAATTTTTTCAGACAAATGGATTATCCTCAGTATTCCATATGTGCCAATATAGATATAACCAATTTTTTAAAAAAAATCAAGGAAAAACATATCTCTTTTTACTATGGTATGATTTTCGCAGCTACCAACGTGTTAAATCAGATAGATGAATTCAAATATCGAATCAGAGGCAACGAGGTTATTAGGCACAATACCATACACCCATCATTTACAGACTTGATGGATGATTCCGAGTTGTTTAAGATAGTTAATGTTGATATGGAAAATTATATTGGGATTTTTACAGAGAAGGCAAAAGAGAAAGCGGTTAGCCAAAAAAAATTTATTGTAACGGAAGAAGAGGTAAGAGATGATCTGGTATACATAACATGTATTCCGTGGGTAGCTTTTACCTCTTTGACACATACAATTTCGCTGAAAAGTGATGACGCCGTACCTAGGCTGTCTTGGGGCAAATACTTTGAGGAGAGCGGAAGAGTGCTAATACCTTTTTCCGTTCAAGCACACCATGCATTTGTAGATGGAATTCATATAGGCAGATATTTTGATGCACTACAAAAGTATTTGGATAATTTACCATGTTTTCCATAATAAGAACCACCGAAAACGACCTACACATCAAAAAGCTTCTCAAGCTGCTCATACCTGTCGTGTGTGAGCAGAGCGTCCTTTTCCGTGCCCTTGAACTTGACGGTATAGGTCCATCGACCGTAGGGATAGATTTTATATATCATTGAAAGATTAATGATATATGACTTGTGGCTTCTGAAAAAGAGTGCCTTGTCCAGCCGTTCCTCTATCTCGCTTAAGCCTTCCGAGGTAGTCACGCTTTCAGTCAAGGCATGAATTAGTGTATATCGGTTTTCACGCTCAATAAATATTATATCCTTGCAGTCGATGAAGCTGATGCCTTCCTTGCTCTTTATTATAAGCTTTGAAAGGCTGTCCCTGGTTATTTGAGAGGTATGAACTGCTACAGACTCCTTGTTGATAAATATCTCCTTTATGCGTTGAAGGGTAGTCAGTATCCTGTCAATTTTAAAGGGCTTGATAAGATAGTCCGATGCATATACCTCAAAAGCTTCCGGCATATAGTTCTCATGGGCAGTAGCAAAAATAATAAATGTTTTGGGTGCAATATCTGTAATCCTTTTGGCACACTCAATGCCTCCCATGCCGGGCATTTCAATATCCAAAAAAACAATGTTAGGGGAGAGGGTTTCAACGAGGCTCAAGCCTGTCTCTCCGCTTTCAGCCTCGCCAACCAAATCAAATCCCTCGGTTTTTTCTATTATTTTTTTAAGGACAAGTCTCATGCCATCATCATCGTCAATAATCAGAACCTTGAGTTCCATATGGTATTTCCTCTCCGTTTCATTGCTTTTGGACGAGCAAGTATTTCCGACATGATGAATCCCTGCACCAGGCCGTTATCACTGAAATCAATTTTCAGACCCACTTCTTTGCAGGATTTTTTTAGTGTATCCGATTTTGTACTAGTTTCTGAAGGCCTGGGCGCATCCTGGGATTCAAACTTTTCAGTATTACCTGATACTAAAGAACTGTCTGGTGAAGTTCCGTTTTGGAGGTTATCAGGAACCTCGGTTGTATTATTATCAGGTTCACCAACCATAGGTGTACCAGCGGCCGTTGAGCCGCTGGCTTTTATAGGAATTCTCTGAGCTGGATTTATTAGTTTGTAAATTGGTTTCATTTTCACTTCACTCCTTTTGATACAGTTACCCGGTATCCTACGATTTTATATCGATGTTTTCGGGAACTTCAGGTTTACCGGACTTTGAAATGGTATCTCTCATCTGGGTATCAGCAATGATATTCTGGAGATTGTAGTAATCCATTACACCGATCTTTCCTTCTCGCAGTGCAGTAGCCATAGCATCCGGTACAAGAGCCTCAGCCTCCACAACCTTTGCCCTCATCTCCTGAACCGCCGCCTTCATTTCCTGTTCTTTTGCCACAGCCATTGCTCTTCTTTCCTCAGCCTTTGCCTGTGCAATATTTTTATCTGCTTCAGCCTGAAGGGTTTGCAACTGGGCACCTATATTTCTGCCTACATCAACGTCAGCGATATCGATAGAAAGAATTTCAAATGCTGTTCCTGCATCAAGTCCCTTTGACAGAACTGTTTGGGATATTTTATCAGGATTTTCAAGTACCTCTTTGTGGGAAAAAGAGCTACCTACAGTTGTTACAATACCTTCACCAACTCTGGCAAGAACGGTAGTTTCACCGGCACCGCCTATGAGTCTGTCAAGATTGGCCCTGACTGTTACCCTTGCCTTTGCCAGAAGTTCAATACCGTCTTTTGCAACCGCTGAAACATTGGGTGTCTCGATAACCTTTGGGTTTACACTCATCTTAACTGCTTCCAGTACATTTCGGCCTGCCAGATCAATAGCAGCAGCTCTTTCAAAGGGAAGATTCATGTTTGCCCTATGAGCAGCTATAAGAGCATCAACAACAACATCTACATTTCCTCCTGCAAGGTAATGGGCTTCCAGTTGGTTTACATTTAGATCTATGCCGCCTTTGACTGCTTTTATAAGAGGCAGTACTATCATGTAGGGCTTAACCCTTCTAAGTTTCATACCAATGAGGTTGAATATACTGACCTTTACATTTGCAGCCAAAGCCGATATCCATAAACCTACTGGGACCAGACTAAGAAACAAAGCAAAGAACAATGCCAGTGCACACAATATAATAACAAAACCTGTTAAATTCATAACAATCTCTCCTTTTTGTTTGATCAAATTATAATGATAAATTAAACTTCACGAACTACTATACTCCTACCGACAACTTTTATTACCTTTACCTTTTTACCTTGGGAAATAAATGAACCTTCCGATACTACATCAATTTTCACGCCATCAAAATCCACTACTCCGGATGGCCTTAGAACAGTATAGCTGATGCCTTCTTTACCAAGAAAAAATTCCAGATCCTCCATACCTATATACCCGGTTGATTTTTGTTGCGAGTGCTTTAGTATAAGCGACGACCTTGACAATTTTCCTTTGGTAGCCGAATGAAGTACAATACTAAGTGCAATTCCCAGAATTGCCAGTACAAGTATTATCAGAATCAAAGCCTGCTGAAAGGTTGTTGCTATAAAAATAATTCCTATGATTATAAGAATAGCACCTGTGATTCCCGGAGCACCAAACCCCGGATGAAACATCTCTACTATTACAAGGATAACCCCGATTATCAGGATAAGCCCCTGAATAAAACTTATTTGTACAATGAAATCCAATATTTCCACATTAGACTACCCCCTTTCTATACATATTTATTAATGCTTTTGGGAATATTATATTGTTTTAATTATTTTAAGTAACGGGTAATTGCCGTAAAGTACATTAAATAGTCACAAATGTCGGTTTGCTTCATTAAAAGTTTATTTTGGTATTTGCCCTTCGAATATGGTTTCACCGTTGTCAACTCGTACATTTATACTTCCTCCGTAATTAAGGAGAGTTTCCTTTGTAATAGCTAGCCCCATGCCTTCACCATTATTGCCTTTTGTTGTGAAACCTGCTTCAAATATTTTGTCGATAATATCCTGTGGTATTCCAGGACCATTGTCTTTGATAACGAAATGGTAGTTTTTAATGTCTTCATGGAGATTAATTTCAATATATTTGTTACTGCCGGAAGAGTTTTCAAGTGTATAAATGGCATTATCTATAATGTTGCCTATGACTCTGCAAAACTCCCAGGTTGGAATCTTGATTTTATCAAATCTGGAGTTTATGTTTAGCCTGGTTTCAATTTTCCTTTTTTCTCCGGCAAGAACTTTTGCCTGTAACAGGGCGTTAAAAGCAGGATTGGATGTTCGCATCACACGGCTTACCTTTTGAATATCGTTATAAACCTTTTCAATATAATCTTTAGTATCATTGAATTCTTCCAACTCAATAAGTCCGTAGACTACCTGCAGATGGTTCATGAAGTCGTGTCTCTGGGCTCTCAGAGTTTTGTTCAGATCCTCAAGCTGGGACAGTGTTTGCACAAGAGTATCATTTTTAGAGTTAATCTGCCCCAGACGGTGGATATCTTTTATATTGATAAAAGTATTGAGAAAGGATATCAAAACAATTGTTATATATGAAATGGTTTCACTGTTAAAAGTGATAAAAACGGACGCGTCCCTCAAATATTGGAACACCATTATTCCGATTAATATTGCTACCTGAGCAACATTTAGTATGATCACCGATAAAATTGTTTTGTTGAATGCCAGATTTCTTTTCATTTTGCCTCGCTATCAGAGAACTTAGTAGATACAGGTTATATTATACAAAATGTTCACTCATTTGGAAACATTCCAAGTATGTTTATGGGGTTATCGCACCACAAAGTAAGGGATAGCGGTAAAATTGATGATATTTGAAAAAAGTGAAAGCCAGCGTCTTTAGACGCTGGCCGATAACAAGCCCTTATAGAGCTGACATAAACCACCAGTTTTACAGGTGATCAAAATTGTATGTTTTATTATTTAGTTGCAAAAACTTTTTTGAGTTTTGCAAATCTAGGAAGACCATCTTCCTTAGGAGGAGTGGATTCACCCTGGATTAATGGTAAAGCGTAGTCGATAAACTCTTGCTTTAAGCCATTTCCTGCTTCGTTAATCCATTCTCTAGGAATCTTCTTTTCAGTATTTGCAACATCATCCAAATTGAGCAACTGAATTTCACATTTGTATTCGCTTCCTTCAGCTCTCTTAAAGCCAACCATCTTGTCAGTCATACCTTCAACAGCATATCTTACTGCCATTTGACCTGACATGTAGGATTCGTTTACGTCGCTTGCAGAACCGCAGTGAGCAGCACATCTTTGAAGAAGACTGAATTCGATTCCACGAACCTTT
>JAEYNY010000122.1 GCA_023412275.1 Bacillota bacterium
CTGCTTCCCCCCTCTATATTGACTAAAAGTTATTTTTTTAGCATCCTCATTATTAAACCTTTATCGGGAAGAGGTGCGTTATATTTGGTTGTATTATTTGAAATACCTAATCCCAACATTATTTGCATAAGAAATTCCGTAAGCATACCAGGATCGCCCTCTATTATTTCATCTTTTTGTTGTCCTTCAACAATTAATGGTCTTATGAGATTATATAATGGGTTTGGATTATCATTTACAATTTTCTTAATTTCTTCAGACACTCCCTCAAAATTTATAGCTTGGTACATTATCATAAAATAATATGGTTTTTCATTCTTTTCTCTTTGCTCTTTTAAAAAATTTAGATACATTTCTACGTGGGCTTCAATTTTTTCTAATGGTGTACCGTTAATACTTAAATTCTGTTCTGCTGTACTTTTGGTAATATCCAATGAACGTTGAATGAGTATTTTAAATATCTCTTCCTTTGAAGTAAAGTACTGATAAATCAAGCCGTGGCTTATTCCTGCCTCTTTCGCTATGTCTGATATTTTTGTACTACCATATCCTTTTTCAGAAAAAGTCTTAACTGCTGCATTCAATATTAATTCAGTTTTTTCTTCCTTTATCTGAGTATTTTTTTCTATGTTTCGTCCCATATATATACACACCTTTTCATTGACTGATTATTTAATCATAATTATATTATAACTTATTATGCAGTTAACGTCAATAATGGCAGCTTATGTCAAATGTTTAAATTTTCCACTCTTCTGCTAACATTGCATATACGCAGTCATCATACCATTGGTCCCCCATCCTAAAGCTTTTAATAAAGTGAGCTTCTTTTCTAAATCCGATTTTTTGAAGAAGCTTTATTGATTTTAAATTATCAGGGTCAACTGATGCAGTAATTCTATGTTTCTTAAATACAGTAAAGCAATAATTAATTATGGCTTTGACTGCTTCCACAGCATACCCATTACCTTGATATCTGGGAGAAAGTGTATAGCCAATTTCAATTTGATAATCATCCTCTATAAAATGAATTCCAATATCCCCAATCAGTTGACCTTCCTTTAAGCACACAGCCAGTTGCAACCATGTATTTCTTGTGTTAGGGCATATGGAAACATTTTCATTTATAAACCTTTCAATTTCCTCAATATTCTTTGGTCTCCATCCTTGGTATTGATAAACCTCAGGCATTGAGCGATATTGAAAAAATTCGTTTTTATCCTTCATTTTAAGTGTTCTAATTATTAATCTATCTGTTTCTATAAAATTAAATTTGTCCATTTATTAGTACTCCTTATCTGGAACCATTCGTCTAAGAAAATCATACGTAAATTTTTCTTTCTTGTAAATATAATTAAAGTTCATAAAAATTGATATGGTTGTCAAAGCTTAAAAATCCATACCTATATATGTATACAAATATTTTACAGTGGGGTATGTATTTAATGTACGAAAATGTAAAGTTAAACGCTACAAGGAAAAAAGATAAAAATAATTCTTCTAAGCAAAAACATCCCAATTCAATGTTAATGAAAAGCTCTCATCCAGAAGTTATTATTCAAAGACTTAGAAAGCATCCCCAGTCTTTTAGAAAATCTGATGCTATAGTGTTACAACGCACAATCGGCAATAAGGCAGTTTGTAAACTTTTAAGCGAAATTGGATTATCCAATAGTAGCTCTGCTACAGTAAAACAAGAGGCTTTACCAAATAAGGCAGTTCCATTGTCAAAAAATAATAATACAGGTTTACCGGATAACTTAAAAGTTGGGGTTGAAAATCTATCCGGTTTATCTATGGATGATGTCAGAGTACATTACAATTCCGCTAAACCTGCACAGGTAGGGGCATTGGCGTTTACTCAAGGTACTGATATATATGTAGCTCCGGGACAAGAAAAGCATTTAGCTCATGAGGTATGGCACGTGGTACAGCAAACCCAGGGCAGAGTAAAGCCAACTATGCAGATTCCCGGGGCTACTGTAAATGATGACGCAGGACTAGAGCGCGAAGCCAGTGAAATGGGTAAAAAGGCATTACAGCACCGGTATATCAAAGGTGATTCCGACAATTTGGGGTTATCTAATAACCCAAATTTGAAGAAATCGCCGATTATTCAAGGGCGATGGCTTAGCATAACAGAATTGTCTCAAGACACATACTATTATATTATTTCAACAACTGAAACACCTAAGAGGTTAATCTCCGGCCGAATTATTCATGGGTACAATAATCAGCAGGGTACTGTTATTTTGATAGAAAGACAAGATGGCAGCCAATTACAATTGAATGCTGCAACACTTATGTTTACATTAGATATTAAAGATGCATTACGCCAATTTCCGGGAATAAAGATAATGGAAACCGGAAGTGAAGATCAAGTGGCAAATATTGCTCAGAAAAGTACTGTACAATCACAAAATACTTTAAGGATACATTCTAAGTTTTTAAGTGATCCAAGAGTAAGAGATTTCGTTTCACGTATATGCAAACAGAGACTAGTGGTAAACGAAAGAAAGGAGCCCATTCAAAGGGTTGTCCTTGCATCACATTATGGTGCACCGTTACAATCATGGGCTATATTGCAGGCCCCCTTAGTCCCTGGTCCCCTTGGCGCCCCGAATCCACCAGGGTGGATTGGAAATGCACACCCACATCATCATCAGAGAAGCCACTTAATCGGGGGACAATTCGGAGCACCTAAAACATTAAACAATTTAGTAACCCTAACAGATGGCTCAAATCATCCGGGGATGTCAGTACATGAAAATATACTAGCTACAGCAATTGCTAATAACCCTGCGCATGTATTCTTATACGATGTAACAACTGACAATACTGTTTTTGCGGCTGCAAATGCAGCTGGCAATCCCACCGTTGCAACTCCCGCACCACAGGGAGTTATGATGGACGCCATGAACTTAACCACAGGAATTCCTGTATTACAAGGAATTTATGTACCAAATAATATTTTTCAAAACCACGCCGGATGTATTGACTAATAAAAAAGTTTGCATATACGAGTCCGAGGGTTCAATTCCCACCGTCCTTAATAAAACTCACAGGCAGGGTTGGACACGTTCTGGCACTCAAAATACTTTACCACATCCATGTAAGATTTTGTGTTGACCTTGTCAAAATCTTTAGGAGTAGGTGTGAAGCTGAAAAGTTTGAGTGGACTTGCATCCAGCTGAATGCAGTTGTCATAAAAAGGTTGTGTAACGGACATATGAGCTTCTCCGGTGCCTCCAAGCAGGCTCATATATTGTTTTATAAAATCCAAAATATTTAATATCGGTGTTTGTTTATCTATGTTTAGCCTGAGTCCAAAAGTATTTTGCCTTGATGAGCTGTTTGAAAACTGTTTGAAAGCATTTATGGGAATATTGTTTGTCAGTCCTCCATCTACCCAGATCCCTGCCAGTGCCCTATGGTTTTTACAGTCTGAACTTCCAAAGATGTATTTCAAGTCTTCGGGTTCAATTATTATAGGTTTATATGCAAATGGAATACTCATTGAAATACGGACAATATCTGCGGCGGCTATTTTATTTGTCAAATCATCAAAGCTGGAGAAAATGTAACTTTTCATGTCCAGCATATTAGTACCTGTAAATGCAAGCTTCATCTTGGTCAACTTACCCAAGTCGCCGATAGAAGTGTTCATATATCGCTTAAATTGAATAGATGACTTTCTCTTATCATAATCACGGGATAAATCAGATATACTGGCTTTTTTATACGCATCAGGGTCCTCAATTCTCACTCTCGCCATAGTAATCCACTTATCAAAAAAGTTTCTGATTTCATTTCCTGTAAATACTCCAAAGTCCATGTAAAGACAGTAAATTAAATCTGCCTTCTTTTTTTTGAGTCTAAGGAGTACTTCGTCAGGCAGGTTGTTTTTACCGAAATTGGTAATCACATTGTCTATAATTGAGTTTAAGAATACCCCAATTCCTTGAAATTCCCCCAACTCAAAAGGCCTTATTATACTTGATACATTTATTCCAAGACTGTTTAATATCATGGTGTGTATGTAACCCAGACCTGCTAAACGTTGTTTTTGTCTTTCAAGGAACCTTTCGTTGCTCATTATATTATTATTTATTAAAAACGGCTGCCTATTTGTATCCGGTCCATCAAAGAATTTATTAAAGTTCTCCAGCTTTAAAATGTCTGTTATCTCTCTGGAATTATATCCACATGCCAGAAAAAGCGAGGTTATAGAGCCGGCGGAAGCACCGGCTACTCCTTTTATATTTTTAAGACGGAAGTTCTCATACTGTATTACTTTCATATCCTCTAAAGCCTTGATTGCTCCAATAAAAGCATTGCCACAGCCTCCCCCGCCTTCAAAAGCCAGATATTCTATATCTTCCTTCATTATCTTCAACTTAAGTATCCTCCCTAATGTAAGGCTGTTGTTTATTATGTAAACAAAAAGTGACTTGCGTTAACAAAATTCACTGAATTCCTAAGCTTCCAATTCATCACTCTTCTGAAGAATAACTAATGAAGTTGGGATTGTAACTTCCCACTGTTCACCGGTAAATTCGCCTTCTGCTGTATCATTGGTCTGAGATTTTATTTCATCTATAATTGATACATAAAGTTCATCATCAATAAGAGGCACAGTCCCTCCATTCCAAATCTTGCCGGTGTTAGCGAAGAAAGCCAGTGCATCTTCATAATTCGGACGTACGGGGACAATCACCCTTGCTGCGCCTGCATGCAGGAATTTTGTGAATTGTGGGTCGGAACCTTCAGTGTCTCTAATTGCATCATCCCATCCTTCATTCCTTCCCCAGAAATATGGATAGAACACATATGACATTTGTTCCCACTCAAAAGCCTGCTCAAAGAATTGCACATTCTCACCAATTTTCTGAACAGTGTTTAGTTTTATATTGATTTCTGAATCGGTTTCGTTGAATGCACTAAAATCAAATTCTTCTCCCCTCAGTAAATGAATACACCACTTTTTCAATTCTTTCTTTTCAATTTCTCTATTTGTGGTCGGATTACTATAAACGGGTGGGGTATATTCCAATTCAGAGAGCTGTTTGCGATATTCTTCCATCTGAGCTTCATAAGCCTCCACTATGGCTGTGTATGTTTTAATCTGCCAGCTTTCATAAAGTTCCGGGGTTCTCTCACACTCGACTACGATATTTATTGCAACCCCTGCATAATCTCTCATCATTACGGCTACAGGTATTTCACCTATATAACCGTCAAGGTTAATTACATCTAGCTGGGGTTTATCTCTCCATACTCTTCCTATCACTACCTGAAAATCACTTTTATTACCCACACCGCCTCCTCCGGCATATGCGCGCACAGCTTTGTATCCATCCGGCACTTTGAGTTTTTTGGTTACATTAGTTACTATAGCAGGATGTTCTGCAGGTATATCATAGGATTCTCCAATTGATACAATCTTAACAGGTGGCGGTGTAACTCCCTTTGCATTATATTTATGTATAAAGTTACTGAAATTGTCCTCATTTATATCTCTATGTGTTATATTTAGTGCATCTGGCATTTGTACAACGTTCTTCATTTCAGTCTTTGATTTCTTATTTATAAAGTTATAAAAAGCAGACGGCTCGGGAATGATAAATTCATAAAGCATTCTCTTGCCGAAATTGAATATTTTTGCTTCGTAAACCTTATCCACCCATCTATATATCCCAACAACATTATCAGCACCTGTTTTGTTGTCGAAAGAATGGTTGTTTTTTTCTTCTATCTCGCTTATTGATGTACTTGTACGGGACTCTTTTACTCTTTCCGTTATTTTGGAGACTGCACGTGACACTATTTCTCTTGAGTAGTCCGAAGCTATTCTGTTTGTTTCTGATTGTGAACCGGAGAGTGATATATTTGTGTTTGCAGTAAGTTTGACAAATTCTCCGTAAGAAGCGGATACACTTAAACCTGCGCTAAAATTAGTATTGGAGGAAATTATGCTTTGAGATTCTCTTTGAAGGCTGAACCTTTCACTGTTTTGCAGATCCTTTTCATCCTCTTTTGTTGTTTCTGTTTCTAGAAATGATACATCTTCTGTCCTATCAAGCCTGCGATGAATTCTCTCTCTAAGCTCACCCTTTAGCACATTTTCAATATAGGCTATATCACCCATTTTAGCACCTTTATATGTCTGCTTGACAACTTTAAGGTCGCCTACGCCCAGTACTTTAAAATGTTCACTTAGGGAAGGATTTGAAGATGTCTTATTCTTGAAAAAATTCTTTTGAATAACAACTGATGCATTTAAAATTGTATGTATATCTTCAATATTCTTTGTTTTGATATCATTGTTTATTAAATAATCTATAAGGTTTATTACTCTTAGGGAGGTAATTACATTTTCATGAGCCTGAGGATCGTCATATGTCCAATATGCAAACAGAAGCAGCTGCTTCCAAAGTATACTGTAAATACTTTCGTTAGTTTCTTTATTTTCCTTCTTAACCAATGAATAAAGCTCCACTGAGCTTGCATACCCTTTTTCCATAAGAATAGCATCTATGTCATGTATGAGTTTTTCAATATACTCATTCTTCTGTATATTAGATGCCAGACTATATATATAATGCATAATATCATAAAAATAAGGTGGGATTTTAGTGGTGTATAAGCGGATTTTCCTTGCTGCCAGATATTTGTTTCTATAACTTGATATTGAATGTGTCAGGTTATCATCAATGTTTAGAGTGTAATTTAGGTATTTCAAACCGTCCTTGTAATTTATTACTTTTTGTGCAGGCCTGATGCCTACAAATCGGAAAATTTCATTTTCCAAATACATCGCCCCCTAAATAAAATTTAAATTTAAGGTTTCAAAAAAACAAAAATTGAGTCCAATTGACATAATTATACAATTTGTAAAATATCATGTCAATGGACTCAATGAATTTTTTGGGATATTTTCTATTTTTTTGAATATAAATCCAGTCTGTATATTACAGCACCCTTCTTGCCATTACTTTCAAAATTAAAAATCTCAAACTCTCTAGAGTCTGCATAACAGGGCGTCAAATTCTTATAACTTTGCTGTGTAATTACTATCCCGTCTAATCCGAATAGTTGTGATAAACCATTGTATTCTGCACAAATAACATTTTTTACAATCTCAATTCTTGTGAAGTTTGGATTTAAAATAACTTTTCCTTTTTTATCAATTATTCCGAACTTTCCTTTTTCCTTTATTATATATAACTGATTTTCATAACTATGTTCAATTGAATCGTATTTGAGCTTTGTTAGGTACTTTCCATTTTTATCTATAATCCCGTACTTACCACCTTTCAATACAACTGCAGTTCCAAACTCAAAATTCTCATTACCGTTTTCACCTTTCATAATTTCAAATTGTGCCGGTATAACCAACTTATTTTTTATATTTATGTAACCTATCTTCCCTTTTATAACAACCGGGGCCAAGCCGTAACAAAACGTCCCTGCTCCATCGTACTGTGGTTTAATTATCTCTTTACCGTTTTTATCTATAAAACCGTATTTGTTACCTTTTTTTACTTTCATATATCCATCGGCTGATATAGTACCGGCAGCATCAAATTGAGGCTTAGCTAATACAGTCATATTTTTATTTATTAGCCCCAATTTTTTACCTTGAGAAAAGAAAGTAATATCATTTCTCCCAAAGTCATAAATATAGTCATAAATTGGGTTAAGTACTATACCGTCCTTATTTACAAGCCCCACTTTTTTATTTTTTACAAATGGAGCAAATCCGTCTCTATAGTCATATGCTTCATCAAACTGAGTCTTAACAACCTCTTTGCCGGTTTCATCAATATATCCCCATTTATTGTCAAAATCCTTTACCTGAGCAATCCCACCCCTAAAACTAACGAGAGTACCTATTCCTTCTGCCTCATAGCCAATCTGTGCATATTTTGGGGCAAGTATCTCTTTACCAGTCTTATCAATAAGTCCCCATTTTCCTTTTACACATACAGGTGCAACACCATCAACAAAATTAAACACATCATCATATTTTAACGGAATGACTTCTTTTCCTGTAGTGTCTATAAAACCCCATTTACCATTAAGCTCCACCCTTGCAAGTCCTTCAAAAAAGTTACCGACACCATACATATCATATTTGATGTCAGTAATTTTCTTACCATTCTCATCTATGAAACCAACTTTATCGTCTTTTATAACAATAATAAATCCATGAAAGTAATCCCATATATCATCATAAATTGCATCTGCTATAATATCACAATCTTTATTTATAACTCCATATTTTTCACCTTCTTGAAATTTTAAAAGTGGCAGTTTATTGTCATTACTATCATAATCTGAGCTTGTGAATTCCTTTAAATTATCATATTTAGCTGGTATAACTGTAATTGAAGAATCCAAAGAAGCTGCACCGACATTTGTGCATAGTAATAATGATAAAACCGCAATTAAAAATATAAGACATGTTCTCTTCATAAATTACCTCTTTTCTAAAAATGGATGTAATATACATATATTAGGAGGCATTGAATTTAATAACAGTTATTTAATTATTGCCATAGTGCATCCACAATTTCATGTTTTTTAGTTTTAAGGATATTCTTACTATCTTTGATACTCCTTATATAGACGTTTAAATCTTCTATCTCTTTAATACCATATTTTGATTCATCTGATATAATATATCAATTCCGTTCTATTTGCAGACTTGTTGAACTTCCCAATTCCACGGAAGATAATCTTCCAGAAACTCAGGATATTGCCTGAACAGAACCCCGGGCATTTGGCTAAATATATAATTGAAATATTTGCAGGAATTCAGGTTGTTGGTTGAGGTTTTCCTTGTTATTTAAGGCATAGTTTAAGGTCTCACCCAATTTTAACTTGGGCAGAATTCGCATTATCTTTTCGCACGGTATCAATCCACGACCAAAAAGCATCTAAAACAGATTTTTCCTGTTTCAGACGCTCTGATTTTTGTTGTTCACAAGTTAGATTTTCGAGGTTTTTTCTATCTCAAATAGTTTGTTGCAGTATCTAGTTCCCTGGCTCGGTATGGTGGCCTCAGGACTTTTGATGTCCTTTGGAATGGCATCTACAAAGTTTCTCCGGATATGAGACCACCATAAGCATCCGCATGCAGTTACTTCTCCCGTATGAGTTCGTCGCGCATAAGTTCTATACAGACTTTCCGATTAATGCGTCCTAATACTAACAAAATATAATAAGATTGTTTGCAATGTCCTACAAATATCACTTATTATAATATATATTTTTAATACAAAATTCTTATTTTACTCATTATTTTTCTAGCATTTTCCTTCGCTTCTTCTGAAGTTTTTCCTTTTACTATTACATAGCCTAACCTATCATCAGAACTTTCTGGTATCTTAACAGTATCACCAGGCTTAACAGAAATATCATATCTAATAATATCCTTATTATTATCTAATACTTCTAACCCCTCTATACTTGATACAGTACCATTCTTCTCTGCTACTAAATATATTATTGATGCTGCTTCATTTTTAGTAGGAACAATATTTATTTCTGAGTCTAAATAATATTGTATAGTTGCTTTAAACACGTCAATACCTAACGCGTTAGGCAACAAATCAGATGATATATTATCTCCACCTGGTCGTCCATTTACCTCAATAATCCTTGGCCCTGTCTTTGACATTTTAACTTCAACATGGCTAGGTCCATTTTTTATTCCTAATGCTCTAGCTGCATTTACTCCTACTTCAATTATCTCATCTTTTTGATCTATGTACACAGAAGTTGGTAATACATGTTGATATTCAACAAAGAAAGGAAGAGGAGAAGTTATTTTTTCAGTAACTGTAGCAAATAAAAGCTTCGAATCTTTTTGAAAAATCTCAACGCTAAACTCTTGTCCTTCTATATATTCCTCAACTAAATATTCTTCTCTAACCTTAAAGCCCATATATGTTTCTTTAAATTCATCCATTTTAGCTGCCACCATTTTTAATGTTTCATCATTATTAACAAAAAAAACATTTTGGCTACTAGCACAATTAGTAGGTTTAATTACTACTGGATACCCAATATCCTTCACCGCTTCTATAGCATCCTCAAAGCTTTTTACCTTTTTAAATTTTGCACTAGGTACATTATTTTCTTTATACGCTTCTCTAGCTAAATCTTTATTTCTAGCTTTTAGAGCTGCCTCATAAGGTATACCCCTTAATCCCAGCTTTTCTGCAACTCTGGCTGTAATGTGGGATGCATAATCTGTTGATGGCACTAATGCATCTAATTTACCGTAATACTTTGAGTTCTTTATGGCATCATATACAGAGTCAACATCTTTAATATCTGCTACTATTAAATCATCACTAATTCCCTCATATCCATATATCTTTGGATTGTCTAATGATGAAACTATTGAAATTACTTTATACTCTAATTGAAATGCTGCTTTAGCAAAGCTTACTCCATAAAAACTTGGTTCTACAAATGCTATAATCCTTTTCTCCATTTAATTTTCAACCTCTCTCATGTTAAATTTTTTAAATAAAAAGGCACTGAAAAAATATCCTAAAAACATTAATACCCCCATAAAAATAAATCCTGCTTCTGGAGAGTACTTATCTATTAACCCTCCAACTAAAGAAGATGATACAGCTTGTACAATTAATGATATTGAAACCCATACAGACATAGACCTCCCCATAACTTCTTTGGGAACTAGATCCATAAGCACTGTATTTACTAATATTCTTATAGATGAATTTGTTATTCCTAGCGTACAGCTTATTATATATAATATGATTGCATATTTATTAAAACAGACTCCTATTAAAATACCTATTGCTACTAAATAAAATATATTTATAGATTTTTTACTTGATAATTTCTTAGTTATTAATACTGCTGCAAATCCAGATATAAAACCTCCAATACCATAAGCCATATCTGCCATTCCGAAAATAACAGAATCTCCATTAATTGAATTGATTACATATGTAGGTAATACAACATTATAAATTGCTGTAACTACAGTAGGGACAAAAGCAATTATTCCAAATATAAATATGTTTTTATTACTACTTAAATAGTTAATACCTTCTTTTATATTTTCATAAAGTGTTTCATTATTTTTTTTAGTAACTTCTGAGTTATATTTGATATTTAACACAAACATTATACTTATTATAAAAATAACGGTATTTATGCTTAAGATACTTTTAAACCCAAAAAATTTATATAATATTCCTGAAAGTGCTCCTGCCATGAACATTCCAACTTGCATACTTATTTCTAACAAAGAATTTCCTCCCATAAAGTCTTCCTTAGGTATAATTTCTTGAATGAAACTCTTTGATACTGCTGTTGTAACCGCCCAACATATTCCATTAATTATAGTTAACGCAAACATATATCCTAGTTTGAATTCTGTAAATGAAATCAATATAATTACTAGAGCCATACTTATTACTCTAACTAAATGATTAGCAATTATTATAAATTTACGATTAAACCTATCTATTAATAACCCTACAAATAAAGATATTATAAAACCTGCTATTACATTAACAGAAAGCAAATAGCCTAACATTTTGCTTGAACTAGTCTTATCAATAACATACCAATTTAAACTTGTTGTAAGCATTCCTACTCCAAAATCTGCTATTATATCTGATAGGAAATAATTCCTAAAATTTCTATTTTTTAATAATTTATAAATCATTTTTACCTCCTTAATTTATCTATTTGCTTTTCAATATATTCCACTCCAAATCCAAGATAATCCAAAACCTCATTGCTGCTTCCACCATACATTGGCCATTTTTCATCACAACAATGTGAATATATTCTGCACTCAGGCATTAATACTGCTAAAGTTGACGCTATACTTCCAGTCATTCTATGTTCTTCAACGACAATAAATTTATATGAAATTTTTTTTAATTCATCAACATATGTTTTTAAGCTTTTTATATCTACATAACATAAATGAATATGTGTAATTGAATTATCCATATCATAAATTTTTCTGCATATATTTGTGGCTTCTTCTCCTACTGAAATCAAACACAAATCAACGGTTTTTACTTTTTTTGCTTCATAGAGTATTTCCCTGCAGGGTTTATTTTCATCTCGCAACAAACTATCGTAACAATTATTTCTAGATAATCTTATGTAATATGGCTCATCAGATTCTGCCGCTTCTCTTATTACCCTTCTTGTTTCATCTTCTCCATAAGGACATACTATTCTTATATCTTGAAAAGATTGAACTATAGCTATATCTTCTAAACAGTGATGAGTCGTACCGAACCATCCACCTGATACCCCTCCATATGGAGCTACTATCTTCATATTTTTTTTCATATATCCCATAGCTAACTTCATACTTTCTGCTGCTCTTAATGTAGCAAATGGTGCAAAAGTTGAAAAGAAAGGTATAAATCCTGACTCAGCTAACCCTGCTGCTATATCAATACTTGCTAACTCAGCAATTCCCATATTAAAAAATCTATCTGGATGCTTTTCCTTAAAAGGATGGTTTTTCCCCCCCAAATCAGCTTCCATGCATATTATTTTATTATTTTCATCTGCTATTTTACATAACTCATCTCTATATGCATCTCTACTTGATATTCCCATTAAAGCATCCCCTTCCACTTTTCAGCTAGTCTATTAGGAATCTTAGCATAATGACATTCTGGATTACCTTCCATTGCCTTAATACCTTTTCCTTTTATAGTTTTTGCTAATACTACTATTGGTTTTTTTCTATTGGGTTTAATTGCCAATAATATCTCTTCAATATTATGTCCGTCTATTTCTCTAACCTCAAAATCTAAAGCTTCAAACCTTGCTTTTAAATTATTCATTGGAGATATATCAATTACCAATCCATCATTTTGACATTTATTGATATCTACTATACACATGAAGTTATTAATATTTTTAGCTTGTACTATTTGAAATGTCTCCCAACACAATCCTTCTTGTAATTCTCCATCGCCACATATAGCAATTCCTAAACCATTACTGCCTTTTATCTTTTCTGCAAGTGCACATCCTGCTGCATAAGAAATTCCATGTCCCAAACTTCCTGTAGAAAATGGAATATTCTTTATCTTATGATTTGGGTGTCCTGTAAAAAGAGAATCCTTATTTCCATAAGACTTTACTGGATTTTCATCTATTAGATTGTATGAATATAATGTTGCATATAGAGCAGCTGCTGCATGACCTTTACTTAAAATTATCTTTGTACTTTTATCTTCTAAATATTGAAAATATGTTACCATAAGAACGTCAATTACTGATAAGCTTCCTCCAATATGACATCCTGTTAGTGTTGCAGCAATATCTATTATCATCTTCCTTGCTTCTTTAATCTTTTCTTCAATATTCTCAATCCTGTCCATCTCTATTTATCCCCTTTTAAGCAGAACCATTCATCTATTGCACCTTTAAGAATTTTTCTAGAATCCTCTACTTCTTTGTAAGATAAACGCTCAAATATAGTATGATCCAAACTTGAATCTCCCGGTCCATATGCAATCATTGGTATATCCCATTTAGTCGAAAGTGAATTCATGTCGCTAGTGCCTTTCTTTACCACATAATTAACTTTCATATCTTCTTTTTTAAAACTTCTTGTAAAGGCTCTTACTATTGAAGTATTTCTCTTACACAGATTACCTGGAGTAGCTCTTAAAACTTCTACTTTAACTTCACTGTCAAAATTCAAATCAACTTTTGATATATAATCTTTTTCTACATAAGGTGAAATTCTAAAATTCAAAGTTCCTATAACAAACTGGGTCCCTCTACTTTCCCATGATTTAATATCTATTAAAGATGATATGCTATTTTCATCTACTGCAGTAATTCTCTTTCTTAATTCTTCTACTATCTTATATAATTTATCAAAGGCACTTATTCCGTCCTTTGCAGCTGTATGCTCTGCCAACTTATTAACAGTAATTTGTAATTTGCATAATCCATAATAACCTAGAGTTAAATTTTCATATCCACTAGGTTCTCCAATAATAACTGCATCTACGTTATAATTATCTCTTACATAAAATGCTCCTTTTGATGAGGATACCTCTTCCTCTACTGCACCAATAACTATCAAACTTCCATCCTCCGGAACATCTACCTTGCCTAACATATCAATAAAGTTGCAGAAAGATCCTTTTGCATCAACTATCCCTCTACCGCTAACAGCATCATCTTCGAATTTAGGTTGCCAAATATATGGGACTGTATCAATATGACCTAAAAGCATAAGTTTCTTAGTCTCTCCATTTCCTTTTTGAAAAACTATATTTCCAGCCTCATCAATCTTTGACTTTACTCCTGGATACTGTACATTTTTTAATAAATACTCTGCATATACCTCTTCATCATTAGATACTGATGGTATACTTATTGATTTATTTAAAACTTCATATTCAGCATTGTTTCTTTCAAAATTCCAGAACCAAGTCTTTCCTTCTAACCTATGCGGTCCTGCTATACATACATCAGCTACGCCAGTAGTTATTGCTAAATTAGCTGCCCTCACTTTCTGCTTCATTCTTCCTTCTACAAAATCTAACTCATCGTTAAGATATACATCTTTTACTATAGAATTTTTATCTTCAATATCTTTTAATATTCCTGGAGTACCCGTTACAAACCTTAAATGCTGTGCCTCAAGTTTTACTGCTAAGTTTGCCGCTAACATATCTGCATCAATATTTATGTATTTAGTTCCATCAATAATTGGTGGTGTTACACATACAACATCATATATATCTAGCATTTTTTCAAAGAAGTTAACGTTGCAATCATTAAAATTACCAAATAAAGAATCTCGCACAATTACAGTTTTATTATTTCGAACACATTTTAATGGTCCACCATTTTTACCAATAACAATATTGTTCTCTCCACCACACTGAGAAAATACAGTTAATCCTTGATTCTTTAAGTTTTCTTCGATTTTACTGAGTATAATTTCATGATAAGCATCACGAATTATTGACATTTCACTTGGAGAACAATATCTAACTTTATCTCCACCTTTCAACGTTAAGAAAGGCATCTCTCTATCTAAGCTTTCATACTTTATTCTTATAGCTTCTGCTCCACCTGCCACTAATATTATCTTTACATTCTTTCTTGATAAATCAGCTATTTCTTCAAATACTTCAGGACAATTTAATACAGTGCTACTACCTAGTTTTATTACATATAGTTTTTCCATTTAAGGCCAAATCCCTTCTGATTCAAGATATAAACCTAAAGTATCTTCAAATCCAAAATATATATTAGCAGCTTGGATAGCTTGTCCAGCTGCACCTTTAATTAAATTATCTATACTAACTACTGTTACACAATGATTATCTTCAACATAGGCTCCAACTTCTGCAAAATTAGTTCCAACAACAGTTTTTATCATTGGGTATTGGAACTTACCTCCACTTGAATTAAAATATTGAATAAAAGGCTTACCAGAATATGAACTATAAAAAGCCTTCTTTACATCTACTTCTGTTATTCCATCTTTCAATTTCGTATAAGATGTAACCATTATTCCTCGTGGTAGATCTAAACTAAAAGCAGAAAATTGATAGTCAATCTCTTTATTTAAATATTTTTTTAAACAAAATTCAATTTCTGGTTTATGTCTATGTCCAAAAATTTTATATGGTCTAAAATTATTTGAACGCTCAGCGTGAGCCTCTTCAGTTGACTTTCCTGCACCACTTGAACCTGTTTTTGCTTCAGTAATAACGCTTCCTTCAATTAAATTATTACTTAATAAAGGATAAATTGAATATATTGATGCCACTGCCATGCATCCTGGAAGATTTATAACCTTTGCTTTTTTCATCTCTGCAAATTCAGGAATATAATATTCACTATCCACCTTGAAATCATGATTTAAAGTTTCTGGGTAATACTTTTCTAAATCTTCTATATCTTCAAGTCTATAATCTCCGCTTAAATTAAATATAACGTCTGCATGATCATATATATTCTCTATACATTTAGGTAAAATTCCAGTTGGTAAACAAGCAAAAATAGCATCATAATGTTCGTTTAGTTCTGAAACCTTCTTAAACTTTAGAGATTTCTTATTCTTTTCATGTCTATAAGCTAAATTATATTTATCTACAGGTTTTCCTGCCATTGATTCTGATGACATAAACTGAACTTGAAAATTAGGATGCTTAGCTAATATCCTATATACCTCTCCTCCAGCAAATCCATTTCCACCTAAAATAGCTACTCTTTTTATTTTATCTGTATCCATCATCCTAATCTAGCATCCCTTTCATATGGAAGTTTTGAGTCTATACCCTCCGCTATTTTACGAATTACTTCTGGATTATTATCAATTTTCTTAAATGCTAATGCATATGCTTGTATTTTTTCATATTCAATTGGAGACCTTAATTCTCTACAAATTACTAAGGTTGTTCTTATCATTTTTAATGTTTCCGGAAAATTATTTATATCATATCCAAAATCTTTACGATCTGATAATGAGAAAGGATATCCTTTACCAAAACCTATACGGTTTTTAAATGGTAAATGACCTGGTATAGGCATATTTTGCCACTCTCTTGCAAATATTCCTTCATCAGCTAATAATATGTTAATTACGTCTTTAACCTTATAATCTTCTATGTCATCTAGTCCTAGCTTTTCAGGAGATATCTTTATTCTATACATATTATAGCTATGGACATTACCTTCTGGAACATAGGGAGCTGCAAATAGCTTTGTCCCATTTAATGCTTCTGATAAATACTTAGCATTTCTTTGCCTTATTGCGTCATAATATGGTAGCCTCTCTAATTGACTTATACCAAAAGCTGCAGCTATCCACGACATATTATAATCAATTCCTGTATCCTCTAAAAATTTTTTTGTTCTTTCATAACTTTCTTTTTCTTTAAAGAATGCTATTCCACCTTCCCCTCCAACAGGGAAGTTCTTATCTGCCATTAAACTTTGACCAGCTGAATCACCTATAGAACCACATCTTTTAGAATTAATAGAGGCTGAATGTGCATGGGATGCATCTTCAACTAATTTTAATGAATATTTATTGCATATTTCTTGTAAACTTTTTAAGTCTGCTGGTAGCCCATGAACATGTACTGGCATAATTACCTTTGTCTTATTAGTTATAGCTTTTTCAATCTTATTGGGATCTAAACAATATGTTTTAGGATCTATATCTACAAAGACTGGAATTGCTTTAGCCGCAACAACAGCTTGAGCTGTAGCTATAAAAGTAAAAGCCGGTAATATAACTTCATCTCCCGGCTCTACTCCTGCGCCAATTAATGCAAGATGTAAGCTTGAAGTTCCACTAGCTGTTGCTATTGCATAATTAGCTCCAACATATTGTCTATATTTTTCTGTAAATTCATCTATAACCTCTTCTTGGTTTTGTTGAATTGAAATCATCATCTGTATTATATCTTCTTTAGTTATAATAGGAAATTTAGTCTTTCTTAAATCTATTGGAATAACAGCTGGTCCACCTTCATGAGCTAACTTCTCACCAATACAATCGTCTGATGGAAAATCTAATATTTTATTTATAAAATCAGTTTTCATTGTTTATTTATTTTTCCTCCTTAGAAGAGATAACTTTATACATCCTGCAACTAATGGGCTTAATCTATAATTAAATTGAGCTGCTGGTTGAAGTTCCGACTCACTTTCTTCTTGTGTCCACATTGTTCTTAGATCAAATGCACCAAATACTATTAATCTTTCCGTCCTCTTCCAAACGAGTTCTTCATCAGTTGCAATTACTGCACATGGTCCAAATCCAAGTTCAGTAAAATCTATTACCATGGCCTTAGCATTATCTTTCTTGTTATGTACCATTTCATCAATTTTATCTATATTATTAGGATTTATTGATATCTTTTCATATCCTATACTTTCCTTTTTATTTATATTTAAATTAATACCTAACCACTGTATAAATTTTTTCTCTTGATCGCTTGCAACATTAAGATTTACAGATGAACCATATACTATATTTTGTCCCCAAAGAGCACCATGAATAGCCCCAGTAAAGCTATTAAACAAAACTACATGATTACTCTTTGTGATGTTCTTAATACTTTTTTCTAAACCTTTTAACTCGTTTTCATTCTTTTCAATACTCATTATTACACCAGAATTAAGTATTCTAGATAATGCAAACGAATTAGAAAAATAACTCTTTTCTTCTATCTTACTATTTGCCATTATACTACCTCCCTTTTTAATGCATGCCCATCTCCGATCATTAAAATTCTTTTACTTATATATTTTGCAATATAGTATGCTACATCCACTCCATGGATTTTCCACGAGTGTGCAAATTCAGGATTTTGATTCACTTCACATACTAAATAACATTTTCTTGTATTATCATAAAATAAGTCTATTCCATAAATTCCTTCACCTAATACTGCTATTATCTTTTGGCATATTTCTTTTATCTCTTCATTTACTTCTATTGGTTCAACTTCAGCACCTAAGTGAGTATTAGTCTTCCAATTATCTTTTGACACCCTTTTAAAGGAAACTATTGGAGTATCTCCAACAACAACTACTCTAATATCATAATCACCTTTATCTACAAATTCCTGAACTAATATAGGAAAAGACTTTTCTCCTGGATCTAAAGATTCTCTACCTGCTAGCCACACATCTAAACATTCTTTACTTGTTATTCTTGCAATACCTCTTCCCCATGATGAACTCGATGGTTTTACAACAAAACATCCATTAAACTTTTCAAATAATTTATAAAAATCATCTGAATTAAAAACCACCTCATATCTTGGCTCAGGAATGTTAAATCTTTTAAATAAAATTGCTTGATAAATTTTATTTGTACATATTTCAATCGCTCTCTTAGAATTAATTACATCTAATCCTAACATTTCACAAAGAGTAGCTCTTTTCAGAGCACTGCTTTGTGATAAACATCTTATAAATACAACTTGCTTTTCTTCAAAATCGCTATTTACTACTTCTAGCTTTTTGGAATCTGTAACTATGTTAACCCTAAATCCAAATTCATGTAGATATTTTACTATCCTTTTTTCTTCTTCTCTTAGAACTGTTACGCAAAGTGTTACATCATCTTTTTGCATTTCTACTCTCCCCAAGTTTCTTCTATCTCTGGAGCCAAAATCACACTAACTTCACCATTATCATCTAATCCTATCTCATGTTCTTGTCCACATGAAGAACATTCAACTATTTCTCCTTCCATTACATCATCTTCAACTTCAAATTCAGCTTTACATGCCACACATTTTACCTTTTTCATTTTTTTACCTCCACAAATTTCTAATTATAGTAATATTATACAAAATATCCTTTTTTACCAATTTTGTCAATATATTTAAAAATATATATTTTATTGAAAATTTTACACTAAACAAAGTTTAGTTAATGTCAAACTTAGAACTTGTACACAATAATAATTTCTTATTTTGTAAAAATATTGAATTTCTACGAATAAAAAATTGGTTGGAATAGAAATACTTATATAAAAAGAATTATTACATGCCAAATAAGACTACTGTTATTTAACGTATTGCAGTCCTTATAGTTATATAATTTTGATGCTAAATATAAGGGATGCTAAATATAAGGTTTATAAACTCTTTTAAATCTCCGGTTTGGTCTAATGATGGACATGGTTTTTTCAGATGCTTTCTTGAATAGTGCCATTCTTATATCCTCATTACTGGACTCTGAAATATAGAGAGGGAAAACTAATATGATATTGCTTACATAGATATGCCAGTAAAATTTATACTTTCGCAATAATGATTTGTTATGAGTATTCTTTGTTTTGTAAAAAAAGAGGCTCAACTCATTTAAAAACCGAGTTGAACCTCTTTTATTTACACACTTACTTTTTTATTAAGCTTATTTTTATTTATATATGGATGTTTAATCTCACACAACTTATCCTGACAGTTTTCGCAGCGTAGAGTTTCATTTGAGCCTGACCAAAAGCGCTCAGGGTTTCTGGCATAAGTAAGTTCCCATCTGATTAAAACAACAATAGATACAATAAATAAAGTCCATGAGAAAAAATTCTTAATGAATACCATCGGGGTAAACATCATAAAATGACCCCAGTCAAAAATTCTACAATTTACACAACAGCGATTTTTCATGTAGTGTTGAAAAGGGCAGAAGAATAGCATACATGTCATGTCGCATAAATAGTAGAAAACAGTTAGCATAAACAAGTCTAATTCTGCTATTACACCAAATAAATATAGCATTCCAAAAGTTACAGTTATAGTAACCCATACAAGAGCAATAATCCATGCTTTATAATTTTGATCCTTTACAAATTCAAATAGCTTTATTTTATCGTAGTTAGCATCTTCTTTATAATACTCTAAATGTGCTTTTTTACCACCCATAGTAATTCTCCAGTTAGCAAAAAGATGCCAAAACATAGTAATCATGTAAACTCCCCAAATTAAATGCAAAGGGGCTACTTTCCATATGATAGGCTGATTTAAAATTTGCCATGCTCGATTATGATGAAATATATATAAATAGAGTATAAGCAAAAAAATACTCACCCTACTGACATATCTCAAAATATACCATTGAAACATATTATTAACAAACTTATATTGTACAATTTTTATTGTATTACCTAACCCCTTTTGAATTTTTATATATTGTGCCTTGGGATTTTTCATATATTTAACATTTGCTCCTTTTGACTTGACATACAAGCATTTTACCAATTTACTCAGGCTTTACCCTGTTATTTAGCCAGTCAACGAACTGTGCTTCGGTAATAATACTTATGTTAAGTTCTTTTGCTTTTTTGTTCTTTGATGAATTAGACAAATTATCATTATTTATCAGGTAGTTGGTTTTAGAAGTAACTGATCCGGTTACTTTTCCGCCTTTTTCCTCAATGACATCCTTTAATTCATCTCTGTTTTTAAACTGCTCCACAGAACCTGTAATAACGAAGTTCATATTTTCAAAAATCTGTTCTGATTGAGATACCTGAATCTCTTCAAGTTCAAGTTCTTTTAGAACATCATGAACTATAACCTTCTTTTTTTCATCGGCGAAAAATTTAATAAAGGATTCCGCCATAATATCACCGATTCCACCTATCTGAATCAATTCAGTAAGGTCAGCATCCTCAATTTTATTCCAATCGTATTTAAAATACTTGCATATAAGCTTGGCATTAGACAGACCTACATTGGGAATTCCAAGGCTGTACAGGAGCCTTACAGCAGTAGTTTTTCTAGCCTTATTTATTGATGCAACCAATTTATTAAAGGATTTTTCACCCAAACCCTCCATCTCAATTATTTCATTTTTGAACTTTTCAATATGAAATAAGTCAGCTAACTCTTTAATTAAGCCTTTTGCAATTAATTTCTCTAAAGTAGCTTCGGATAAACCTTCTATATTCATAGCATCTCTGCTGACAAAATGAGTAAATGACTTTATCTGCTTTGCAAGACACTCATTATTAACACAGTATAGTGTCTTTACTCCACTTTCCTGCTTTATTTCAGTTTTACCCTTACAAACAGGACACTCATCAGGTACCGGGGCCATACCGCTTCTGGTGTGATTCTCAGAAATCTGGGGGATTATCATATTTGCCTTGTAAACACCTATTGTATCACCAATTCCAAGCTCCAGACCTTCCATAATGCTAAGATTATGAATACTGGCCCTGCTTACGGTGGTTCCTTCCAACTCAACCGGCTCAAATATCGCAATAGGGTTTATTAACCCGGTTCTTGAAGCGCTCCACTCAATATTCAGAAGTGTAGTTTCTTTGATTTCATCTCTCCACTTAAAAGCGATGGAATCTCTCGGAAATTTAGCTGTGGAGCCCAATGACTCCCCGTAGGCTATGTTATCAAATGTAAGCACAAGACCGTCTGACGGCAAATCGTTTTCTTCGATATTCTGTGAAAACCATTGAACCGTTTCTTCTATATTATTATCTGTTACCTCTTTAAATTCCACTATATCAAAACCCTGATTTTTCAACCAGTTCATTTGAGAAGCTCTGGAATTATCAAGCTCAATATTATCAGCTTTAACCAATGAAAATGCAAAGAAATAGACATTTCTTTCAGATGTAACCTTGTTGTTCAACTGTCTTACAGACCCGCTGCACAGATTTCTCGGATTCTTATATTTTGCATCAACGTCGGCTATTTCATTATTTATCTTAATAAAATCGGAATAGCGAATAATGGCTTCACCACGCAAAATTAACGTATCCTTGTATGCTACGGTAACCGGCAGGTTCCTGAATACCTTTGCATTATTCGTAATGACCTCTCCTACTTCACCATTACCTCTTGTAACCGCCTTTACCAAATGCCCGTCCTGATAAGTCAACACAATTGTAAGTCCGTCAAGTTTCCACGAAAGAATACCCTTTTGGCTGCCTATCCATTCCTTTAATGCACCAACATCCTTGGTCTTATCCAATGACAGCATAGGTTTTTCATGACGTTCTTTTGGCAGATTGCTCAAAAGCTCATATCCTACATGAATAGACGGACTGTTGGATAGAACAACCCCTGTTTCTTTTTCAAGTTCCAATAATTCGTCATAAAGCTTGTCGTATTCTATATTGGGCATTATTTCAGTATTTTCCTGATAGTATGCTTTTGCCGCTTTGTTAAGTATCTCAATCTTGTCTTTCATTAATTGAATTTTATCTACCATGTTTCCCTCCGAATAGTCATGTATAATCAGCATTTATGTTAACATATAAAAATTAGCTTGTTATAATCAATATTTTTTTCTTGAAGGCTTACCTTTGCTCTTTAGAAAAACAGAATAAACTGCAAAAATGGATATACCTACCCAAATCATACCCCAAACTATGGCCGGAATATGAGTTAGTCTGGATAAAGATACGGCGTCAGTTACCGGCATACTGCCCATTCTGAAAAAGCCAAACTGATAATTAAGCTGCATAATCACGGTGTCTACCAGTGTATCATATATTGCATATGTAACACTTCCAATACCAATAATCTCAATTACCCATTGGTTAAGGGTGTCATTCTGGATCATATAAAGTAGTAGTGCAAAAACAGCAAATATTACTGAGTAAAGCATTGTAAATGAAGCTATACCGGCATATCTGAATGTAAACCCAAGAAATATAATGGCTATGACCCCTATTATGTATTTTCTAAAACGGGTATTTTTAAGAACCAGTATCAGAATAGCAAAAAGAACACTTCCCAAATAACCTCCGTTTGCAATAAGAAAGGCTGACCACCAGCTTTTGGGAAGTGACATAACATGTCCGCTCTCATTAAAATATATTTTAAGCTCGGTTATTCCGCTGCCGGTGGCAATAGCCATAAATGCATGCCCCAACTCATGTAGAAAAACAGTAAACAATTTTATGGGCTTAATCAAAAATGTATTCCATAATATCATAAGTGAACCGAATATTATCAAAAATCTTCCTGTCTGCTTCAAAATTACCTCCTAAATGGAAATGTCAAATGTTAAACACCCAAATAAAATTATAACCTGTGAGGCAGCAAAAGGGAAGATATTCATATATATCAGTTAATGTATCTGCCTACATCATCAAGTGTGATTCCCTGATGTAGAGCCATATTGAGCCCGTTTGCCACTACTTTTGAAACACGGCTGATAATATCATCTATTTCCTTAGGAGTGACAATAAGGTGCCCTACAAAAGGATTTAAGGCTTCCTTGATAAGTTCGTATTTCTGGTCACGGTCAATATCCTTCAAAGTGTTGTAAAACCCGGAATCCTTTGGTGATTCATTCATAAGACTATCAATAACAAGATCCATTGCATCGTTTGTCAAAGTAGCCGCATCAACCACTGTCGGCACACCTATAGCAACCACTGGCATTCCCAAAGTCTGCTCACTTAGCTCCATTCTCTTGTTTCCAACTCCCCCTCCGGGTGCAATACCCGTATCTGCAATCTGAATGGTAGTACTAACCCTTTCCATACTCCTTGCAGCAAGAGCATCTATTGCAATTAAGGCATCGGGTTTAAGTCTGTCAACGACGCCTCTTACAATTTCACCTGTCTCAATTCCGGTTATCCCCAATACTCCCGGTGAAATTGCACAAACGGGACTAACCCCCTCATCAACATGTTCAGGTACATACTGAAGCAGATGCCTTGTTACCATCAGATTTGAAACAACCTTGGGTCCTAGCGCATCAGGAGTAACGTTCCAGTTTCCCAACCCAATAACAAGAGTAGTAGAGCCTTCTTTCAGTTTCAGCATATCCTTTAATTCTCTTGCCATGGCATCAATTGTCTTTTTATTTACATCCTCGTTATTATCCTTTAGTTCAGGAATCTCAAGAGTTATATAGTTTCCCATAGGTTTTCCGATGGAAGCTTCTCCTGTACGTGAAGTAATACGAACTCTTGTAATTTTTACATCTTCGTCTCCGGCATTTTCAATAACAACTCCTGGAGGTGTTTTGCCTTCATTAGCCTGCTGCTTTGCTTCACTGCTGTTCATAAATATTTCATGTGCCTCAATGGCAAGGTCTGTATACCTGTTGGACAAATTAATCATAAATAATTTTCCTTTCGTTATAAAACTTTTAAAATTCATTAATATTATTTCAAAATGTCGCATTTTTAGTATTAAATTTTAAATATTAATACAGTGTACTAATCAAATTTATCCAGTTTGTACTTGCAATTTGAAACCTTTCGTGGTAAAATATCATCTGTTATGGGCAAGAAGCGGTTTGTAAAACCGATTAACATATTTTTTGTAATTTTTGCTCACTTATTATGCTAAACCGGCTCGCAGGAGGTGAATACTGTGCCAAACATTAAATCTGCTATAAAGAGAGTTAAAGTAATTGAGACTAAGACTTTGA
>JAEYNY010000170.1 GCA_023412275.1 Bacillota bacterium
CCCTATTTCACCACTAAAACCTTTATCACCACAATATACTTCATTATTGGTCAGGATGCCTGCTCCTATACCATTTGTTACACCTATATATACAAAGTTATCGATATCAACTGCTTTTCCATATAGCTTTTCTGCAAGTGCAGAAGAATTCATATCATTATCGACATAAACTTCATATCCGAATTCCTTCTTAAGTATCTGTCTGATTGGTATACTTTTTAACTTGTGAAAATTGGGGGGGTCGAGTATGACTCCATTTTCTATATCCAACGGCCCTATAGAAGCAACTCCAATTCCTAAAATTTTCTTATCTGATGCAATATTAGTATCTAATATTGCATGAACGAGAGACTTTATTTTATCAATAAAGGAGTTTTCAGATTCCTCAAAAGCAAATGTACACTTTTTCTCCGCAATAACTTCACATTTCAAATTTGTAAGGGTAGCAATGGTGTAATCTCTTGATATATATAATCCTAATGCCAAATGCTTATCTGTATCGGGAGCAAGAAAGACCGGCTTTCTGCCTATTGCTACGTTTTTTACTTGAGCCTCATTTTCAGCCTGATCGACAACCAAGCCCTCGTTTATCAGCTCTGAGACGATATTAGTAATAGACATTTTACTAAGTCCGGTTAGCCTTGAGATATCAATTCTAGATAAATTTTTACCAGTGCAAATCATCTTCAGAACAAGGGATCTGTTTTGTAATTTTGTAGATTGATGGTTTGAGCCTAAAATCAAGTGTTTTTCTTTCATCATTAACGCCTCCGGATAAAGCAAGTTTTATCTTTTATGTAAAAATGATTAGTAAAATATTTGTATTATAAATATAATGGTATATTACTACTTGATTATATAAAATGTCAAAATTCTTTTCAATATGCATAAATGATTTTATCCATATCTAAATTAATGTCCCATTTATTAATAACCTTTCGGATGAGCCGACAGAGTTGTCCTCATATAATTATAATGGCTATGGAAAATATAAATATAATAAATTTACTATTGCAGGCTGAATAGTCATGATTTATACTGTAAATAGTAAAAACAATATACTAAAGGGGGTACAATATATGTATGACGTTGCCTGTGTCGGAATACTGGTAGCAGATGCAATTGCAAGGTCGGTCGATGGTCTTCCTGAAAGCGGCAAGCTTCAGTTGGTTGATACAATCGAACTCTTTACAGGTGGATGTGCAGCTAATGCTGCTATAGACATGGCAAAAATGGGATTGAATGTAGCAATTTTGGGAAAAGTAGGAAATGATGGTTTTGGAAAATTTATGCTTACTTCTTTAAAAGATGAAAAGGTTAATGTTGAAGGCTTGAGAGTTGACAATACTTCAGGAACTTCTGCATCGATAGTAACAGTTGATTCATGTGGAGAGCGATCATTTCTGCACTGTCTAGGTGCAAATGCGGAATTTGGTATTGAGGATATTGACTATAGCGTAATAAAAGACTCTGAGATTGTATTTGTAGCAGGTGCAATGCTGATGCCAAAGTTTGATGGAGAGCAATGTGCTGAATTTCTAAAAAAAGTTAAAGAAATGGGAAAGTATACTGTACTGGATACTGCATGGGATTCCAAAGATAGATGGATGAGCGTACTCGGTCCTTGTATGAAGTACATAGACTTGTTTATACCCAGTATCGAAGAAGCAATTAAGCTCAGTGGAAAAGAGAATCCTGAAGAAATAGCAGATACTTTCTTGTCAATGGGTGTAAAAACCTCAGTAATTAAGCTTGGTAAAAAAGGTTGTTTTATTAAGGATTCCAAGGGTGAAAAATACACGATACCCACATACGGGAAAATTAAGGCTGTAGATACTACCGGTGCGGGTGATTCATTCGTGGCAGGTTTTTTAACAGGGCTTAAAAAGGGATGGAACTTGTATGAATGCGGTAAGTATGCCAATGCTGTGGGCACTCACTGCGTAATGGCTGCTGGAGCATCTACAGGAATAAAAAGCTTTGATGAAATTAAGAAGTTCATGGAAGAAAATGAAATAGGGGGATAAAAAGATGTTAACTGTTGAACAACTTTACGCTGCAAAGAATAAGGCTATGGAATATTTCACAAAAGCGGGAATTATTCTTACTGACGAAGAAAAAGAAAATCTAGAGATTGCTGATTTTGGGCTGAACGAGCTTGAAGGTACGGGATTAGCACTAATTACATATGTAAATACAAGCAGGTGCTGTGCAAAAGAACTTATATTATTCCCACATCAGACTTGTCCTGAGCACCGCCATCCTCCTGTAGAAGGTGAGCCAGGCAAAGAAGAAACCTTCAGATGCCGATGGGGCGAAGTATATCTTTATGTTGAGGGAGTACCTGTAAAGACACCTAAGGCTGTAGCTCCAAAAGGAAGAGAAAAAGCTTATACTGTTTGGCACGAAATTGTACTTAAGCCGGGTGAACAGTATACACTGTATCCCAATACAAAACATTGGTTCCAGGCTGGACCTGAGGGTGCAGTAGTATCTGAATTCTCAACAAAGAGTAGGGACGAGGCTGATATTTTTACTGATGAGGATATTGAAAGGATAACAAAACTAAAGGAGTAGTATATGAAAAAGGCGGTAATGTATGGTGCTGGTAATATTGGACGTGGCTTTATAGGTCAATTGTTTTCTGAATCAGGCTATGAGGTATCCTTTATTGATGTAAATATGGAGATAATAAATAGACTTAACAGCGAAGGTGAATATCCCGTTGGAATACTGACAAGGATAGGTAGTCAGGAAATTACAGTTAAAAATGTAAGAGGTGTTAATGGCTGTGATATTGAAAATGTAGTAGATGCTATTGCAGATGCAGATATAATGGCAACAGCTGTAGGAGTTAATGTGCTTCCAAGGATAGCTAGGCCTATAGCTGAAGGGCTTAAAAAACGGTGGCAGCGGGGAAATATGAATCCTCTCAACATAATAATATGCGAAAATCTTTTGGATGCAAACCTCTATCTTGCGAAATTGATAAAACAAGAGCTTGATGAAACAGAGAACAAATATTTTGAAAATTTAATCGGATTAGTGGAAGCATCAATAGGGAGAATGGTTCCGGTAATGACTCTGGAAATGCAGGAAGGCAACGTGCTGAGGGTTTTTGTAGAAGAATATTGCGAACTGCCTGTAGACAAAGATGGTTTCAAAGGCGAAATACCGTATGTGAAAAATATGCAGCCATTTAGTCCTTTTTCGTTCTTCATACAGAGAAAGCTATTTATTCATAATATGGGGCATGCACTGACTTCTTATCTTGGCAAGATGAAAGGCTATACCTATATATGGGAAGCTATAGAGGATCCATTTATAAAACTTGCAGTTTTAAGGGCAATGCAGGACTCAGCTAAAGCCCTATCCAAAGAACATGGAGTTAATCTGGAAATCATACTTGACCATGTAGATGATCTGATTTATAGATTTGGGAATAGGCAGCTTGGTGATACTATTGACCGAGTGGGCAAGGATGTTAAGAGAAAACTTTCCCCCAATGACAGGCTTGTCGGTGCAGCCAACCTTTGTCTTGCTCATGGTATTAATCCTACAAATATATGTTTGGGTATTGCTTCTGCTATGAAGTTTGACGAAATGAGTATTAAATTAAAAGGTTTAAATGATGCAATAACCAGTGATGGACCAGAGTCTGTATTAAAAAAAATATGCAATATCCCAGAAAATAGTTTGTTATTTAAATTAGCACTGGAGTTTTATAGCCTTTTGAGTGATGTCTCATGCATAAATTCAGTTATTGAAAAAACAGTGGAGTTGAAGAGAAGAAGGGATGCCTCACAGTAAGGAGTTTATCAGATGGGAACTGATGAGAATAGTTGCATTTTTCAGTATAACAGCTCAAATCCAACTTTAAATAAATATATAACAGTAACATATATGGAAAACCAAATAATGAAAAAAGGTGGCGAATATGAAGACAAAAGCAATAAGAATTTACGGTAAAAATGATCTGAGATTAGAAGAGTTCGACCTTCCGGAGATTAAAGATGACGAAATACTTGCGCATATAATATCTGATAGTATTTGCATGTCTACGTATAAGGCGGCAATCCAGGGAGCTGACCACAAAAGAGTACCAAAGGACATCTACATAAATCCGACAATAGTAGGACATGAGTTCTGTGGAGAAATTCTTGAAGTAGGTAATAAGTGGAAGAATCATTTTCAAGCAGGAGACAAATTCTCAATACAACCTGCGTTAAACCAGAAGGAAGATCCATATGCTGCTCCTGGTTATTCATTCAGATATATAGGGGGAAGTGCAACCCACATTGTTATTCCCAGTGCAGTAATGGAATTGGGATGCCTATTAAAATATGAGGGCGATGCATACTTTTATGGTTCTTTAGCTGAGCCTATGTCTTGTATAGTTGGTACTTTCCACGCAAATTATCATACTATCCAGGGTAGTTATGTACATAATATGGGAATAACAGAGGGCGGTAATATGGCTATTCTTGCCGGAGTTGGTCCAATGGGACTTGGAGCAATAGATTATGCTATACACTGCAATAGAAGGCCTAGCCTGCTGGTAGTTACAGATATAGATGATGCCAGACTGGCACGTGCAGAATCAATTTATACTGTAGAAGAAGCAGCTAGAAACGGAGTAGAGTTAAAGTATGTAAATACAGCTGCAATAGATAATCCAGAAGAATACTTGCGTGGGCTGACTGACGGGAAAGGTTACAACGATGTTATTGTTTTTGCACCTGTAAAATCTGTAGTCGAACAAGGAGATAGAATACTGGCTCATGACGGCTGTTTGAATTTTTTTGCAGGTCCAAGCAATACAGCTTTTAGTGCGGATTTCAACTTCTATAATGTTCATTACAATTCTACACATATTGTAGGTACCAGTGGTGGAAATACTGACGATATGAAAGAATCACTGGATATGATGGCAAAGGGATTAATAAATCCTTCAGCCATGGTTACTCATATTGGAGGACTGAATAGTGTTGTAGAAACAACTTTAAACCTTCCTAAGATTCCGGGGGGGAAAAAACTCATTTATACCAATATAGATATGGAGCTTACTGCAATAACGGATTTTAAACAGAAGGGAAAAGCAGACCCGCTGTATGCAAAACTTGCTGATCTTGTTGAAAACAGTAACGGCTTGTGGTGTGTAGAAGCAGAAAGATATCTTCTTGAAAATGCTAAGAAAATATAATAAGAGATGTAAATTATAGCAAATAAATATGAGTTCTAATAAGAGTAACATTTAAAAGCAGGCAGTGTTTATAATAGATGCAAGTTTATAAAAA
>JAEYNY010000194.1 GCA_023412275.1 Bacillota bacterium
AATAATGGAAGGCGTAACCTTCAGCTTGAGGGATTGTCTTGAAATTATTAAGGAAATGGGCGTAGATATATCAGAGGTAAGAGCTTCAGGCGGAGGCGGAAAGAGCGGAATCTGGAGACAAATGCAGGCTGATGTATTCGGTACAAATATAAACCGTATTCGTTCTGACGAAGGACCGGCGTTAGGTGTAGCAATTCTTGCAGGAGTTGGTGCAGGTATATATGACAGTGTTCCTCAAGCTTGTGAAGATGTTATAAAAGTTAAGGACACTCTTGCTCCGATTGAAGATAGAATCAATAAATATGATGATTTCTACAAGCTGTATACAAAGCTTTACAAATCATTAAAAGATGATTTTACCCAACTTAGCACAATATTGAAATAAGCTTTATACAGTTAGTTCTGTGTAAATTTACAGTATATGGGGGTTGATTTATGAGGTTGGGTAAAGCCGGAAATAATAAGCTATTAAAAGAGATTAATGAGACATCATTACTCGAATTAATAAGGATAAACAAGCAGGTATCAAAAGCTGAGCTTGCACAAATAACCGGACTTTCACCTACTGCATGTGGAACAATAGTTACAAATCTGCTTGACAAAGGGTACATTCGTGAAGCAGGAATAGGGACATCCAAGGGCGGTAGAAGGCCAATACTATATGAATTAACCCCGGGGAGCTATTTTTCCATAGGTGTGGATATTGACATTGATTATATGCGTTTTATTTTAATGGATATTACCGGGCAGGTTGAATTTAAAGACAAGATATCCTGTGATTTTGCCCGGGCCGCATCAGAGTCAATACGGCTTATGGAACAAAAGATAGCTGAAATTATAAAAAACCACAACATTGCAAACGAAAGATTACTGGGAGTAGGGGTATCGGTTCCGGGAATGATAGACAACCTTACTCAGGAGATAATATTCGCACCGAACCTTGGTTGGGAACGTGTAAATTTGGAACACATGATGGCCGGAATCGGAGATTTCCCTATATATGTTGACAATGAAGCAATGTGTTCTGCGTTATGTGAAAACTGGATAGGATGCTGTACGGATGAAAGTGATTTTGTATGTATAAATATGAAGTCAGGAATAGGCTCCAGCATATTTGCAGCCGGGAATCTGTACAGAGGATGTTGTGGAAGTGCAGGGGAAATAGGTCATATAACCGTTGACCAGAATGGGCCAAGATGTGCCTGTGGGAACTACGGATGTCTTGAAGCATTGGTCTCGGCAAGAACTATGGTAGAGAAGGCGCAAAAGTTGGTAAGGCAAGGTTTGATAACGGACTTTGAGAACATTGATGCAATAACTGTCGATGATATTTTCAGACTGGCAGGTGAAGGAAACGAATCAGCCAGAATAATTTTGGTAGAGGCAGCAGGGTATTTGGGACTAGCAATAGCAAACCTTATAAATACTGTAAATCCTTCTAAAATAGTTCTTGGAAAAGAATTGGTCAAGTTTTCTGAAGATATAATGGATCACTTAAAAAGTATTGCAGTGGCAAAGGCACTTAAGTATCCTGCTTCGAGAGTAGAAGTAGTAGTATCAAAAATCGGAGAAGATTCATCGGCTTTGGGTGCGGCGATAATACCATTAAAGAAGCTATTTGGCTACAGGCTATAGGCTTAATTATATATGAAAATGCTATCAAAAAATAAAAAACGGAGGGATTTTAATATGTCAGAAGTATTTAGCGGTATTTCAAACATCAAATTTGAAGGAAGCGGATCAGATAATCCATTAGCTTTTAAGTACTACAACCCTAAAGCAGTTATTGGCGGAAAGACAATGGAAGAACATCTGAGATTTGCAGTAGCATATTGGCATACTTTTGCAGCACCAGGTGCTGACATGTTCGGTGCAGGATCATATGTTAGACCTTGGAACACAATGTCTGATCCTCTGGAAATTGCAAAATACAAAGTTGAGGCAAACTTTGAATTCATTGAAAAGCTTGGAGCTCCTTTCTTTGCTTTCCATGACAGAGATATTGCTCCAGAAGGTGACACACTTGCTGAAACAAATAAGAATCTTGATGTAATAGTTTCAGTAATCAAAGATAGAATGAAATCAAGCTCTGTAAAATTATTATGGGGAACTACAAATGCTTTCGGAAACCCAAGATTTATGCATGGTGCATCAACTTCACCAAACGCTGACATATTTGCATATGCAGCAGCTCAGGTTAAGAAGGCAATGGAAATCACAAAGGAATTAGGCGGAGAAAACTATGTATTCTGGGGTGGTAGAGAAGGTTATGAAACTCTATTGAATACAGACATGAAGTTAGAACTTGACAATTTGGCTAGATTCTTGAAGATGGCTGTTGACTATGCTAAGGAAATAGGTTTTGACGGACAGTTCTTAATCGAACCAAAGCCAAAAGAACCAACTAAGCACCAATATGACTTTGATACAGCTACAGTTATCGGCTTCCTGAAGACATATGGATTAGACCCATACTTCAAGATGAACATCGAAGCTAACCATGCTACATTGGCAGGACATACATTCCAGCATGAACTTGCTATGTGCAGAATTAACAATATGCTTGGAAGTATCGACGCTAACCAGGGTGACGTAATGCTCGGATGGGATACAGACCAATTCCCAACAAACCTTTATGATTCCACTCTTGCAATGTTAGAAGTATTGAAAGCTGGAGGATTGACAAAGGGTGGTTTGAACTTCGACTCTAAAGTTAGAAGAGGATCATTTGAACCAGCCGACTTGTTCTATGGACATATTGCAGGTATGGATACTTTTGCAAAGGGCCTTATCATAGCTAACAAGATCATGGAAGACGGTAAGTTTGATGCATTTGTTGCTGACAGATACTCAAGCTACACAACCGGTATCGGTAAAGATATCGTTGAAGGAAAAGTTGGATTTAAGGAATTAGAACAACATGCACTTAATGCAAAGATCCAGAACAAGTCCGGACGTCAGGAAATGTTGGAAGCTTTGTTAAACCAATATATTCTCGAAGCAAAATAAGCTTAAACTTTAAAAGAAACCCCCCTTGGACGCTATTGTCCAAGGGGGTTTTTTAAGGTTAAGGAATAAATTCAGCGTAAACAAATGGTAATTAATTACAATTAATAAAAGTGTATTATAAAAGACGGAAAAAAAGTCTTGCATAATTACATTAAATGGTATAAAATATATTTTGTTACATAGATTACTGAATTTCTATATTATTCTTTAAATTTTTCATGCTCTTATTCAGAAAGTTTCGAAATTACCCTTCGTTTACATTCCTTATATTCAACATGGCTATAAAATTAATCCCAATTGTTTTAAAGGACTATAATAGGCAATAAGTCTGCCCAAATACACGTTAAATTTGAAGATTATAACGTGTAAAAATAATATCTTGAAACTAACTAAAAAATAGATATATTTCCTTCTAAAGTCCCTACGCATGAAGCAATCCGTGCGTAGGGGGTTTTTTTGAGAAGTTATACTTTTAGATACTTCCAGTCGCCTTTATTCATGCGCAGGAGGTACATAACGGAACGTGAACAGAAGTCTAAAAAGATACCAATCATAACAGCAATTAGTCCCATACCGAGAACTCTGTCAAGAGCATATGAAGGCAATACTCTCAAGGCCCATAAACCTACCAAAGACGTAATCATAACATACTTTATATCACCAGCAGCTTTAAGTGTTGCCGAACAAATGTTGAGAACGCCAAGCAGAGGTTCAAGAACACCAAAAGTCCTTACAATCATAACAGATTCCTTTATTACTTCGGGATCATTGGAGTATATTCTGGCCAATAAAGGAGCAAATGCAAACATAAAAATACCAAGAACAAACCCAAAAAGCATGGTTATTTTTAAGGCCTCATAAGAATAATTATTTGCCTTATCATAATTCTTCTCACCAAGGCTTTGTCCCACAAGAGTTGTATTAGCTATGGCAAAACCGAATATGGGGAAAAATGCAATGGCATTAATGTTGATACCAATCTGGTAAGCAGCCATTGCAACCGTGCCCATCCTAACTATAATAAGCTGAAGAATGAGAAAACCTCCTTGCATAACTGCTTGCTCAATAAATCCGGGAACACCAATATTTATAATTCTTTTCATTAGCTGTGGTTTCAAACGGTAATTATCTTTAAGACTAAGATTAAGTTTAAGTCCTTTTTTATTATATAGCACAAGAACTCTTACCGTTATGCCGATAATTCTTGAGGCAGTTACGGCAATAGCAGAACCTGCCACACCCATACCCGGTATATGCAGAAAAGGTACACCGAAAATTAAAATAGTGTTAAGGATAATATTTAATATATTAACTCCTCCTGTAATATACATAGGAGTTTTTGTATCTCCGGCACCTCTCATGGCTCCTGATACAATTATGTCAAGGACAAAAAAAGGAAGACTGAACAAAATTATATTAAAATATGTCAGACCATAGTTGAAAACCTGTACTTTTGCTCCCCCTAGAAATAAGTTGAGAATGGGATTAGAGAAGACTTTTCCTGTTACCAGTAGAAATATTCCTACGACAAGAGCCATGTATCCCGACTGAACCAAAGTTCTTTTGGCCTCTGTATGATTTCCTTCTCCTGTTACTCTTGCTATAACCACTGTAGTTCCTATTGACAGTCCTGAAAAAACAGTCTGCAAGAAGTTGATGAGCATGTTGACCATACCGACCCCGGCCAAGGCTGCTGTACCGATCCAGCTCATGAATACCGTAGAAACAATACCTACTAGCATTTCAAGAATCTGCTCAGTAATAGAAGGCCAGGCAAGACCGATTATTTCTTTGTCAATTTCTTTGTTTAGTTTAAACTTTTTCATGAAAATATGACCCCGTATAATAGTATTTAAACTATTATTATAGACCTTTAATTTTAGCATGTCACCAAGAAAATCATATCTAAAAAATCGGTAAAATTGGTTACAAGTCACTCTTATAAAGTGACGGGGGTATCCCATATTTCTTCTTGAACATTTTTGAAAAATTGTATATGTCGTCGTAACCGGTGCTTCTACCTGCCTCCCCTACTGTATAGCCGTGTTTGGAAAGAAGAAAAGCCGCCTTTTCAAGCCTATAATTGACAATAAATCTCTGGGGTGTACTTCCAGTGTGCTTATTGAAAATCCTACACAGATATCTTCTGTCAATACCAAGTATATTTGCTATACTT
Organism: Bacillota bacterium; assembly: GCA_023412275.1. GTDB lineage: Bacteria > Bacillota > Clostridia > Acetivibrionales > DSM-1351 > Ruminiclostridium. The sequence goes on from JAEYNY010000194.1 coordinate 5,186, forward strand.
TCCACGGATATCTGGCTTGCATAATTAGACATAATATAATCCTTGGCACGTTTACAGTAAACACTCGTTGAAGACCCTTTCGGTGTTTGACTGAATTCTTCTGATACGTACGAAAAAAACTCAAAGATTTTACCGCACAAGTATAACTCTGAAGAGTGCTGCATGTTTTCAGCATCCTTCATACTTAAAAAGGTATTTCTGAGGGAAGGTATATGCATTGTACAAATATCATCCGAAAGACCACTGTTTTTCAGCAAATCGGGAGCCAAACTTCCGTTAAACCCAATCCAAATATATTCCCAAGGATTTTCATTGTCGGCTTTATATAAAGTCAACTCGTAGGGCCGTATGAGAAACAGAGAGTCCTTGGATAATGTATAGCGTTTTCCGGCCCTCTCAAAAATACCACTTCCGGAAACAATATAATGTATCAGATAATATTCACGTGAAGCAGGTCCGAAAAAATGTCCCTTACCACATGACTCCCACCCGCATATTAACGGGTTTATATCCTTAAAGCATTTATTCAATAGAGGAATATTGTGCATTAAAAAACGACCCCTTAGTATATTCACCTGTATTCAATAACTTCACTCATACTTCTAAGTTTTTTCCCTCGAGGAATATAATTGGGAACTCCTATGGGGACAACGCTTATAAGTCTTAAATCGTCTCTTACGTTTAAAAGGGTTTTAATTTTAGGCTCTCCAACTACGGGGTCGTTCATCCAACAGGCTCCATAGCCTTTTTCAGTTATGGCAAGAAGCATGTTTTGAACAGCGGCACCAACTGATAGAATGTCAGGGTAAGCAAGGGCGTCTAGCATTTCCCTTTTTGAGAAATCTTTTTCAGAGAAAGCATTGGAAACTCTTTCGTCATAGTAATCCATCCTGTCAAGAAATACGAATATAACCAGAGGAGCATTTTTGAAAAAACTTGTTGCCTTTTCTCTGGAAATCAGGAATTCTTCATTTGCTTCTGTAAAACCAGTACCATAGAATTCTCGGGCACTTTTTGCAGTTTCCTCTGCAAGCTTCTCAATTAAAGCTTTGTTTTCCACGGCAACAAAGTGCCAGCACTGGCTGTTGCAACCGCTTGGTGCGTTTACCGCGCAAGAAATAAAATATTCAATATCTTCGTGAGGAACAGGGGTCTCTTTAAACTTACGTATACTTCTTCTTACAACTGCAAGATTATATAAATTGTTTTCCAAATAAAACATCCTTTCAAACACTGCATTTTTTATATATTCAATAGCATAATGGTTACATTATAACAAATATAAGTTACTTTATTCAATTTTCAGATTATGTATTTCTGGTATTCTATACATATAGTTTAAATGGTATGGAGGGGTATCAATAATGGTCAAAATAACATTTATGGGAGCCGGTAGTACTGTATTTGCAAAAAATGTACTGGGTGACAGCATGTGTACGGAAGCTCTGGCAGACGGTGAAATACGACTATATGACATTGCGGGAGACAGACTCAAGGAGTCTCAGATTATGCTGGAGGCAATAAATCAGAATGTAAACAAGGGAAGGGCTAAAATAAAAACCTATTTAGGAGTTGAAAACAGAAAGGAAGCCCTTCGGGATGCGGACTTTGTTATAAATGCGATACAAGTTGGTGGATATGATCCATGTACAATTATCGACTTCGAAATTCCTAAAAAGTATGGATTAAGACAAACAATTGCAGATACACTTGGAATCGGTGGAATAATGCGAGCACTTAGAACAATACCAGTTATGGAGGACTTTGCAAGAGATATTGAAGAAGTTTGTCCCGACGCTTGGTTTCTGAATTATACAAACCCGATGGCCATGTTATCCGGGTATATGCAGAGATACACCGGGGTAAAAACCGTGGGATTATGTCATAGTGTACAGATTTGTTCTCAGGATTTGTTGAAATCCTTGGGTATGGAAGACCGACTAGAAGGAAGAAAGGAACTGATAGCCGGTATAAACCATATGGGGTGGTTACTAGAGATACGTGACAAGAACGGTAATGATCTTTACCCTGAGATTAAACGACGTGCAAAAGAAAAGAATCAAAACGAAAAGCATTATGACATGGTAAGATATGATTACATTGAGAAATTAGGGTATTACTGCACTGAATCAAGTGAACACAATGCGGAATACAATCCCTACTTTATAAAATCCTCATACCCCGAACTTATAGATAAGTTTAACATACCTCTTGATGAATACCCCAGGAGATGTATATATCAGATTGAAGAGTGGAATAAACGCAGGGATGAGCTAATGGGCAATCAGGCTTTAAACCATACCAGATCAAGGGAGTATGCCTCTTACATTATGGAGGCGATAGTAACAAATAAACCTTTTAAAATAGGTGGGAATATTATAAATAAAGGTGGTCTGATTGAGAACCTTCCCCACGAGGCATGTGTTGAAGTACCTTGTATGGTTGATGGTATGGGTGTTAATCCGTGTAGGGTGGGAAGACTGCCAGTACAATTGGCAGCAATGAATATGACCAACATTAACGTTCAGCTTATAACAATTGAAGCAGCAGTCACAAGAAAGAAGGAGCATATCTATCATGCAGCAATGCTAGATCCACACACGGGTTCGGAAATGACTCTTGATAACATAGTAAAAATGGTTGATGAGCTAATAGAGGCTCATGGCAGTTGGCTCCCCAAATTTAAATAATAGCAAAACTATAAAAAATAACTCTAAGCTATGCTTAGAGTTATTTTTTTGCCTGTTTATATATAAAAACCTCTGATTTATCAATAATCTATGTGTAAATAAAATTTTGGATTAATGGAGGTATGCAGAATATTATTTATAATAGCTTTGATAATTTAACTATATATATTGAAAAAATCTGTTGACACAGAATAGTTCAGAATATATAATAGCAAACATATAATATTACTAGGAATAATACTGCAGAGTGACAAATTACAAAGTTTATTATATATCGTGGCATGTTGCCAAAATCGGAGGTTTATAAAAAATGGAAAAGAAATATTGGGTAGAAAAAATAGAAACTATAGACAGAGATGAGCTGGAAGCTTACCAGTTGGAACATGTCAGGTCACAGATAAAGCTGGCATATGAAAAATCCGCATATTACAGAGAGAGCTTTGAGAGAGCTGGAGTCACACCGGATAATATAAAAACTCTGGACGATATAAGAAAATTTCCTATATTAACAAAACACATAATTAGAGAGAGACAGAACGAAAAGCCAATACTAGGAGATCTGGTGACGGTAGACGAAGAAAAAGTGGTATTTATCTCCTCCTCCAGCGGTTCCACGGGAAAGCCTACTGCCAGTCCCTTCAGTAAAGTTGATTTTGATGAATTTCAGGAAGTTGAGAGCAGATTATTCTGGCAGGCTGGAATGAGACCAAAGGACAGATACATACATGCACTTAATTTTTCACTTTTTGTTGGAGGGCCGGATGTAATAGGGGCACAAAATCTTGGAGCACTTTGCATCTGGGCCGGAACAATTCCCACCGACCGGTTGCTGTTCATATTGCAGGAATACCAGCCAAATATAATTTGGACAACACCGTCTTATGCCTGGTATCTGGGAGAGACCGCAAGGGAGAAGGGCATAGACATAAAAAAGGACTTATCCATAAGAACAATAATAGTTGCTGGAGAACCGGGAGGCTCTATACCTGCAACCAGAAAAGCAATTGAGGATTTGTGGGGGGCAGATGTATATGATTTTTATGGAATATCAGATATATTCGGGGCCTGTGCTGCTGCATGTGAGTATCATGAAGGACTTCATATTGCAGAGGATCATTTGCTGGTGGAGGTAGTTGATGAACACACAGGTGAACCTGTGGCAGAAGGTGAAAGGGGAGAAATGCTTCTTACAACACTAAGAAAAGAAGCTAGACCCATGATACGTTTCAGAACGGGAGACATTGTTACATATACAAATGAGAAATGCAAATGCGGTCGCACCCACAAGCGCATAAATGTAGTTGGCAGGGTTGATGATATGTTTATTTGCGGGGGCGTAAATGTTTTCCCAAGCGATATAGAATACACCGTGAGAAACATTGATGATTTAACAGGGGAGTACAGAGTCACCGTATTGACAGACAATCATATTACGAAATTCAGTGTAGAGGTTGAAAAAAGATTGGGGGCAAAAACTACGGACGAAGAACTTATAAGGTTAATTGCCCATGAACTTAAAACCCACCTTGGTATAAAGCCAAAGGATGTTATTTTACTTTCTGAGGGGGCACTTCCAAGAGCTACCCATAAAGCCAAAAGGCTTGTTGACATAAGAACAGAAAAATAAAACATTTATAAATTTTTTATGTGGAGGGTAAAATGCCAAAGCTAAGTACAAGATTGGACTGGTTTTCAGAATCAATTATTAGAAAAATGACAAGAATAGCAAACCAATACGGTGCAATAAATCTTTCTCAGGGTTTCCCGGACTTTGATCCTCCGGAGGAGTTGATAGAAGCTCTAAAAAAAACAGCGGAAGAAGGCCCTCATCAATATGAAATAACATGGGGCTCACATCTTTTCAGAGAAGCGGTTGCAAAAAAGCAAGAACATTTTATGAATATAAAACTTAACCCGGATGAGAATATAGTGGTTACATGCGGAAGTACAGAAGCTATGATGGCTGCAATGATGTCAGTATGCGAGGCAGGTGAAAAAGTAGCGATATTTTCACCCTTTTATGAAAACTACGCTGCAGACACAGTTCTTTGTGGTGCCAAACCAATATATGTTCCGCTAAACCCGCCGGAATTTACATTTAATAAGGATGAGTTGGAAAATGCATTCAGGCAGGGAGCAAAGGCTTTAATATTGTGTAATCCTTCAAACCCCGTGGGGAAAGTATTCACAAAGGATGAACTGATATTTATTTCGGAATTGGTTACAAAATATGATGCCTTTGTAATAACAGATGAAGTATACGAGCACATAGTATACGAACCAAGTAAACATATATACTTTGCTTCATTGCCGGGTATGTTTGAAAGAACTATCTCCTGCAGCTCCTTGTCAAAAACATATTCAATAACCGGATGGAGGTTGGGATATGTAATCGGACCTAAAAATGTAATAGACAATTGCAAGAAGGTTCACGATTTCCTTACGGTTGGTGCTGCAGCCCCGTTGCAGAGGGCGGCACTTGCAGGTCTTGCTTTCGGTGATGACTATTATAGGGAACTAGCCAGTCTGTACGCTGAGAAAAGAGAGCTTTTCCTGAAAGGGCTGGACTCAATTGGCCTCAAATATCATAAGCCGGAAGGAGCTTATTATGTAATGGTAGATATAAGTGAATTCGGTATAAAAACTGATGTTGAGTTTGCGCAAAGACTTGCAAAAAATGTGGGTGTTGCAGCAGTTCCTGGCTCAAGCTTTTTCAAGGATGAAGTAAATAACTATGTAAGATTCCACTTTGCAAAGAAAAAGGAGACTCTGGAAAAGGCTCTTGAGCGTCTGCATAATATCCGCAAATTCTTTTAAACCTCGGCGGTTAAGCCAAAAGGGAGATGTAATTATGATAGAAATAACATTTTTAGGCAGGGGCGGGCAAGGTGCATTTACAACATCCAGAATACTTGGGGCAGCAGCAAGTCTGTATGAGAACAAGTTTGCTCTGAGTTTTCCCAGTTTTGGTCCTGAAAGGCGTGGTGCTCCGGTTTTTGCATATACAAAAATAGACACAGTACCCATTAAAAACAGGAGTCATTGCGAGTTCAGCGATTATATTGTTGTATTAGATGAAAGTCTTTATGACGAAAGTTTACATAACAAACTAAAACCCGGTGGAAAAGTAATTCTTAATACATCAAAAGAAAAGATCAATCCCGATATTATCAGCTTTGATGCTACGAAAGTTGCTCAGGAATATCTCGGTGCACCAATAACCAATACTGCCATGCTTTCAGTATTGGTGGCGAATACCCATTTGATATCAAGAGACAGTCTTTTATCGGCAATCAGATACGATATGCCGGAGAGGATAGCGTCAAAAAATCAAAGACTTGCAGAATATATTTTTACATATACAAAAGGAGTGGGATTATGAGCAGACCAACTGTGAAAAAAGATTTTTCCGGTGAAATACCCAAGGGTACCTATGGGCCTGCAATGCATCTCACAGAAACATTGGAAGGCTGGAGAAATGCAAGGCCTGTTATAAGCAATAATATTTGCAATAGTTGCGGGTTATGTTACCTCGTATGTCCCGAGGGAGTAATTTTTAATGAGGAAAACAAAATGGACATAGACTATGGTTTTTGCAAGGGCTGCGGTATTTGTGCCAAAGAATGTAGAAAGCATGCAATAACAATGCAAAAGGAGGATGCGGCGAATGGGTAACAAGGTATTTGCATCAGGAAATGAAGCCGTAGCCATTGGCGTAAAACTTGCAAAGCCAAACGTAATCGCCGCATATCCAATAACACCTCAAACCATAGTAGTAGAAAGATTGGCTGAAATGGTAGAAAGGCAGGAGTTAAATGCGGAATACATGTACGTTGAGTCAGAGCATTCGGCATTATCGGCAGTAATGGGCGCAAGCGTACTTGGAGCCAGAACCTTTACAGCAACCTCATCACAGGGACTTTTATATATGGCGGAAGTAATGCACTATGCCAGTGGGGGAAGGGTACCCTTGGTAATGATGAATGCCAACAGATCACTGGCTCTCCCTTGGAGTATATTCGGGGACCAGAGAGATTCCTTGTCAATGTTGGACAGCGGATGGATACAGATTTATGTGGAGGATGCCCAAGAGAGTCTGGATATGATTATACAGGCCTATGCTCTTGCAGAGCATAAAGATGTATTGACTCCTGTTATGATAAATCTGGACGGATTTGTATTGACCCACACATATGAAGCTATAGAGGTTCCGTCAGAAGAGCAGGTGAATAAATTTCTGCCAGATTTTGAACTGGACGGAAAAATGGACTTAGAAAACCCAAGAAATTTATTTTTCTCATCAAGTCCGGCGGACAATATACGGTTTAAAGTACAACAACACCAAGCACTGGAGCACTCACGAGGAATAATTGAAAGTCTGGATAAACAGTACGGAGAAATAACAGGCAGAAGCTACGAAGGTTTAGCCACAGGCTACGGAACAGAGGATGCGGATATTCTGCTTATTACACTGGGGAGTATTACCGGACAGGTACGAGATGTGGTTGATACCCTCCGGTCTAATGGCGAAAAAGTGGGGGTTGTTAAAATCAGGTTTATGAGACCCTTTCCGGAAAAAGAAATACTTAAGCTTTGCAGTAATGCAGCTGTGATAGGTGTACTGGAAAAGGATATTTCCTTTGGATATCACGGAACAGTCTATACAAATGTTGCTGATGCTCTTAAGAACACAAATAAAAAAATAATAAACTTTGTAGGCGGTTTAGGTGGGAAGAATATAAGCCAGCAGGACATTGAAGATATATTTACTCAATTAAAAAATGTTGATAAAGATACAAATACCGTCAATTTTATTGGGCTGGAGGTGTAGAGGTGCTAAACAGATTGGATAAGGAAGAATACTTTTATGGACATAAAGGCTGCGGTGGCTGCGGAGGAAGTCTTGCAGTAAGACTTGCACTAAAAGTTCTCGGTAAGGACACTTTCGTAGTACTTCCCGCCGGCTGCATGTCTGCGGTTGGATTTGTATATCCTCAGCTTTGTTTCGGAGTAAATGCATTGATATCACCTTTTGCCAGTACCGCAGCCATGCTGTCGGGCATCAGGGCGGCAGCCAAATCACTGAACATTAAAAATTGTAATGTTGTAGGTTTTGCAGGGGATGGAGGCACTGCGGATATCGGTCTTCAGGCATTATCCGGTGCAATAGACCGGGGTGATAGAATAATTTATATTTGCTATGACAATGAAGCATATATGAATACGGGAGTTCAACAAAGCAGCCTGACACCCTACGGTGCAAGAACAACAACAACACCTCCCGGTGAACACATACATGGAAGCAGAAACAGCAAAAAAAATATGTTTGAAATTGTAGCCGCACACCACATAAAATATGCTGCAACAGCAAGTATAGGTAATATTCCGGACTACATCAAAAAAATTGAAAAAGCAAAGAACACCAACGGCACATCATACATACACATCGCAGCGCCATGCCCTACGGGCTGGGGGATAGACAGTAGTGAAACTGTAGCGATTGCAAGAGAAGCAGTAGAATGCGGACTTTGGTATCTGGCAGAATATGAGGACGGAAAATACAAGCTTAACAAGGATGTGAAGGAATTCACAAGCATCAGGGCATATCTTAAAAAACAAGGACGGTTCAAACATCTTACGGACGAGGATATAAAGGAAATTGAAAGGCAGAGAGATGATCAAATTAAATTTATAAAGGAACAATACATATAGGTTCCTTGAAAAGGGGTGTTTAAATGAAAAAGATAATAAAAGCAGGTATAGCAGTTATTTTAACTTTAGCATTAGGATTGGGTGTTGCAGCGTGCGGCAGTACAAATTCTTCCCAAAACCCAACCGATTCCACATCGAAGCAGTCGCTATCCGGGAAAGACAATGGAAAGGAAGTAGTGTTTGGGGTAGCACCGGGACCATACGGAGATATGGTAAAGCTGGCTATACAACCTGAACTTGAGAAAAAGGGATATACCGTTAAATTAATGGAATTCAGTGATTATGTCCAACCCAACATTGCACTGGGAAACGGCGAAATAAACGTAAATCTGTTTCAGCATACAGTATATTTGGAGAACTTTGCAAAAGAACACAATCTAGATCTGAGCCCGGTAATCAGTGTACCTACCGCAAGCATGGGAATATTCTCAAAAAAATATAAAAAGCTTGAAGAATTACCCGATGGAGCAACGGTTACATTGCCAAATGATGTTCCAAATTTGGCGAGAGCGCTTAGATTCCTTGTACAAGTAAATCTTATAACATTGAAGCCTGACATCGACTTAACAAAGGCATCCGAAAGAGATATAGCCGAAAACCCTAAAAACCTTGTTTTCACACCGGCAGAAGCAGCACAGCTTCCAAGAACCCTTGACAGTGCTGACATAGCAATAATAAATGGTAATTTTGCCATTTCAGCCGGCTTAAAGCTTTCTGACGCTGTTGCCAAGGAAAAGTTGGATGAATCCTATAAAAATATCATTGCCGTAAAGACTTCTGACAAAGAAACCCAGTTTGTAAAGGATATAGAAGCAATAGTTAAATCACAGGAATTTAGAAAAGTAATAAAAGATGATAAAAATATATTCAAGGATTTTGATTTCCCCGATTGGTTTAACAAATAACTGGACTTCATGATAAAAGGAGGGGCCGTATGATAAGACTTGAAAACGTAAGTATAGTATTCGGACAGAAAAAGGAAAAAGATATTGTGGCAGTAAAGGACGTATCGCTTCATATACGCAAAGGCGAGATATTTGGAATAGTAGGCACAAGTGGGGCAGGGAAAAGTAGCCTTATAAGGACACTTAACGGTCTTCAAAAACCAACTTGCGGGAAAGTCTTTGTGGACGGAGAAGAAATAACAAATGCCCGTGGCAAAAAGCTACGTAACATAAGAAGAAAAATAGGAATGATTTTTCAACACTTTAACCTTATATCCAGAAAAACAGTAGGAAAGAACATTGAATTTGCGTTAAAAATTCAGAATTACCCTAAAGAGGATAGGAGTAAAAGAGTAAAGGAACTCCTTGAATTAGTTGGACTATCCGACAAGGAAAATGTCTTTCCTGCCAAGCTAAGTGGAGGGCAAAAGCAAAGGGTCGCAATAGCAAGGGCTTTAGCCGTAAATCCAAAGGTTTTGCTATGTGATGAGGCTACCTCCGCTTTAGATGTTAAGACAACTGAAGAAATTTTACAACTGCTTAGGAAAATTAACAAAGAATTTGATATAACAATAGTATTTATAACACATCAATTGGAGATAGCTAAAACCTTATTTGACAGAATAGCTGTTATGAGTCAGGGGGTTGTTATAGAAGAAAACGACACTTATCAGATATTTGCTTCACCGACAAACGAAATAACACAAAGCCTTATAAAGGACAATATAAAGCTGCCTTCTGAAATTGTTGAATCCCTTGAAAGTGAAATTCTAAAGCTTGTTTACAAGGGAGAAAAGAGCGTAGAACCCATTATATCTTTAGCGAATAAAAAGTTTGACGTTATACTTAATATACTTCACGGGAAAATCGAATATATTAAGGGAAAGCCAATCGGAATTCTTTTTGTTACCCTTGAAGGGACTCAGGAGGAGTGCAACAGGGCAAAGCAGTTTATTTCTGACAACGTAGAAGAGATAACTATCTACTATGATGGAAAGAAAGGAGACACCGAATGGAACATAGCTTAGAGTTTTTATCCCAATTGGGAAAGGCGTCAAAAGAAACATTAATTATGGTTGCCATTGCGACAGTTATTGCCTGTGTATTGGGGCTGCTCTTGGGACTCATTCTTTATATAACCTCAAACAGTCTGCTTTATAAAAACAGGACAGTTAATATCCTTGCAGGCTTTATCATAAACATTATAAGATCCATACCGTTTGTTATTCTACTGGTACTTTTAGTTCCTGTAACATCAAAGGTAGTAGGAACTACCATAGGGCCAAAAGCGGCAGCAGTACCCTTAACGGTTGCATCAATAGCATTTTTTGCAAGGCTTGCGGAAGCTTCCTTTGAAGAGATCGATAAGGGATTGATAGAGGCTGCATTGGCTATGGGAAGCGGAATAAAGCATATTGTATCAGGTGTATTACTGGTAGAGGCTCTGCCCTCCTTAATAAGGGCTTTGACAGTAACCATAATAAGTATTATAGGATATTCGGCAATGGCAGGAACTGTCGGTGGCGGCGGTATTGGAGATTTGGCAGTTAGATTCGGCTATTATAGATACCAGATGGATGTAATGTTAACAACAGTTATTTTATTAATAATCGTTGTTCAGGTAATACAGGTATCCGGTGAAAAATTTGCAAAACTATTATCTAAAGATTAAGTATTAGCTTTACCATAATAATAAAGGGGTTGTCTGTCACACAGGATAGGCAGCTCCTTTATTTTATTTAGGAAATGGTCTGGAACTGGCAATTTATATAGATTATAATTGTATAATAAATTCTAATAGCCAGAATAAATACCCTCTGGTCAGGGGTTAATACTAATAAGCTAATTAACTGGAGGTAATCATGAAAATAGTTGTATTAGACGGACATACACTGAATCCGGGAGACATGTCCTGGGACGCAATGGGACAGCTTGGGGAATTAGTGGTTTACGACAGAACACCGGCTGAAAAAATAATTGAAAGAATAGATAATGCAGAGATAGTTCTTACAAATAAAGTAATACTAACAAAAGAGATTTTAGATAAAACTCCATCGGTTAAATATATCGGTATAATGGCAACAGGATATAATGTAGTTGATACTGAATATGCAAAAGAGCTTGGTATTATTGTCACAAATGTGCCAGCCTACAGCACTGATTCCGTAGCTCAGATGGTGTTTGCATTTATAATGGAGTTTTGTAACCATGTAGGAGAGCACAACAGGGCTGTTCACGAAGGGAAATGGACAAATAGCCCTGATTTCTCATTCTGGTATTACCCTCTTATAGAAATAAAAAATAAAACATTAGGTATAATCGGCTTCGGTGCCATAGGACAAAGAGTTGCGCAAATTGCAGAGATATTCGGTATGCAAGTATTATTCCATAGCAGGACTATTAAACCCGACCTTGAAACAGATAATATAAAATCTGCTACCTTAGAGAAGGTACTTGCCGAGTCCGATTTTATAACACTAAACTGTCCTCTGACAGAGCAAACAAAAGGTCTTATAAATAAAGACACAATATCTAAAATGAAGGATGGAGCTTTCCTGATAAATACATCAAGAGGCCCGGTTATAGATGAAAAGGATGTTGCACAGGCATTAAATACCGGTAAACTTGCCGGTATGGGAACAGATGTAATGTCTGTAGAGCCGATACAAGCTGAAAATCCACTCCTCAGTGCAAAAAACTGCATAATTACCCCACATTTTGCATGGGCTACAAAGGAGGCCCGGGAACGGCTTATGGATACATTAATAAAAAATATCTCAGCTTATATAAAAGGAACCCCGGTTAATGTTGTTAATAATTAGTAATATTATACTAAGATAGGAGGTGCCTGAATATGAGCCATATGAGTAATATTAAAAAGTACTACGAGGATAATTACAAAGAAGGATATCCCGATTACTACATACAAGGGTGGGAAAATAAGGCTGCTCAGGAGATGCGGTTTAAAGAACTGGTTGGTCATATTAATCTTAACAATAAAAGAATTCTTGATGTGGGTTGTGGAACAGGAAACTTACTGGAGTACATTAATCAGAGATATACCGGATTTGATTATACAGGGGTGGATATTCTGCCCCACATGATCAATATAGCAGTAGGTAAAAAAATAAAGGGAAGGTTTATATGTTTAGATTTATTTAAGAATAATCCCTTCCGGAGCAACTCATTTGATGCAATATTTTCATCAGGAATATTTAATCTTAATTTAGGAAACAACAAGGAATTCCTATTGGATGCCTTGGACGTTTTCCAAGAGTTATCTAACGAAGTAATATCATTTAATCTCCTTTGGGATAAGTCTCCAGACAGGGAGGATAAATACTTTTATTTTGACCCGGACAAGGTAGAAGAGTTATTAACAGAAAAGTACGGAATGAATTGGACTGTAGCCGTAGTAAAGGGATATCTGAATAATGATTTTACGGTTTTATTAAAAAAGAAATGAATCCGGCGATAATGATAGTATTATTGAGAATGATACAAAATATAAAAGGATGCATTTTATAAATTAAAATAAACCCCAAAACGAGGATAAAATACACTTGAAGTAGTAATAAAAGTGGTGATATACTAGCGTAGCTGTCACAGGCGATACACTAAAAAGTATGAAAAACGTACGTTGATTTTTCAGGAAATAATTTCTTGAAATCAAGTGTTGACAAAGGCTTGTCAGCGTGGTATTATAATAAAGCTGATTGCGTTAAAACAAACAGCAGAAACCTTACAAAGCAGTCGTAAGAAGGCTTTATGGACTTTGAAAAGTAAACAGTGATAAACATGTAAAGGAACTCGAAAAATTCCGAAATCGTATAACGATTTCAAAATTGAGT